>JBLHXJ010000008.1:0-28337 GCA_047629535.1 Arenicella sp. | reverse complement strand
GACCGCCCATAAGGCCGATACCAATTGCAGCGCCTACAGCTGCTAAACCTAACATGATGCCTACGGCAATTGCGGTCATACCTACGATAGTTCCCATTTGGAGCTCCTGATTTCTAAAAAATATAAAAAATTAAAATTGAAAAAGTTAAACAATACTAACTACTAATGTTTTTCGTGAGCCTGGCTCAGGTAAACGATAGTTAGCATCATGAAAATGTACGCCTGAAGTGTGATGATTAGAATGTGGAAGATAGCCCAGCCTAATTGTGCAACGCCGCCCAAGACACCTAAGCCAAGGCCTGCGCTATACATCATCGCAATCAAGATAAAGATAAGTTCGCCTGCATACATGTTACCGAACAAACGAAGGCCAAGAGAGAGAGGCTTAGCAAGCAGGCCAACCAACTCTAGAACCAGATTAAACGGTATTAGATATTTGCCAAATGGCTGCAAGGCAAGCTCTTTGGTAAATCCCACCGGGCCTTTGATCTTAATACTGTAATAAAGAATCATGATAAACACCGCCAAGGCCATGCCTAGCGCTACGTTTACGTCAGTCGACGGTACAATCTTCATATAACCAATGCCGGCAAATGCAGCCAACTCTGGAATCCAATCGACCGGCACCAAATCCATTAGGTTCATTAAGAACACCCAAATGAATATGGTCAACGCCATCGGCGCTATCCACACGTTCTTTGCTTGTTTGGTAAATGTGCTGTCCTTAGACTCTTGCGCCATATCGAAAAGAGCTTCGACAAAACACTGCACTTTTGAAGGTTTGTCGGAACTGAAATTTTTAGCCACGCTACGCAGTACCCAGAACATGAGTACGCCAAGGCCGAGGGCCCAAGCCATTGAGTCGACGTGAATCGCCATAAAGCCCATGCTAGCTGCTTCTTCCGATCCATGAGCAAAGCCCCACGTGCCGTCAGGGAGTTGACCGTATGTCAAATTAGTAAGGTGATGGTTAATATAACCAGCGCCCGTTAGTTCACCGTTTTCAGATGCCATTTTCGATTCCTGAGAGAGTAAATCTCAAACTTAAATTTTAAATTCTTTCATTTTTAGCGAGGTGGTCTTCCGTGCGCTGCTCGACCACGTCGAGTTTTGCCGGAACCAACAACACTAACCAATTTATAATCACGGCTGCCAGTAGGTAGGCAATTATAAACGGCAACAAAGACACCTTGAGTACAATTAGGCAAATTGCCATCATTGCCAAGGTGAATATAAATTTCAAAACTACACTTACATAAAACCGAATCAACATCTCGGCGGCGGCCGCTTCTTGCTTAGTGAAAAACAAGCGCCCGGCAGAATACAAACTACCGATGGTCGCAATTGCTCCGCCGAATAGGGCAGACAATGCTTCACGTGCGTCAAAACACACTAACATGGCAATACTGAAAACCGCCGTGCCAAACAGTTGTAATAAAGCCAACTTCAATAAAACACCGGGCTGCGCCTTGCTAGTTTGCATAACGTGGCGTGAAACCTCGTTAATACTGTCTACTTCGCTAAACTGGTGCTCAGTTTCGCGGCGAGAGCGTGGGTCTAAATTATTCATAAATCGGCCGTTTTGACTGCTCGCGGAGTATAAATGCTCGAAAGGCGTTTCGCAATACTTGTCAGACTGATTTTTAAGCCTTGTTTAGCAAAAAAATATTAGCAAAAAGCCCTAATTTGCTCAGCTTCAAGCGGCTTATCACACGTTTTGCCGAGCACCACTGATTTTCGCCGACAAACACAATAAAGCTAGGACAATAGTCTAGTCACGCAGTTAGACAAAATTTGCGAATAGTAAATAGACCAAAGCCGGTGTCGCCATTCGGCCGCTGACCAATTTAAGCCAACAGTCCCGGCAAGCCCGATAGACGCTGCTCACTCTCTCTGTATTGACACACACCCCTAACCAGCTGTAGTAGACTAACAAACTTAACGTTAATTCAATGCGAACGAATCATCAGATATCCCTGATGACGACGGAATTTTTCAATGACACAAGCACAACATACGACCACCAAAAGTACTGGCTTAAGCGATCTTGACGGAGCCGTAGAACATCCCTCTAAGTGGCTCACAGCGGCGCTGTCAGTCGAACGCGAGGAGGGCTGGGTAGAATCCAATGGCGCGCCGATTCATTATTTTCGCTGGGGTGACCCATCAAAGCCGGGGTTATTGATGCTACATGGCTTTTTAGCACACTCACGGTGCTTTGCTTTTATCGCTCCGCTATTAGCTGAGGACTATCATATAGTTGCCTATGACTTATCAGGAATGGGCGACTCAGGCATACGCGATGACTACTCCGATGAAATTCGTGTAGCCGAAGCATTGGATGTGGCACAACACACGGGCCTTTTTGATAATAATAGAAAGCCGACAGTAATAGCCCATTCATATGGCGGCATGGTCGGCACTGCCGCGGTCAACGCTCATCCAGAGAAATTCTCAGGCTTAGTAATTTGCGACCTAATGGTAATACGCCCAGAGATACTTAAGAAGCACGCCGACAACTTTCGCCGGCCAGGCAATCAAAACCCCGACAAGCCAAATCGCATCTACCCAGATTATGAAACTGCCAAGCAACGGTTTGTGCTGGCACCGCCGCAAAAAGTTGAGCAACCAGAGCTCCTCGACTTTATGGCTTATCACTCGCTGAAGAAAGTTGACGGCGGTTGGTCATGGAAGTTTAGCCCTAGCGTTTACCCAAGGGTCGACGGTGTCGAACGTCGATGGACTGAAATTGGCCAGAGAATTGTCAACACGCCTGGTCGAGTAGCTATTATCTACGGGCGTGAGAGCATGCTTTTCACCGCAGACTCAGCCAACTACATCCGCGAGCTAGGCGGCGACTCAATCCCGATCATAGACATACCCCATGCCCGTCACCATTTAATGCTCGACCAACCAATCGCTTTTTCAACGGCACTGAAAACGGTGTTAGCTCTCTGGCAATAGAAGACCTATCTAAGCATGTTGAATGTTAGCGTTATTTTGCCCAGCCATAACTCAGAGAAATGGGTCGCCGAGGCTGTACGATCGGTGCTAAAACAAACTCATCAAGCGCTTCAGCTTATCGTTATTGATGACAGCTCAAGTGACAATACTGTAGAGATAGTTAGATCCCTTGCCGATGATCCACGACTAAGCTTAATTCAGCGTAAACGCTGCTCTGGTGGGCCTGCGACGCCACGAAATGATGGCATTGACGTTGCTACCGGGGATTATCTTGCCTTCATTGACTCGGATGACCTTTGGCACCCGAGAAAATTAGAACTGCAACTTAAGGCAATGCAAACTCATGGGCTGAACTTTCTATCCACGTTGCACATTAGCTTTAGACGCGTGGTGCCAAGCGCGCAGATTTTCGATCAATGCCAGCTTCAGATACAATGCAAAGACCACCAGCAGCTGATTAGCAAAAACTGGGTGGTTACTTCGAGCGCACTGATTTCTAGGTCGTTGTTCGGCGAGCTAGCATTTGACCAGTCGGCTGATTACATTGGCGTCGAAGACTATTTGCTTTGGTTGCAACTTCATCAACGTAAAGACATTCGAAGCGCAGTGCTTATTGCACCACTAGTGTTTTATCGCTTACGCAACGATTCTATTTCAAGCTCTAAACGAGCAATGGCTGGCAAGATATTCTATCTACTTAGCCACTATCGATATTTGGGTAAGCCACTTGGCTTTAGTAAGTACTATTTTTTCATGAGCTATGCCGTGTCTTCACTATTAACGCGGCTTACTCACACACTGAGGTGACTTTATGCTCAAAATTAGTCTCACGCTACTGTCGGCCAAGCGCTTAGCATCGGCCCTCAAGCTATTATTTCTTTTTACCTTCTCCGTGGCCGCGCTAGCCGAAACAAATGCAGAGCCAAGCCCAAATCACTCGATGGGCGAGTTTTGCAATAAGCTACCGCGCGCTGACTATGCAGACTTAGAAAAGGTCGACGACCCAGACTCATGGTTCCAGGTTTATCAAGTTGCGGTCGGGGTTAAAGCTATTTACGAGGCTCATCAATGGCAAGAGACTATTTCATATCTAATCGAAGGAAAGTCAAAAGCCTTACTATTCGATACAGGCAATGGCATTGGCGATATACATGGCCTAGTTAAACGCCTCAGCGATAAACCGATTACAGTATTGAACTCTCATTCGCACTCAGACCATGTCGGCGGTAATCACGCCTTTAAACGCGTCTACGGAATGACCACACGGTTCACTAGCGAACGTCAGAAAGGCATCTTAAATAAAGACATCGGCGAAGAAGTTTCAGCCGCTGCATTGTGCCGACCATTACCCAAAGGCGTAAGTGAGGAGACTCACGTTGGCAGGCCGTATAAGATCAGCAAACGTATCGAAGATGGCTATATTTTCGAACTAGGCGGCCGCCGCATCGAAGTTATTCATGTACCTGGGCATACGCCAGACGCGACAGCCCTGATCGACCGCGAGCAAGGCTTACTGTGGACCGGTGACACTTTCTATGCGGGGCCAATTTGGTTATACGCCCCTGAAACAGACTTGCTTGCCTATGCAAAATCTCTTGATCGGTTAGTACTCGAACTACCAAATGTTACGACCTTGCTACCCGCTCACAATACGCCATTGGTTAGCGCAGAAATATTGCCAAGCGTAAGACGAGCCTTTACTCAAGTGATTAATGGTAGCGCCAAGCGTCAGGAGTCATTTCAAGGCACCGTGATTTACTCGATTGAAGGTGAGTCGAGGTTTTCATTTTTGCTGCGCGACAACCCCTTTAGCTATCGACGAGACCAATGACATGACGCGTTCTTCGCAGCTTTGCTCAGTAGCACAACTTAAAGCATTGATTGAGCGGGGCGAGACTTCGATACTCGACAGCTCTTGGTATTTGCCCTCAAAGAGCATCGATACTGAAGGTCAGTTCAAGCAGCAACATATTCCAGGCGCACAGTTTTTTCATATTGATTTGATCTGCGACCATGATTCGGACCTGCCACATATGCTGCCTAGTGCTGAGGATTTTTCGCAAGCGCTCGGCGCGCTAGGTATTTGCAACGATTCTCAGGTGGTGGTGTATGACAGCGCAGGCTTGTTCTCGGCCGCAAGAGTTTGGTGGATGTTCAAGGTATTTGGTCACCAAAATGTATCTATTCTAGATGGCGGCTTACCGGCTTGGATAGAACAGGGCGGCGCATTAGAGAATGTCGTACGGACGGTAACAACTAGCAACTACAGTGCCATGTTAAGCAGGCAGGCAATTATTAGTAAGCTCGAATTAATTGAAAACATTTCGAGCAAACAATACAGCGTTCTCGATGCTCGATCTAGAGCGCGGTTTTTAGGCGAAGCGCCAGAGCCTCGTGTCGGTTTGCCCTCTGGACACATGCCCGAGTCGGTTTGTATGAGCTTTGACACGCTAATAGATAGTGGTCGACTAAAATCTCGTCCGCAGCTGCACGCTCTATTTAGCCAAGCTGGCCTCAAACCAGATACGCCGTTGGTAACCTCATGTGGTTCAGGCGTGACTGCGGCTATCATTACCCTGGCGCTTGTTGAATGTGGTTTTGGTCTGAATCGTCTTTACGACGGTTCATGGTCAGAGTGGGGTTCGGCGGATGATACGGAGATACTTAATCGGTCTTTTTAATCGACGCGTTTAACTCCTCAGCTTACTCACTGTACTTACGAATTACCGCTACCTTATCGCCTACCAACTCTAGCACCTCAACAGTGTCGTAGCGCTGTTCGATTAGTTCTGCAGTCTGCGGATGCACACCTGTCGAGGCGCTCTCATAGCTGATAACCACGAGATTAAAGCCGTGAGTAATAGTGTTGAGCCTAGCACTATGTCGCGTATGAGAACCAAGGTAGTGCATAATGCCTTTACGCATTTCTTTTTTCCCAACGACATGGCGACTCGCGTCTACGTCATAGGGCAAGTGTTGATGGCCTACATCGTCGGCGAGTAGGTCGAGGTAGCGCTCTATATCCTCTGCAGTTGCTTTCGGGCTTTGAGTTTTCACCCAAGCCGAAAAGTATGACTTAGCCAATGCGTCTTTATCAATCGGCGAGGCGTCTACTGGGCTGGCTGAGACGCCCAACATTTGACAAAACAATACTGTTAAAATTGAGCATTTCATTTTATATGATATGAAAATACGTACTGATGAGTTCCATCAGCCTGATCGATTTGCATAGAACCCGAAATATTTTCCAATTCATCGGTGCCTGACACTTGAACAACCGTGGCATCTAATGACTGTTCATCGGCCGACATAAAGCCATTGTGCAACAGTGTAAAAGAACCTCTCTTGCCATCGAGTACACCTTCAAATCCTTCGATTGCAACGTAGACTGCAGTACCACCACTAGTTCGCTTGCTGAGCATTTGTCCTACACCACTACCATTCACTCACCCCGGAGTACTACTTATTAATTAGCATCCGCCCAGCGGGTGTGCCGCTATCTTGTTGTGGCGGCATAGAAACTTCAAAGCTCCCCTTTACTGATGCTGGAACTGGCTGGCTGGACATAGAGCTACCCAATTGGTTGTTTGAATTTTCAAAAGCCTGGCTAGAAATACTAAAACATAGTAAGGCGAGGAATGCAGAGTAAGCGTTTGTGATTATTTTTCTGGTCAGCCTAAGGTTTGCTATTTGCAATAATAACGATTTAAACCATAGACGTTGTGTGCGCTGCATTCAATGGCTAAGGTAAGCAGACATATTGGCTTAACGGTTGTGCCGGCCTATACAATCTATCGCAGCCTGAGGAACCACATAGTTTTCTAGGATCCATGACAAATTATTGTCACAAAAACCAAGCAACTCGCGCTGTAACATCAGTTCCCAAAGATTGTTGGAAATCTCTCGAATGTCCGAGGCTTGTAAGGTATTCGATATTTCCAAATTTGAATCGTGTCCTTGATTCATTTGATACCGCTCTAATGAGAGTCGTAGCTTCTTTCCTGTTCGACCAAGCGCTGAGGCCTGCTCTTTTGCTAATTCTAACTCTATCGCGCTATTTGGGAATGAGCTTTTTCTCTGTAAACCAAATTTTTGCATTCACGCTAATTTGTAAATGGACAACAGACGAATCTGTTGTCCATGCTTACATAACTACGTAAGCCTATAACGGAACAACTTTGTTCGCGCAAGGGCCTTTTTGGCCTTCGCCAACTTCAAACTCAACCGCTTGGCCGTCGTCTAAAGTTGCGTAACCGCCGCCACTTTGGATTTCAGAATGATGGACAAAAAGGTCTTTGCCGCCATCTTCTGGTGTAATAAAACCGAAACCTTTGTCTGCATTAAACCACTTAACTGTGCCTTTACTCATTTTCTTTACTCGTATTTGTCGGTGAAAAAATTAAACAATATCTAAGTTCACCAGGTTAGATATATAAAAAATCCGTCTCAACAAGTCCTTTACGAATAAAGGCTGTTAAGCAACAGATGCGTACCATACCTGCCTTATGTACATGAAAACAATAACTAAAAGCGCTTTAACGCAAATTATTTAACGATAATGGCCGATTTTTGTCATTTATTGACCTTCAAGGCCGGATAGTTGAAAAAAGAACGACCTAATCGTATTTTTAAGAACGTCTCCCTAAACCTCATTTTGACCTCTTTAGAACAATAACTAGTCAGTATCACTAACAAGAAATCATCTAAAAACTCGATATTGAGATGAATTTTCTTCAAATCCGAATATTGCTTGATGTCCTAAATAAGGTTTTTTCCGGCTTAATATTAAATTTGATCGTACCACTGATGCGGCAATTACTTATTCAGAGTAACCTATCCGATTTTATCTAAGTGCGCATAGCGGGCTATTTTTGGTTACTTCTAATTGGCTACCGCGAGCGAGCGAAGGTACAAGGTTAGTGCCTCTAAAAATGTTGTCGATCTAAACTATGATTGGTGTCGATCGCCGTTTTCAAGCTCACCATTTATCCATCACTCCTTGCAGATGAACCAGTCCAAAAATCATACATATAATAGAACTGTAGATCCAAAAACTAAGGCTATTCTGAGTAACTTGTGGATGGTTTGATACGAATGGAGCAATAAAGCCAACAACACCTCGAACTAAGTACACCAGCGTGATCACGGCTAAGGCTGGCTTCAATACTGGTAGTTCTATAAAAATACCAGCACCCGACCACGCATAAGCACCGAAACTAGCTAAAACAACAGCGATACCGAAGGTGATTACCGCCGGTTGCAACAAGCCTTGCTCGGCCATTGTAGCCATCTGCTCACCAGCACCAAAGAACCGATACCATGACGCACCGCCGACGATAATTGCTAGATGCAGTGCCGATGCGATAAAGCTAAGGGCGCCGGCAATTTTTAGATAATCAAAACTCATGTCTAGCTAACATTTTCAATCACCGTAAGGTTAATATTTAGATCCGCTCATGGCTTTATCTAATATGCGCCAGAATGCCGTCGAGCGTATCGAGACTTGAATATTCAATCACTAATTTTCCTTTACCGTTGTGATCTTGAACCGATACTTTTGTGCCAAGTTTTTCGCCAAGTGTTTCTTCTAAACTTCGGATATCGGCGCTTTTTACTGGTTTCGAAGCCGCTTTCTTGGGGTTCGCATAAGCCCGCACCAGCGCCTCGGTTTGTCGCACTGATAATTTCTTAACATAGACTTCGGTCGCTACCGTGTCTTGGTACTCTAACGGCAACCCTAGTATCGCTCTAGCGTGCCCCATTTCAATGTTGCCTTGCTCCAATAGGTGTTTTGCACCGGAGCTTAGGCTTAATAGACGCAAAAGGTTGGTTACCGCGGTTCTTGAGCGACCAACACTTTTTGCCATCTCTTCATGCGTTAGCCCAAACTCGTCCATCAAACGTTTTAAACCAGCCGCCTCTTCAACTGGGTTCAAATTTTCACGTTGAATATTTTCTATCAGAGCAACAGCCAAGGTTGCTTCGTCAGGAATATGTCTTACCAGTACCGGCACTTCATGTAACTGGGCAATTTGTGCCGCACGCCAACGGCGTTCGCCGGCAATGATTTCGTATTTTCCGCCGGCAATGGGGCGCACAAGAATAGGTTGGATAATGCCTTGAGAGCGGATAGAGGCCGCTAGGTCCTCTAGTGATGCCTGATCCATATTGGTTCTTGGCTGATACTCACCCGGCTGCATTTTTTCGATCGGCAGCGTGTTGGGTGCGGTATCTTGCTCAGCGACAGGGCTTGACTCAGAGTTGACTTGAGGAGCAACAGAGCTATTACCAAGTAACGCTTCTAAGCCACGTCCTAAACGCTTTTTCTTTTTCGTGCTCATAACTATTTAACTCGTTTCTGTTATCTCAGTTCTAGGCAATTGCAAAAATTCTAAGCCTTCGCGGCAGTTGTCTTTACGGCTTTGCTTTCGGCAATTGCCAATAATTCGTCGGCTAGTTTAATGTACGCCTTGGCGCCTTTCGAGGTGGGAGCATAACTAATAGCTGACTCGCCATAGCTAGGTGCTTCGGCTAACCGAACGTTTCGTGGTATCACGGTTTCGTATACTTTATCGCCAAAGTGGTTTTGTAGTTGCTTACTCACTTCGCCGGAGAGACCGTTTCGCTTGTCGAACATGGTACGAAGCAATCCTTCAATCTTCAGTGACGGATTGAGTGTTTCTCTAATAGCGCGAATGGTTGACACTAGCGCACTCAAACCTTCTAACGCGAAGTATTCGCATTGCATTGGGATGATTACCGAATCGGATGCCACCAAGGCGTTTACAGTTAGTACATTTAGTGCGGGAGGGCAGTCGATGAAAATATAATCGTAATCATCCTGAACCTCGACCAGCGCTTTCTTTAAACGAAGCTCTCGACCAATCTCATTTAATAACTCAACCTGCGCGCCGGCCAAATCACCGTTGGCGGTCATAACATCGACGCCGCTTTCGGTTTTTACAATCGCATCTTTAGCCGTAGCTTCGTTTAGCAATACATCATATATAGTGGCGTCCAATTCTTCGGTATCAACACCTAAGCCGACGCTGGCATTGCCTTGCGGGTCCATGTCCAGCAATAGTATACGTTTATTATTTAGCACCAGAGCCGCCGATAGATTGATACTACTGGTAGTTTTACCAACCCCACCCTTCTGGTTTGTTACTGAGATTACTTTAGCCATAGTGTCTGTCGAGACGAGCGTTTAGTCGCCGAGCTTTATTATCGTTTGTCTTACTTTAAGCTCTTTTACTTGGGCGCGCATATAACCACTAGATTGCGTTGAGCATCAAGTTCTGGAACCTTAAGTGCAAAGGTATCAAATTTTAGGTTCATCTTCTTAAGTACTTTCAGCTCCTCCTCTGGAAACAAGCCTTTCATCGCCAGCCAACGACCATTGCTAGCGATAGCTTGCTTTGAGCCGTTAACAAAGTTTTCAATGCTTGAGAAGGCTCTGGACGTGACCATGGCGAACTTTTCTTTAGGGTGAAATTCTTCAATCCGCACATTTTCTACTTTAAAATTCTTTAGCCGTAACTTATTAGCAGCAAACATCTGAAATTGCGCCTTTTTGTTTCGTGACTCGACCGAGGTGACTTCTAAGGCTGGCGATAAAATAGCCAGCACCATTCCCGGCAAGCCGGCACCACTACCAACATCTAATAGTGTCGCGCCTTTCACATATGGCTTAATACTAGCACTATCGAAAATATGGATACTGAGCATCTCGTCAAGATCGTCGACAGACGTTAGGTTATGGGTTTTATTCCACTCGGCTAGTAATTCCATAAAGGCCACTAGTTTTTCGATCGCCTCATCGCCATATGACACATTGAGTGTATCAAGGCCTTTCTTTATCCGCTCGGCGAGCATTTTTTGAGTTTCAGTACTTCTATCATTCATAGCGATGCCATGTGTTTTATGCAGGGTTTTAACCACTAACATAAGTCTAACTCGGTCGACGATTATAGGTGATGCGGCTTATTAAGCGAAACGTTAAACAAGCAGCTTTTGAAAAGGCCATGATTTCACCATTTCTAGCCAAAAAAATAATTGCGTGCTAAGCTTTGACTAAGCGGCTTTTCCACGCTTTTTCAAGTACACCAACAATAACGATACAGCCGCTGGCGTAATGCCCGAAATCCTAGATGCCTGACCTATGGTGGTTGGCTTATGCTCATTTAGCTTTTGCGCCACCTCATTTGAAAGACCGTTGACTAATGAATAATTCATATTAATATCTAGAGCGGTTGTTTCATTGCTCTTTTGCTTTTGAACTTCAGCGTATTGACGCTCGATGTAGCCGTGATATTTAGCTTGAATTTCGAGCTGCTCAGCCACTTTAGGGTCGCTTATTGCATCGCCGGCACCGGGTAGCGTCATCAATCGCTCATAGCTTACTTCTGGCCGCCTCAGTAATTGCATCAAATTGGCTTCTTTCTTCAGCGTATCACCAATAATCTCTCGAGCGAGCTCATCGGTGAGCATCTCTGGGCGGATCCATGTTCCGTTCATTCGTTGCTTTTCGCTCTCTATAGACTCCCGCTTCAGGCAAAAAGCCGCCCAGCGAACATCGTCGACCAGACCAAACTCTCTAGCCTTTTCGGTCAAACGTAGATCGGCATTGTCTTCTCTCAATATTAACCGGTACTCGGCTCTTGAGGTAAACATACGATACGGCTCTTTGGTACCCATGGTTATTAAGTCATCAACTAACACGCCAATGTAAGCTTGATCACGTGTCGGGTACCAACCCTCTTGATCTCGAGATTGGCGCGCTGCGTTCAGGCCCGCCAATAAGCCTTGTCCAGCGGCTTCTTCATAGCCAGTTGTGCCATTAATTTGGCCGGCGAAAAATAGTCCTTCAACATATTTTGTTTCAAGCGTTGGTTTTAGGCCTCGTGGATCAAAAAAATCATATTCAATGGCGTAACCAGGGCGTACGATTTGGGCATTTTCAAAGCCAAGGATCGAACGTATGAAATTGAATTGGATGTCATACGGTAACGAGGTCGAAATACCATTCGGATACACCTCGTGGGTTTTTAAGCCTTCGGGCTCAACAAAAATTTGGTGTGAGTCTTTATCAGCAAAACGCACAATTTTATCTTCAATCGACGGGCAATAACGTGGCCCTACGCCCTCAATCACGCCGGCATACAAAGGCGAGCGATCTAGACCCGCACGAATAATATCGTGGGTTCTTTTGTTGGTGTGAGTTATATGACAATTCACCTGTTGCGGGTGTTGTGACACATCACCTAAAAACGAAAAAACAGGGCAGGGTGTATCGCCTGGTTGTGCCTCTAATTTTGAAAAATCAATTGTGCGGGCATCTAGCCTTGCCGGTGTACCGGTCTTCAAGCGACCAAAGGTAAACGGCATTTCTCGCAAGCGCGCGGCCAAGGCGTTTGACGGCGGGTCGCCAGCACGGCCGCCTTGAAAATTTTCCATGCCAATATGAATGATGCCGCCTAAAAAGGTACCCGTGGTTAACACTACGGTCTTGCACTTAAACTTCAAGCCCATTTGCGTGACAACACCGGTAACCCGGCCATGTTCAACAATTAGATCGTCAGCCGATTGCTGAAACAACGATAAATTTTCTTGATTTTCAACAACCTCACGTACTGCGGCTTTATAGAGAACTCGATCCGCCTGCGCACGCGTTGCTCTAACTGCTGGGCCTTTGCGAGCATTCAAGGTGCGGAATTGAATGCCGCCCTTATCCGCGGCTTCAGCCATTACGCCACCCATCGCGTCAATCTCTTTAACAATATGGCCCTTGCCTATGCCTCCAATTGCGGGGTTACAGGACATTTGGCCAATTGTCTCAATATTATGAGTCAATAGTAGTGTGCGCGCGCCAGTGCGTGCCGAAGCAAGTGCGGCTTCGGTACCGGCATGGCCGCCACCAATTACGATAACGTCAAAAGATTCTGTGTGGAACATACGTAGTTACAACCTAATTTATACCGACCAATGAGCTGTGTCGGCTTTACAAGCTGCTGATTTTAACGCTTTGCTAGGCTAGTGACTAATTGTAAACGACAGTTTTATTGCTTAATCTTGCATCAAATCCCTTAGTGCTGCCTGGGTTCGGTCTTCTGGGCTAGAGAAAAATTGGCTTTGTAGTGCACTTAAGCGAACTTGATAGGCATCTGTTCCGCGCTCTATATCTGCTTGGCTTAAGCTGTCTTTTTCAGCTTGATAGCGTAAATAGGTACTATCGAACTGCCGCTGTTGTTGACGTCGTGCAATGATGGCTTCGATTTGTTGTTGCTCTACGCCCTGTGAGCTAAGCGCCTCATAAACTTGTGCATCGTCTTTACTTGAGGCCGTTTCAGTCTCAACACTGAGTTGATATTGACGATTACCTCTAGTCTCTGCAAAACTGGCCGACAGGCCGGGCGGTAATTGAAACTCGAGATCACTTAAACCCTCACGTTTTTGCTGGTCAGTCGTACCTTGGTCAGCCATTAACTCAAGAGTTGATAGCGTATGGTTTGCGTAACTATCCTCTAGACCAAACAGAGCTTGGTCTTGCGCCGAGCTAAAAAGTGCTTGGCGCTTGCGTTTCAACTGATCAAAACTTGTTCTCAATAAGTGTAATGCATCACTGTCGTCTAAGGTGTCTTGGGATATGGGTGTTTGTTGAATTTGAAATTCGCTTTGCTTGTAGCGTAGATAGTTACCTAACAACTCAATAGCCTCTAGGCTAGCCGGCTGTGGCAGGTACGTTTGTGCATATCGCTGTATTTCAGCGATCGCCTGCTCGGCGCCGACGTCATCGGCCATGCTTAAAAAGTAATCAAAGAAATCTCTTACTCCAAGCTCCAATACAAGCGCTCCATTGGTATCGGCCCTTAGCGCACCATCAATACTTGTGCCCTCCAAGGTCGCGGAGATAACCAGTTGATCGTGCTCACTGGGTGTTGAAATAAACTCTAAAGCTTTCTCTATGCCGCGATCAGACGACTCGATTGACTGGCGTTTTTCAAGCAATGTCGGGCGCTCTAACGCAGACACTTTAAGGTCGTCAATATTCACTGGGGGATTAGTCGGTGTCAAAAGAAACAGTGCTGACAATGCCAGCACTGTTATTAACAACGACGCCAACATAGCTTGGCGCTGCTTATTCTGAAGCATGCCTATAGGTTCTTATTCTTTAAACGATTCGCCTGAGCGCGATAGAGTGATACTGGGTTGGTCCAGCCACGAACTCCAAAGAGATGGTTAATCGCATCAACATGATTGGTTTTGTATCTAGTACTAATTACTTTTCCTAGCTTGGACGAACAGACACTCACTAAGCCATCGTTTTGCTCAAAACCAAAGGCTAGCGATGTTACCCCTAAAAAGCCGTCAGTAAGATCGAAAAAATTAGTCAAGACTCGGTTTCCTGACCAAGAAAACATCTTAATATTGTATCCATTAATATTTACATTTTCGGATATAGAACTACAGTTATTACTGCTAATACCCTTGTTGCCAAGTGCTTGATTTAGTTGCAATGTACCTTGTGTGCTTAAGGCGTTTGCACTTGCCAGTGCGTCTTGAGGGCTGTTACTACCAGAAAAAAAGTTTATTAGACCACCGGCGGAATTCAAAATACCAGCAACCGCGTTTTGACTGACGCCACTAGGCAAATAACCCAATAAAACGTCGGCCACCTTTGAGCCCCCGTTAACCCCATTTACAGACGTAATTGAGGCAACTTTATTTGGCACTAATGATGCCGCTACGCGAGAAGTAGGTGAACCCTGACTGTGACCAATCAAATTAAACTTGCTCTCCGGTAGCGTCATTAGATAGTTAGCAAGCTGCTGACCACGCGCTTCAGATGAGTTAAATGCCGATACCGAGGGTACATAAACTTTGGCACCAGAACGGCGCAGGTTATACGGTACTGTGTGAAAATAACCAATTAGGCCACCAATGTTGTTGAAACCTGAAAAGCCGTGAACAAGAACAATAGGGTATTTAGTCTTGGTGTAGTTTGCTTGGGCAGATGCGCTCACAAGCAAGATTGAAATGCTTAGCACTAACATGCTTAGCCTTGGTAATGAATATTTCATTCTTTTCTCCTTAGGTGGTTTTAAAATAGTTTTTTAAACTTATTATTTGGAGTGTTTTAGCCCGTGAACTTACAACCGGCTACACTCTCTTATTTACTATCGAGTAGTCTTAAAGTTTTACAAAGCCTTTAAATTTCTCTATAGTTTTCCACTAAAAAACGTGGGGTACAGATAGCCAAAAAAATAAGATCTTCTTGGCTTTGATTTTGTATTTTCTGAGCTTCATCGGGTTTGATTACCACAACATCGCCTTCGGCTACCCGCCAACACTTCTCGCCCACCGTTACTAAGGCGGAGCCTGACAACATCACATATCGCTCGGTGGTTTTTTGCAAGGCATGCAGCTTAGTGGTCTTGCCAACTTCGACTCGGACTCGCGCAATAGAGCAATCACGATCATGGACATGGTTGTGCCACTCCTCGATAAAACAGCCTTCCTTAAAATAGGTTTCTGGTGCTCGAGTCATTATAAAAAGCCTTGGTTCTCGGTCGTTACCCGCCGTGCGTGACACTGGGTAAGATTATCGGTGGATTAATTGTCTGGATGTAATCGTACATTGATCTGTGCCTAACTTACATTTTTACTATGAATGTAAGTTATAAATGGCATTCCCAAACCATATAACTACTTTTAGCAAAGTTTTTCGAGTTTAACCAGACCAAGCGTCCAGTAAAAGGGAATAAGGTAACAATGGCGCTTGTGTCTTATACAAAAATCCAGTTACCTTGTGTTTTTCGGCAATTTATAAAGGCTCGCCACCGATAAGCCAGTCTGTACCTAGGTACTCTAGCGTAGACGTTATAAGCAAGCATACTACCTATCAGATTAGCCGTTATTAGGCTGATTAAGCTTTAAGTCAAATTTCTTCTCTAGCGTACAGTCCTCAGAGGTAAAGGAGGGCGACGCTGATATATCCGTCAAATTCAGAATCTTAACGTAGCAGGTGCGCCGACCCTTGTACTCGGTCGCAAAGCCGGTCCTCCCTCGAACCGCAGGATTTCCCTTGTAAGGCGAGAGTTCTGTTGGCGACTTATACAACGATGGGGCGTCAAAGGTTTGCTCAAACTCTGCCACAGAACTCGGGCTTTCTTGAGAGAACTGACCGGTTTCGCTTTTAAGCCAGCGTTGAAAAGACGCTCTCGACGGTGATATATGTACGAGGATTTTGGGGTCGCTGGGTTTGGTCGCCACAATAACTTGCTTTGGTTTGATGGCTATAATTTTTCTAGGCTGGAGAACGGGCTTCGCTATTTCTTTTGTATTGGATTCGAGTGGAGCTGGCTCCGGGGTTTTTGCCTTTTTGGGGGCGGCTAACAAGGTAACCGTCAATGGTTTTTCATCTGCCTTTGTATACGCCGCTATGACCACCGTTTGCGCCAATAGAAATGCATGTAAAGCTAAAGCCGCGGTCAGAGCCAAACCCAAATTTCGCGGTGATGTACCCATTCCAAAAATAACCGTTTATGTAACTATCTGCAGGATAATTAACCAGTACCAAGACTAGACTAAGATGGGAAATCGTTAATTATTACTTGGCTTTTCTGCACACGATTCGCTTTAAGGTCACTTTCCGATACAAAAACCACTAAAAATTTCACCAAGCAAGTCATCAGCGCTGAACTCACCGGTAATTTCATTCAGAGAATCTTGCGCTTGCAGTAACTCATCGGCTAATAACTCGCCGGCGTTATACAGTTTTAATTGCTGCAAGCCGCGAGCCACCGCGTCGCGAGCCTCGGCCAGTGCCGTCAAGTGACGGCGCCTCGCTGTAAACACTGTTTCAGTGCCTAGTGAGTATCCGGCAAGGTCTTTTATATGCTCACGCAATTGACTTAGTCCTGCACCGGTTAATGCTGAGACCGCTAAACCATCGCCGACGCTACCTGATATTAGGTCGGCCTTGTTGTAGACCAACGTCGTGTTTTGGTTGTTGATCTCTATATGTGGCTCGACCTCGCTGGCATCGATGATGTGTAAAACATGGTCAGCGTCGCCAATCGCTTTGCGCGCCCGCGCTATGCCGATTTTTTCTACCGTATCATCACTCTCTCGCAAACCTGCCGTATCGATGATGTGCACCGGTAAACCATCGATATCGATGGTTTCGGTAACGATATCTCGGGTAGTACCGGCTACATCGGTAACAATCGCCGCATCATGGCCGGCTAAGGCGTTGAGCAGGCTTGATTTGCCAGCGTTGGGCTTGCCTGCGATCACTAAACGTAGCCCATTACGTAAAATGGCGCCTTGCCCTGCTTGCTTAATCGTATCCGCCAAACTAGTTTGCAAAGCTTCGATGCTGTTACGTATTTTGTCGTCGGCTAAAAAGTCTATTTCTTCATCAGGGAAGTCAATTGCGGCTTCTACGTACATGCGTAAATAGATTAGCTCTTTTAACAAGTCGTTAACTTTGTTTGAGAACTCGCCCTGCAATGACCGCATGGCACCTTTGGCCGCCTGAGCGGTGGCACTATCGATAAGGTCGGCTATCGCTTCGGCCTGCGCTAGATCTATTTTGTCGTTCAAAAAAGCGCGTTCTGAAAACTCACCCGCGCGGGCCTGACGTGCACCCAAACGGATCACTTCTTTAAGTAAAAGGTCTTGAATGACCGGGCCGCCATGCCCTTGCAACTCGACCACATCTTCACCGGTAAACGAATTAGGCCCGGCAAAGAAGATTGCCAAACCGGTATCAACAACATCAGCGCTTTGGTCGCTAAATTTTGCGTAGTGTGCGGTTCGCGGTACTAACTTCCTTGAACTCAAGCCTTCGCCAATCTCTAGAGCCAGCGGGCCAGATAGGCGGATAACACCGACACCACCTTTACCCGGTGGTGTCGCTATCGCCGCGATGGTGTCTATCAGGGTACTAGACACGCTTTACGCTAGTCATTTTCTTGTTGTCGATAATTAAACCACTGCTGCGCCATGGTTAACACATTGTTCACAACCCAATATAAAACCAGGCCTTGCGGGAATGTCATAAACAAGAAGGTCAATGCAAACGGCATGATCATCATTACCTTCTTTTGAATGTCGTCCATTGGTGCAGGGTTTAACTTCTGCATAAAGAACATCGACACACCCATTAGAACAGGCAATACGTAGTATGGATCTTTGGCCGACAAGTCAACCCACCAGAGAGCAAACGGCGCATGACGCATTTCAACACTCTCTAACAGCACCCAATACAGAGCAATAAATACCGGTATCTGGATCAAGATTGGTAAGCAACCTCCAGCAGGGTTCACTTTTTCCTTTTTGTACATCGCCATCATTTCCATTTGAAATTTTTGACGGTCATCTTTATAGCGCTCTTTCAGAGTTGCCATGCGTGGCTGCAGTTTTTTCATTTTACCCATCGAGCGGTAACTTGCCGCCGAAAGAGGGTAGAACATAAGTTTGATCAAGATTGTGAGCAAAATAATAGCCCAACCCCAATTACCAACAACGTCGTGTATCCAGCTAAGGACGACAAACAGAGGATCGGCAATAAAGGTTAGAAAGCCGTAGTCCACGGTTAGTGCAATATCTTCTACGCCTTCTTCTTCTAGCTTCTTAAGGCGCGACTGTTCTTTGGTGCCTAAATATACTTGAGAACTTAAATTACCCGACTGCCCCGCCGCAATTGGTAATGCTTGCAAGGTTCTATAACCAACGCGATACAAACCATTCTGCTTATCGACCGAGGTATAGTACTTATACATATCCTTACCGGGTATCCACGCTCCGACAAAATAGTGTTGCAGCATGGCGATCCAACCACCCTCAATCTCTAGATCTAGGTTCTCGTCATCCATATCCCCGAAGTCGACTTTCTTACGGCTGTCTTCGAAATGATAAGCGCCACCGGTGTAACTTGGTAAACGACCAAAGCCACCGCCGGAGTCAGCCGGAATACTGCGATTAAACTGCGCGTAGAGATAGCCGCTCCATGGAGCACCACTTTGGTTATTAACGCTATAATCAATATCGACGACATAGCTATCTTCTCTAAAGGTAAAGGTCTTAATGAACTCAACACCGTTTTCAGACCGCCACGTTAGAGGGACCACGACTTGGTCTTGGCCATCTAGGCTATAGGCTAGACCAGACGACTGATATTGCGTTTGGTGTGTCGGAGAACTTGCTTCAGTAGTTGATAGAAGACCGTCCTGAGCAACAAAGGTTTCCGCTGCTGATTTCATCAGCAGAGCGAAGCCTTGATCTGGCTGATCTAGAGAAACTGGATTCTTCTTAAGCTCAAGTCGCTCTATAACACCGCCATTAGTATTAATTGTTGCGCGAACCAAATCTGTCTCTACGATGATTAAGGAGTCTGGGTTGCTTGTTAATTGGGCTCCCGGAACACTCGGTAGGCTTTCAATAGTTGTCGGTGCCGCTGGCACTCCAGAACTTGAACCTAATTGATTTGTTGGCGCACTTGGCACTCCATTATCAACCACTTGCGGGGCAGCATTAACCGCTTGCTCAGTAATAGCTGAATAGTCTATCCATTTGAAATAGAGTATAGCGCTGATAGCGACCAGCGAGATTGTTAATAAATTACGTTGTATATCCATGTTCCAAGGAGCTATTAAGCTGATTTTATTTTGGCTTTTATATGGGGGCGTATTCTAACCTTAATAGGGGGTGATAAAACAGGGTAGAAATAGCCTTACTTTGTATGATCAGTGTAAAGCGAATTTTTAGTCGTTTACTTGATCGTCGGCAAGAGCTGTTTCGCTACCAGGAACCGGATCAAACCCAGAGCCACCCCAAGGGTGACACCGACACAATCGCTTGGTTGTTAGCCACAAACCTTTACTAACCCCATGTATCTCTAATGCTTGATTAGCATATTCAGAACAACTAGGTGCATAACGACAGCGATTCCCTAAAAACGGGCTAATTAAGAGGTAGTAGAGCTTAAAAAGCTTCTGAAACAGGTTAACTATCATTGCTGTTCAATGGTGGCTACTCAGGCCTTGGGGTGACTAGCTCTTGGATCTTGTCATGCTCGTCTGCCTTAGCCTGCTCTCGGCTGTGCCAGCGCTGCCATTTCAATACTTTGCCCCACAACTCTTGAAGGCTGTCTAATTGTTCTTTGCTGCTGGCTTTTTTGCTACTAGGTTTGGCGGTCAAGACTAAATTAACGCCGTTTAAATCGCTTTGACGGTGGCGATAAAACTCCCTCATTATACGTTTCAGGTGATTTCTATCAACCGCTCGCTTGGAAACCTTCTTAGAGACGGTCACACCGAGGGTGTTTTGCAGGTCAAGGTCGTTGGCGAGCACGTTAAAGGTAAAATGCTTACTTCCTCCCCACTGCTTCGAGCCGTAGACACACTGAAAATCAGCTGGCGTCTTTAAACGCTGTCGTTTAGTAAGCCTAAACATACCCAAGCTGGCATCTTTATTTACCATAGAGGTATTTTTTTCTGGGGGTAGCTGCTTTTCTGTTGAACGGGTGTTCGGGCTCATATGGCTAATGGCTTAGCGAGCAGCTTGTCGGTGATGACAAACTTGATATGTAAAAACTTATCGGGGTATCAGTCAAAGTGAGGTTTGCTTTCCGCTTTCCTAACAATTTAAGAAAGCGGAAGCAGTCAAAACTCTATACTGTTAATTCTGCGCGGCCTTTGGCACGACGAGCATTAATGATGGCGCGACCACTTTTGGTCGCCATTCGAGCACGAAAGCCGTGTGTACGCTTACGCTTGATTTGACTTGGTTGAAAAGTACGTTTCATTTTAAATAACCTTTATAAAGTCCTATATATAAGCAGGTCTACTGCTGTGAATATAGGTGTTGCTAACTAGTTGCCGTTGACTTAACTTTCCTTATCGAGAGTTTCTCTGCATTTTCGCACTCTATAAAAATAATTAGATAGAATATTTCGATGTAGCAAAATTTTCTCAGCAGTGAGAGCCCGAGGTTGGCGTTAGTGAATAAACAACCGTAGACACTCAATTTGGAATAAACAGTTAATTACGCTGTTAATGGCCAAGTTCTGAACGGGCTGCAAAGGTACTGATTTTGCTATTAATAGTCAATACGATATAACCATTCTTTGAATAATTTTGTTACATCTTTATTCGTCAAAAATTTGGTCAAACCGTTTGTAAAGCCTAGTGCCTGAGCGGTATATTATTCCACCGCTTATCAAGTAGGAATCATTGCGGGGAAGGGTTGTCATTTGACCCACGCTTAACATAAAAATAGTCAGATTTGACGCCGGTCTACCAACATGCAAAATGTCGTCCTATGGGACAAATGCCTATCTAAGTTAGAAGACGAAGTGGAAGAACGAGACTTTCACACTTGGGTACGTCCATTGCACGCTAACAACTCAGACTCTGAGTTGATACTTTACGCTCCAAACCGGTTTATAAAAGATTGGTTAATGGACAACTTAATGGAAAAGCTCAGTGCCACGGTACAACATTTTGCTGGCGATGGCGTCGCCGTAACGGTTAGCCTAGAAGCTCCGAGTATACCAACAGCGCAAGCGAATGCTCGTATCAGGGGTGGTAAAGCATCAAATGCTGAGCAAGAAACCAGCCTGCCATCTCCTTTTGGTACCAATGTGTTAAACGCTAGTTTTACCTTTGAAAACCACATAGAGGGCAAGTCAAACCAAATAGCTAGAGCCGCTACAAGACAGGTCAGTGAAAACCCTGGCTCAGCGTATAATCCACTGTTTATTTATGGTGGCGTGGGTCTCGGTAAAACACATCTAATGCACGCAGCTGGAAACTTGATTCGTCAAAATCGAGAAGATGCACATGTGGCTTATGTTCATTCAGAGCGGTTCGTCTCTGACATGGTAAAGTCGATCGAAACAAACAGCATGAATAAGTTTAAAAACTACTATCGGTCGCTGGACGCCTTATTGATTGATGACATTCAATTCTTTGCCGACAAAGACAAGTCTCAAGAAGAGTTTTTTCATACGTTTAACACATTGATAGAAACAGGCAGTCAAATAATTCTAACCAGCGATAAGTTTCCGAAAGAAATCAATAACTTGCAGGAACGGTTAACGTCTAGGTTTGAAAGTGGATTAACCGTCCGCATAGACCCGCCCGAATTAGAAACACGCGTTGCAATTCTCAAGAACAAGGCTCGAAAGAATAAAGTAGACCTTAGTGATGAGGTAGCCTTTTTAGTCGCCAAGACAATCAGATCAAATGTCCGTGAGTTGGAGGGTGCGTTGCATCGCTTAGTAGCGAGCTCTCGATTTTCTAATAGACCAATTGATTTAGATTTAGCTAAGGATACTCTGCAAGACTTAACGCTGTTTCAAGAACGAAAAATTTCGATTGAAAATATACAGAAGACGGTGGCTGATTATTTCAACATTAGAGTTGCCGACCTGAAGTCAAAACGACGTAACCGACAAATTGCTAGACCTAGACAAGTCGCAATGGCACTGGCGAAAGAGTTAACTAGTATGAGCCTACCCGATATTGGCGATGCCTTTGGTGGGAGAGATCATACAACCGTTATTCATGGTTGTAAGAAGATAGATGAACTAACCCGTACAGACCCGAAGATTAAAGAGGATTACGCCACACTCCAGAAGATTTTATCTGTCTAAACGCGAAGACAAAAAGATGCCTGTGCATAGCCTGTGGATAACTTTAGTATAAATACGGTATTATCGAGGAGTAAGTTTTATCCACAATTTATCCACAGCTTTAAACTGAATAGTAAAGAGCCTTATCAACAAGGCAATAACGATTTATCTAGTTGATAAATATAGACTTTATAGAGATGTTAGAGTTATCAACGCCCCTAATAATAAGAGTAATAAACATATAAGTAATCGAAAATGAATATAAATATTAAAAAAGAAACTCTGGAAAAGCCTCTTTCTCAGATAATAGGGGTAGTCGAAAAGAGACAAACTCTACCAATTTTAGGAAATGTTTATTTAGAACTAAATCAATCAGTTCTAACCTTAGTGGGTTCTGACCTAGAAACTGAGATAACAACCAGAATCGAAAACATCGAAGGCTCAGATGGTAAAACAACTGTATCGGCCAGAAAGCTATATGATATTTGTCGCTCTCTACCCAACGAATCACAATTATCATTGTTGATAGAACAAGACAATAAGATGATTGTTAAAGCCGGCAAGAGTCGTTTTACCCTTCAAACACTGGCAGCCGATAACTATCCTAGACTAGAAGAGACTAACTGGAAGCATGATTTCACTCTTAGTCAGAAAAAATTAAACAGCCTGTTGACCAAAACATCGTTCTCTATGGCTCAGCAAGACGTGCGCTATTTTTTGAATGGTCTTTTGATCGAAATACACGATAGTCATATTTTATCAGTTGCTACTGACGGACACCGATTAGCAAAGACCCAAGTAATGGTTGATCCACTGGGTATTGACCTTGTGCAAAGCATTGTTCCAAGAAAGGCTGTGATTGAGATTGGCAAATTCTTGGATTCAGAAAGCAACGATGCCGTTAGCGTTAGACTTAACTCGAGCCATGTATCCATTGAATCAGGTAACTTTATGTTTATCTCTAAACTAATTGACGGCCGATTCCCTGACTATGAAAAGGTAATACCGGCAAATCTTGATAAGCACATAATAATTAATAGAGAAAACTTAATAAATATATTGGGTCGCGCCGCCATTTTGAGTAACGAGAAGTTTCGAGGCGTCTCATTGAGCGTTGATAATAATGTGCTTCAGGTTAAGTCGCATAACCCCGATCAAGAACACGCAAGAGATGAAATGGAAGTTATGTATTCTGGTGAAGCTATCGAAATAGGATTTAATGTTAATTATCTCCTAGAAGCCTTAAAGGCCTGCGATTCAGAAAATATAGATCTTGGTTTATTGGATCCGAATACAAGCTGCACGTTTCATGCCGCAGAGTCGGCTGATACCTTATATTTAATCATGCCTATGCGTCTTTAGTAAGAGTAGGCACGACAACGAAGCCGGCACCCTAATAGGGGCCGGCTTTTTAGTGTCTGGATAATAGTGTTTCACGTGGAACATCGCTAAAAATGTTCCACGTGGAACATTTTTAATTTGCGCAATCAATAAACCTTATTAAACAGCACTAGAAGATCCACAAGACTGATGTGTCTATAGTTAAAATTTGATACAATAAAAGCCTTAAAACACCCCTCATAAGAAGATAATAGAATGACTTACGATTCCAGTAGTATTCAAGTTTTAAAGGGCTTAGACGCGGTCAGAAAGCGCCCAGGGATGTATATTGGTGATACTGATGACGGTACCGGTCTTCACCATATGGTCTTTGAGGTTGTCGATAACTCTATCGATGAGGCTCTCGCAGGTCACTGTACAGGCGTAAACGTGGTTATTAATCAAGATAACTCCATTTCTGTTTGGGATGACGGGCGTGGTATCCCTGTTGGAATATTAGAAGAAGAGGGAAAGTCAGCAGCAGAAATAATTATGACGGTCTTACACGCTGGCGGTAAGTTCGATTCTAACTCTTACAAAGTATCTGGCGGCTTGCACGGTGTTGGTGTTTCAGTAGTGAACGCCTTATCTGATTGGTTGAAATTGGAAATAGATAGAGGCGGTAAGTCATATTTTCAGGAATATCATTTAGGCGAGCCACAGGCAGACCTTATAGAAGTTGGCGATAGTGATAAAACGGGCACAAAAATCACCTTTAAACCAAGTTCTGAAATCTTTGCAATCACCGAATACAATTATGAGATATTAGCCAAACGCTTACGCGAACTGTCATTCCTTAACTCTGGCGTACGCATCGAGCTATTAGATGAGCGCACAAAAAAGAATGATATCTATCAGTATGAAGGCGGTATTACTGCTTTCGTGGCCTATTTGAATAAACTGAAGACGCCTTTAAATAAAGAAATTATTCAAGTTACTGGAGAGAAAGACGGCGTTCATGTTGAAGTCGCATTGCAGTGGAATGATTCATATAAAGAAAATGTTTTTTGCTATACCAATAATATCCCACAACGCGACGGAGGCTCACATCTTTCTGGCTTTAAAGGTGCTCTAACGCGCACGCTCAACCATTATATTGAACAGTCAGGCCTAGCTAAGAAAGAGAAGGTAAGTGTTAGTGGTGACGATTCTAGAGAGGGTTTAACCGCGGTACTTTCGGTAAAGGTTCCAGATCCTAAATTCTCATCACAAACTAAAGATAAGTTAGTTTCTTCAGAAGTAAAAGGTATTGTTGAGTCGGTGATGAATGAGAAACTCTCTGACTTTATGATGGAGAACCCCGGTGAAGCTAAGCGTATAGTAGAGAAAATAGTTGACGCCGCTAGGGCTCGCGATGCCGCACGTAAAGCGCGTGAGATGACTCGGCGTAAAGGAGCGCTAGATTTAGGAGGTTTACCCGGTAAACTAGCGGATTGCCAGAATAAAGATCCGGCGTTATCTGAGATATACCTCGTGGAGGGCGACTCGGCGGGTGGTTCGGCCAAGCAAGCACGCGATCGTTCGTTTCAAGCAATTTTACCGCTAAAAGGTAAGATATTAAACGTTGAAAAAGCTCGTTTTGATAAGATGCTGACCTCAGACGAGATCACTATTTTAATAACAGCGCTAGGTGCCGGTATAGGTACCGCAGACTTTAATATAGAGAAGCTGCGATATCACCGTATTATTATCATGACCGATGCCGACGTCGATGGTTCACACATTCGTACGCTTATGTTGACCTTTTTCTATCGTCAAATGCCAGAGCTTATTGAAAAAGGCTATATTTATATTGCTCAGCCACCGCTATATAAAATAGGAAAAGGTAAGTCTCAGCGCTATGTAAAGGATGATGCGGAGTTTGAAGCCTATTTGTTAGAATTAGCCCTGCAAAAAGCCGAGGTCGTTAATGCTAGTGGTACTAAATCTATTTCTGGTGATGAATTGGCCAGCCTCTGTAGAGAGTACCTTTCTGTAGAAAAGACAATTAGCAGATTAAGTAAAGACTACGATCCTCTTGTTTTAAAGGCTCTAATTGATCAATCAGTTGACGACACTAAACTCAATGAAGGGGTGATCGAAGATATTCAAAAGACGCTAAACCGCGATGGTTATGAGAGCGCTCATTATGATTTATCAGTTATTAAGAATGGCGTAACAACTTTAAATATTCGAAAGCGACTACACGGCACGACTAGTGAGAGCCAATTCGGTTCTGCTTTTTGGACGTCACCAGAATACACATCTATCAAAGGTCTAGCCGAGAAGTTAGATGCAATGTTAGGTGATGCTATGGTGGTTAAAAGAGGGGAGAGCGAAAAAGAATGTACTGAATTTTCAGAAGCATTAAGTTGGTTAATGTCGATGGCAAAGAAAGGTTTGAATGTGCAACGGTATAAAGGCCTCGGTGAGATGAACCCTGATCAACTTTGGGAAACAACAATGGACCCAGAAGTTCGTCGTCTGTTAAAAGTGGTTATAGATGACGATGTGTCGTCTGATGCGACATTTACTATGTTGATGGGCGATCAAGTAGAACCAAGACGCGAATTCATCGAAAAAAACGCCTTCACAGTAAATAATTTAGACGTCTAGATTATTTATTTAAAAACAAAAGCTTACAGCGTTTTTTTTGATAAAAAACGGCGATTTTGACGCGCTGTCGCAAATCTTTTTTTAGAACTTGATGTAGTACCCCGTTTTAGCCGCTAAAACGGGGTTATTTTTTGTCTGCTTTTATGCAGAATTGAATGATTAGTGAAGCGTTCTAGGAACACTCAACGTGAATCTAGGAATATCAATTTCAAATTCTTGAGAACAGGCTTGGTCAGTTTTTCTGACCATAAAGTATTTTCCTTCCATTGTGCCAATCTCTGTTTCTAATACGGCGCCACTGGTGTACTGATATTTATCTCCCGGCTGAATCAACGGTTGTTCTCCGATTACGCCTTCACCATATATTTCCTCGACTTTTTTATTCGAGTCTTGAATTACCCAATGACGAGACAATAGTTGGCAAGCAATATCTGAATCATTATGAATTGTTATGGTATAGAAAAATACGTAGCGGTCGTCGCCAGGTTTTGATTGTTGCGGTATAAAGCCGGTTTCAGACGTAACGGTAACTAATTGATCTTGGGAGTCAGACATCATTATTGGTTTCGGTATATAAGGTTACAGGTTTTGCTATTTTTTTTGGTATTTTTGCCATAGTCAGTTCTCGACCCCAGATGTAACCTGTATCAAGACAAAGGTGCTGACGGGTATTTAGTAAACCTAAGGCAGACCAGTGACCGAAAATAACGCGATAATTTTTCGTGCTGTTATTGGAAAACTCAAACCATGGAACACGACCCTTATTAGCCTTTCCGTTAAAGCCACTTTCTTGAAAATTGAGATTCCCCGCAGGGCTGCAAAAGCGCATACGAGTAAAAGCATTGATAGTGAACCGATGTTTCTCAACCTTGCTTAAATTATCAGACCACTTGCTGGGTTCATTACTATAAATTCTACCTAGCAACTTAACGCACTTTTCTTCGTCTTGAAAGATCGCTTGCACATCCTGTGCATGACTCATAGCTTGTTTTAGTGTCCACCAAGGGTATATCCCGGCATGACACATTATATATTGGCGCTTAGAATCTACGTGTAGCAGCGGTTGCGAGCGTAACCAGCTAGCAATATCTTGCGCGTCATGCGCTTCAATTACTTTAGTCAGAGTATCGTGATGCCGAGGCTCTCGGACTCCATACATCATCGACAAAAGATGAATATCATGGTTCCCTAGAACGCTAACACATTGATCTTTAAGGCTTTTAAGCAGTCTTAGCGTCTTTAAAGACTTTGGACCACGATTGACCAAATCTCCAACACACAGCAAGGTGTCTTTACTCGTGTCAAAGTTTACTTGCTCTAATAAACGCGATAAGGGATCGTAACATCCCTGAATATCACCTACAGCATAGTGAGCCATATAAGTGTATTAGAAATCTAAATCATCGTCTGAGCGCAATGGTGGATTACCATCATAAATCGACTTTAAACGGCTTTGTTCAAACGCTTGCTTCAAAAACGAATAGGGGTCTAACTGATTTTCTAATAAATCAGCTGAGCCGAATAAACCGGCCCTGATATCGACCACATTTAAAATAGTTAGCCCGGCACGAGTAGCATTGTCGTCACTTATTTCAACCGTCGGGTTAAATGCCAAATTATCAATAACAGAACCAAAGCCGTCACGAAAATTAGAGGGGCCTAAGAAAGGCAGCAATAGGTAAGGGCCTGGCTTAACACCCCATGCAGCAAGTGTTTGCCCAAGGTCTTCAGGCTGTCTTGCTACATCATAAACGTT
>JBLHXJ010000007.1:0-28798 GCA_047629535.1 Arenicella sp. | reverse complement strand
GGCGCAGCCACTATCTTTGTTTGGGTTTTTGTAACAAGTGGAATAGTCTGGTACATCTTGAAATTAGTAATGGGCATTCGTGTAACAGCAGAAGAAGAGTTCGAAGGCGTCGACATGTCAGAGTGTGGTATGGAAGCGTACCCAGAGTTTACTAAGTAACCTCTGCAACTGTATTACTCAGTGCCGAAGGGCTGTCGCGTGCGACAGCCCTTTTTTTGTTCTCACAAAGATAAATTTCAGTTATGATTCGGGTAACTCCATTCATACAATGAATACCGAATGAATTTATCTAATATCGATCTGAATCTTCTAGTTTACTTTAGCGTACTGTTGCGAGAACGCAATGTCACTAAAGCGGCGGAGCACCTAGGCTTAAGTCAACCGGCTATGAGTAACGGTCTTAGGCGCCTGAGAAAAGTGTTTAACGACCCGCTCTTGGTTCGCACAAGTAACGGCATGATGCCCACCGATAAGGCCACAGAGCTGCAGCCTCTGGTGCAGAACGTATTATCTCAAATTGAGTTATTTGTTCAGCCAACCATTGATTTTGACCCAATAAATAGTAAGCGTCTATTCAGAGTAATGGCCAGCGACTACGCCGAGACGACACTTTTGCCACGTGTTCGTATGCGCATGGCTAAAGAAGCACCTGAGACCGCGCTGGACATTTTAACCCCCAGTGACGTGACGTTTCAGGATATTGAATTAGGCAATGTTGACCTAGTAATGAATCGCTTCGATCAATTGCCCCAGTCGCTGCATTTGTCAGTTCTTTGGCAAGATAATTTCTCTTGTGTGATGCGTCAAGATAATCCATTGCGCGAAAATTTCGACTTAGAGAAATACATGAAAGCCAGTCACGTTTGGGTCAATAAGACGGGCATGGGTGTCGCTACTGGGGTTAATCCAGACGATATTCAAAAACTCGGCTGGGTAGACATAGCCTTAGACGACCTTGGCAAGCGGCGAAAAATTGCGGTCTATACACGCCACTATATCTCGGCCATTCAGTTGACTCAGCAGCAAGACTTAATCGCAACAGTCGCGACCCGTTCTACTCACCTAGTTAATCATTTCGATAATCTAGCGATACTGCCAGCGCCATTCGAGATTCCGCGCATCGAGTTGCATATGGTTTGGAGTCCTTTATTGCATCATAATATTGCTCATAAATGGTTCCGTAATGTTATTCGAGAAGTCGCACAAGAAATCCAAGCGGAAGAAGCGGCGATGAAGTGATATAGTTATCAGGTCGGCAGGGAGCCGACCTTTCTGTCTTCGAGGTTCAATCAGTCAGCAGACTAGAGAACTCAAAGGCAGAGATAAAAATAGACACAAGGAGACTGTCGATGAGTACTGCAGATACTGGCTTTGAAAAGCCAAATTCAATTAAATCACTGGCCATGATCCGCACCCGAACCGTGGTCGGAGTAAGTGCCATAGCGGTCATGGTAGAAGTGCATCTGGCTAATGGCTTGCCATCATTTTCAACTGTCGGTTTGCCAGAAACTGCGGTCAAGGAAAGTAAAGACCGAGTACGCGGTGCGATAATTAATTCTGGTTTTGAGTTTCCAGCTAAGCGGATTACGGTTAACCTTGCGCCGGCTGATTTACCAAAGGCCGGTGGCCGCTTTGACTTGCCTATTGCGATAGGCATTTTGATTGCTTCAGGTCAGTTGCCCGCGGCCAAGGTCGATGACTTTGAACTGGTTGGAGAGTTAGCGCTCGATGGTCATCTGCGAAAAGTCTCTGGCGTGCTGCCCACCGCCTTGTCGTGCGGCGCCGCAGGCCGTCAGTTAGTTGTGCCGATAGGCAACGCCGTTGAAGCAAGCCTCGCCGAGAACAGCTCGGCACTGCAAGCTGAGCATCTGCTGACGGTCTGCCAGCATCTCGCTGGAAGACGACGCCTGTCTCCGTGCATCGCCAGCGAGCGCGTTAGCTTGAAGCAAACTAACTATTTAGACTTGTCGGATGTTAAGGGGCAAGGCCGAGCTAAGCGTGCACTTGAGATAGCCGCGGCAGGAGGGCATAGCCTGTTGTTTATAGGCCCTCCAGGCACTGGTAAAAGTATGCTGGCCTCAAGGTTGCCGGGTATCTTGCCCTGTCTCAGCCTTAGCGAGGCGCTCGAGACCGCTGCAGTGCAGTCAGTGGCCCAAGGGCAGCTTGATGTCGATCAATGGATGCAACGCCCATTTCGTAGCCCGCATCACTCGGCCTCCGCGGTTGCACTGGTCGGTGGTGGCTCTTACCCTCGCCCCGGGGAGATATCCTTAGCCCATAATGGGATCCTATTTTTAGACGAGCTTACTGAGTTTTCTCGATCGGCATTAGAGCAGTTACGCGAACCACTAGAAACCGGCAAAATTAATATTGCTAGAGCTAATCAATCGGTCCAATACCCCGCTAGATTTCAATTAGTTACCGCTTGTAACCCATGCCCCTGCGGCTACCTCGGCGACGCTACCGGTCGTTGCCTATGCAGTGCTAACAAAGTCGAGCAATATCGCGCTAAGCTTTCTGGGCCTATGTTAGATCGAATAGATATGCATGTGCATTTGCCGAGAATATCGGTATCTGAGCTGCGCCAGCCATCAGCCAATGTCGAATCTTCTAAGCTGGTTCGTGAGCGTGTAAGAGCCGTGCGTGAACGCCAACTGGCCCGGCAGTCAGCGCTCAACAACACGCTGTCTGGTCAGGGTATAGAGCAATATTGTCGTTTAGAGGATGAAATACATAATTTTTTAGGTATGGCCTGCGAACGCTTACACTTATCGGCGCGCGCCTACCATCGGATACTGAGGTTGGCTCGAACCATCGCTGATATGGCCGGCTTGCCGAATATTGAGCAAGCCCATATCGCAGAAGCCATTGCATATCGTAGTCTAGATCGACAAAGCGGATCTTAGTGTTAGCGCTGCACCAGCCGATAATACGCGGCGCGTTTGATAGCCAAACTATTCGCTAGGCGGAAGTAATAAAAAAGCCCGGCTAGTTTCCTGTCGGAGCTTCTTTGGTCTCCTAGCGGAGCTTCTTTGGTCTCCTAGCAGGGTCTCTCAAGTTCTTCTAAACAGCCGCGAGCTATAGCTTGTTTTGCGCTATGCATTGAGCTTGCGATAGCTAAACCAATTACAGTGCCACGATGCTTTCGGCTTGTGGGCCTTTATCACCTTGCTTAACTTCGAATTCGACCTTTTGGCCTTCCGCCAATGTTTTGAAGCCGTCGCCAGAGATTGAGCTGTAATGAGCGAATACGTCGGGGCCGCCTTCTTGTTCTATAAAACCGAAGCCCTTAGTTTCGTTAAACCATTTAACTGTTCCAATTGATGTTGCCATAGTGATAAATCCTAAATATTGTAGTTCGGTTTCTTCAACGGCGATTTAATAAATGCGCGTGAAGACTTACGTGAAATGAAGCGGGTAGATACAAGCTGGGTAAAAAAGCCAGTAAATGACAAAACCGAATTACTAATGAAACACAAATCTGTAAAAAAACAGCGGAAACTAGAACAATCTGGTGTGCATAGGTATCAATCGCACTTTCATGAGCGATAATTATAAAGCCTTCTTTATTGCTTTGGAAATACCAAATTTGGATATTTTCAGTTATATACGTGACCTCGTAAATTCTTTGAAGTGGTCATTTGAAGGACTTCTTAGCCCATTTTTTCTGGCCGTTAAGACTCCTTGCCATGCTAATAGATGTTAGCAAAAGAGTCGTGAGGCAGAATCAATCCAGGGAAGTGCGTTTGATGTCTGTTAAGCGGTTGTGCTCAAAGGGCTGCGTTGTTTAGACGGCAACAATCTGGTGACCCCCATCGCTCTAGCAAACCGGGTTAGCGCTGCAAGTGATGCTATGCTCTGGGCGTCAATGATGTGGGTTTAGATTAATCTTCGACTACTTGGCCCCGATAAATTCTCTTCGATTTGGGTTTCTTAATCGGCTCTGGTGTATCGGCTTGTTTATTGACAACCAGCGGCTTTACTATTTTCGTCGGCCGTGTGGCTATCGACGAAGCGCTTTTATCTGCATCCTTGAGCCATGTTTGACCGGCGCGTTCTAAAAATATCTTAGTCAATAGCTTAATATTTTGGTCATCAGTTTGACGATAAAGTGCCGACATCACCTTGCCTAATTCAGGGTCCGATATCTTCATGCTAGATTGTTGGTGGGGTGGAATATTTCGTTTAATTTCGAAAAAGAGATTTACCATGTATCTGTCGATATTCATTACTGCTGAGTCTCGTATCGTTAGTAGCCGCGTCTTTTCAACACGACCTAGTAAAAAAGGGCCGATACCCCTTACTCTAGGGCAGCAAAAAACATGCCAAGTTCTCCTTTATAGTGTTGATTTTGGTCGTTGATGGGCCAAACCTAGGTAGGCAAGTTAGAGCTCCTTGCAGGACCTTCTATTGGACAATATTTATTTAGACATATTGTTCAATAGTTGGGCGCAGCGCACCTCGGTGGTGCGCTGCGCAAGTGTTCTATGCTATTGCCTAGAGCGCATTGCTTAGCCGTTAAGGGTGTTGCCATGGGGGTAAAAGGTTAATGGCTGATACGAATACGGTCAGGCGACGCCAAAGATGGTTCAGGCCAGGTTTATGCGGGTAATAATCGATTCTCGAGTTTGTTGTAAGCTACTTTTTTGCGTCTTATTTAGCGTGGCTAACCAGCTACCACCGGCGCGCCGCATAAAGTCTTCAATCAATCGTTTTAGTGGTTTGTTATTCGACGCATGATAGATGGTAATTAATTCTCTACCGATGATGGGTGACGATATTTTCATATCATCGCGGGCTTCGAATGGCATATTGCGTTTAATTTCAAAGAACAGACTAACCATTGCTCTGTCGATATTGGGGCGGTCGATATTCATGTTAGGTATCCAGCTAAAGCCATGGAAACACCAGCTAACGCTGTTTGTGTCGACTTGGCTTATTAATCAAATTGAAACTACAAAATCAAATCTGCCAAGAACATCGTCTAACTATGAATAAGTTATTTCTAACTATGAATAAGTTATTTTCAGGGCAGTGCAGGGATTGATTCGTGCACTTTCAGCGTAGCCATAGCATAGAAATTAGAAATGACGTTCTGATTAACGATTGTTTGAAAAGACAGATTTACCAGTCTTGTCAACAATACACAATTGAAACGCCAACTTGAACTCTTACTATGGTTTACCCAACCCTTTGAGTTACATAATATTTTTAGCAAATAACTATGTATTCAGCAAGTGTTTTAGTGGTTTATCAGCATTCATTAATATTGGTCTCGCGATACGCGTAATATTCGCCGTAATAGATTCATCATAATTTTAGATTTTTAGCTTAGACGTGACCTCTAAGTTGTTGTATTATCGCGCCCCAAACGGTGCTAAGCCGCTTAGATTTAACTCTTTTCAGACCAAAATCAGTCAGGAGTCGAGAGCCGCCGATTAGCGCCGTCGTTTTTTTGATGCATCAAAACTTACGACGTCTTCAGCATTACTTATTTAGCGATAGGTAACGGCCGAGGCAAACACTGAATTAATAGATAACCGGAAAGCGTGTGGCTTTCCACCTTGAGAGATCAACATGGCTGACCTATCGAAATATAGAAACATTGGTATCTTCGCGCACGTAGACGCGGGGAAGACAACCACCACCGAACGTATCTTGAGCCTAACCGGCAAGATTCATAAGATGGGTGAAGTGCACGATGGCGAAGCCACTACTGACTTCATGGAGCAAGAGCAAGAGCGTGGTATTACCATTCAATCAGCGGCGACAAGCTGCGAATGGGATGGTCACCGTATGAATATCATCGATACGCCAGGGCACGTAGATTTCACTGTAGAAGTTTACCGTTCTCTGAAAGTACTTGATGGTGGCATCGGCGTATTCTGTGGTTCTGGCGGTGTTGAACCTCAATCAGAAACCAACTGGCGTTATGCTAACGAGTCAAAAGTTGCTCGCGTTATTTTTGTCAATAAGCTTGATCGTATGGGCGCTGATTTCTACCGCGTTGTAGACCAAGTTGAAAACGTGCTAGCGGCTAACCCACTTATTATGGTTCTTCCAGTCGGTATTGAAGACGATTTCGTTGGTGTAGTAGATCTGCTCGAGCGTAAGTCTTACATTTGGGATGAATCTGGCGATCCACTAAACTTTATTGTTGGCGATGTACCAGCTGACATGGTCGACAAAGTTGAAGAGTACCGTGAACTGTTGATCGAGAAAGCGGTAGAGGTCGACGACGACATCATGGAAGCTTGGTTAGAAGGCGAGATGCCAACGATGGAACAAATCCATTCGTGTATCCGTAAGGGTACTAGAGAGCTGACGTTCTTCCCAACTTATTGTGGTTCTGCGTTTAAAAACAAAGGCGTTCAAAATGTATTGGATGCGGTCGTTTCGTATCTTCCGAGCCCAACTGAAGTGCCTGCTCAACCTCTGGTTGATGAAGAAGGTAACGAGACCGGTCGTTTGGCCGTTGTTTCAGAAGAAGAGTCATTCAAAGCCTTAGCATTCAAAATTATGGATGACCGTTTTGGTGCCTTGACCTTCGTACGTATTTACTCCGGCAGGTTAAACCGCGGCGATACAATCATGAATTCGTTCACTGGTAAAACTGAACGTGTTGGCCGTATGGTCGAGATGCACGCCGATGACCGTATTGAGTTAGAGACGGCCGGTGCTGGCGATATCATCGCGATTGTGGGCATGAAGAATGTTCAAACCGGTCATACATTGTGTAGCCCGAAAGACCCGATCACGCTTGAGCCAATGGTATTCCCTGTGCCAGTAATCTCGATGGCTATTTTCCCTAGAGATAAAGCCGCCACTGAGAAAATGGGCCTTGCGCTTGGTAAAATGGTTGCCGAAGATCCTTCGTTCATCGTTGAAACTGACCAAGAGTCAGGTGAGACTATTTTGAAAGGTATGGGCGAACTTCACCTTGATATCAAAGTCGATATCTTGAAGCGTACTCACGGTGTTGACTGTACTGTAGGTGCACCTCAGGTTGCCTACCGTGAGTCAATTACGAAACGCATTGAAGACAGCTACACACACAAGAAGCAATCTGGTGGTTCTGGTCAGTACGGCAAGATCGACTACATCATCGAGCCAAACGAGCCGGGCGAAGGTTTCGCATTCGAATCTAAGGTTACTGGTGGTAACGTACCGCGTGAATTCTGGCCTGCAATTGAGAAAGGTTTTGCTGGTTCAATGCACAAAGGCGTACTGGCGGGCTTCCCAACGGAAGACATCAAAGTAACCTTGACTGACGGTGGCTTCCACGCAGTGGATTCATCAGCAGTGGCGTTCGAAATTGCAGCGAAAGGCGCTTATCGTCAATCATTGCCAAAAGCCGGCGCACAAATCATTGAGCCAATTATGGCCGTTGACGTATTCTCTCCAGAGGACAATGTTGGTGACGTAATCGGTGACTTGAACCGTCGTCGTGGCATGATGAAGTCGCAAGACCTAATGCCTACTGGCGTTCGCATCAAAGCAGATGTGCCGCTATCAGAGATGTTTGGTTACATTGGTGACTTACGCACAATGACATCAGGCCGTGGTCAGTTCTCTATGGAGTTCTCACACTATAGCCCTTGCCCGCGTAACGTTGCTGAAGAAGTAATCGCAGATCAAAAAGCAAAAGACGCTGCTAAATAAGGCGTCAAGAACGCGCTAACATCGTGGGTGCATATATGCACCGGAAAGATGCCTGCGCGCGCCTGATACTGTTTAGTCTTTATACTTAAGCAGTATCTCGCATAAAAAGCCTCAACGAGAAATCGCTGAGGCTTTTTTGTTTCGACACTATGGTTTACCTTAAGATTATGAAATTCAAACAGATAACAGTCATCAGTCTAATCGCCCTTAGCGTATTAGTAACGGCGTGCAATGACGCGCCCGAACAAGCCAAGGCTCCAGAGCCGGTCGATATTCACGCAACCGAGTTACTCAACGATAAACTTCTGGAGTCAATGCGTGGGATACGTGATGAGCAGCTAGATCAAGTTGAAAGTGCCGGCAAAAATGCACTTCAAGAGCTTTCTGAGGCTGATCGCCAATCGCTGATCGACCTTACCATCGATGAATCGGCTGAGGCCGTGTCTGAGGATGCAGGTAAAATGATCGAACTACTTGAGGACGTGAACGGGATTTCTAACTAAGTTAACGCTTTTGAGTTAAGCAAGCCCGACCGGGCGATCAGCGAGCGGATGCCAAACGTCAGTTTTCTGCGACCCTGATGCTTAGCCACGATCGACAGGGTTCAAACTTAGAACTAATTGCATCACCGCTAGGCGTGTTAGCTCGATGCGAGTTATAGCTTAGTTATTTAACTTCTCTCGGTGTAAGTACCAAACCCCAGTAACGATCATAACGATGCCGATCGCGTGATAAGGCGTAAAGTCTTCACTCAAAATCAGTATCGCAAAGGTACTGGTAAAGGCTGGCCCTATCATTGCCACAATGCCGGTTCTATTGGCGCCAATTCTGGCAACCGCTGAGGTGGTAAAAAACGTCGGTATAACGGTACAAAAAATGGCTATGACTAAAATCCAGAACAGCCCTTCGGCATTGACGTCAGGCGACGTCACGCTATGGGTTAACGCATAATGAATGAAAATACCGATACTCGCTGCAATCAGCGCAATACAGGTAAAGACTCGGCTGCCAATTTCAGTTATCAGTGATTTACTGAAAATTAGATAGATCGAAAACGATAGTGCGCTACCGAGTATAAATGCAGCGCCTATGAAAACATCACTACCAAACTCACCTAGGTCGTGGCCAAAAATAACTGCGACGCCGGTGTAGGTGATTGCCAGGGAAATAAACATTCTTAAATTTACTTTCTCTTTAAAGAAGAGAATGCCAAGTATGACCACCATGGTTGGGTAAACGTATAGAATCATGCGGCCTAACTGTGCTGTTACGTATTGCAGCCCGATTAGGTCTAAAAAACTAGCCGAGTAGTAGCCAAATAAACCGATAACGCAAGTGCTCAATACCGCTTTAGCGCTGAGTAATGCTTTCTTTTCGGGATCACGTAACAAGAAAAACAGCATAAGCGCGTATATCGGTGCTGAAAATAGCATTCTAAAGGCGATAAGCGTTGTCGGGTCAATTCCTTGGGCGTATACCAGTTTGACGAAAATAGGGCGAATCGCGAATAGAGCGGCACTGCCAATCGCGAATAGAAAGCCAGCGGTGACAATCGTTTGGGAGTTAGTTTGGTCCATGTTGTCGTGCTTGGCACGCTTAAAAGGCTATTTTTTAGAACAATTCCGATCATGCCGTAAACGATCTTGCAAACCAAGCAATCTTTTGCGCAGAATCGTCGGCTAGATCTACCGAAATTGATGAAAAAAGAGTATCATTTCGGCACTTTTTTGCAGCTATGTCTTATATGGCTGATTAAACTACTAAGACACGATCTTATTAATCCTAACAAGGTAAAGACATAATGAATGTTCACGAGTATCAGGGCAAAGAAATTCTGAGGAAATACGGCGTCACTACGCCGCGTGGTGTTCCTTGCTTTTCAGTAGACGAAGCAATGGCAGCTGCCGAACAACTAGGTGGCAAAGTATGGGTGGTTAAAGCTCAGATTCACGCGGGTGGCCGAGGTAAGGGCGGCGGTGTTAAAGTTGCAACGAGCAAAGAACAGTTGCGCGAATATGCTGATGCCATTCTTGGTATGCAGTTGGTTACGCCGCAAACGGGTCCCGAGGGCAAGCTTGTTAACCGTATCTATATCGAAGAAGGTGCCGACATAGCTGATGAATTATACGTCGGTGCGTTAGTTGATCGTGAGACACAAAAAGTAGTCTTGATGTGCAGCTCAGAAGGCGGCATGGATATCGAAGAAGTGGCGGAAGCAACGCCAGAGAAAATTCTAAAAATCTTTGTTGATCCGACAACTGGTTTGGATCGTCAAGAAGCCAAAGACGTATGCTCTAAAATCGGCATCCCTGATGTTGCGGTTGAAGAGGGTGCTGACTTCTTAGAAGGTTTGTATCAAGCATTCGTAGCATCTGATGCATCATTGGCTGAAATTAACCCATTGGTAGTTACAGGTGATAATCGGATTGTCGCCTTGGACGCTAAGTTCAACATCGATTCTAACGCTTTGTATCGTCAGCCAGAAATCGTCGCTTATCGCGATTTGACTGAAGAAGATGCGAACGAAATCGAAGCGTCAAAATGGGGTTTATCTTATATCTCCCTAGATGGCAATATTGGTTGTTTGGTAAACGGCGCAGGCCTTGCCATGGCAACCATGGATATCATCCAGTTATACGGTGGTGAGCCAGCAAACTTTCTAGACGTTGGCGGCGGTGCTAATAAAGAGCAAGTCACAGAAGCGTTCAAAATCATGTTGGCCAATCCTAAAGTTGAAGGTATCTTGGTGAACATCTTCGGCGGCATCATGCAGTGTGATGTGATCGCAGAAGGCATTGTTGCGGCGGCAAAAGAAGTCGGCTTGAGCGTGCCATTAGTTGTTCGCTTGGAAGGCACAAACGTAGATAAAGGCCGTGCCATTTTGGACCAGTCTGATGTGAAATTACAAACGGCCACTACCATGGCCGACGCTGCAGAGAAAATCGCTGCTGCGGTTAAAGCTTAAGGGGTCTTACTATGTCAATTCTAATTAATAAAGATTCGCGCATTGTGACTCAGGGCATCACTGGTAAGACCGGTGAATTCCATACCACTCAATGTTTAGACTACGCCTTCGGTCGAGATTGCTTTGTTGCTGGCGTTACGCCGGGCAAAGCAGGCCATACCGTTCAAGGTGTGCCTGTTCTTAACACGGTCGCTGAAGCAAAAGAGCAACACGGCGTTAACGCATCAGTTATCTATGTTCCACCACGCTTCGCAGCGGCGGCAATTGACGAGGCGGTTGATGCTGAACTGGATTTAGTGATCTGTATCACTGAAGGTATTCCAGTTGCTGACATGATCAAGACTCGTGACCGTATGCGCAAAATGGGTAGCAAAACTATTTTGGTTGGTCCTAACTGCCCAGGTGTTATTACCCCTGAAGAAGTTAAGATCGGCATCATGCCTGGTTACATTCATAAGAAAGGTAGTATCGGTGTCGTGTCGCGTTCAGGTACTTTGACATACGAAGCGGTGCATCAGCTAACTCAACTAGGCATGGGCCAATCTACTTGCGTAGGTATTGGTGGTGACCCCGTAAACGGCATGAAGCATCTTGACGTATTGAAGATGTTTAATGAGGACCCTGAGACTGAAGCAGTCGTTATGTGTGGCGAGATTGGCGGCACTGACGAAGAAGAATGTGCCGCTTGGATCAAACAGCACATGACTAAGCCAGTAGCCGGTTTTATTGCCGGTGTTACAGCACCTCCAGGAAAGCGTATGGGCCATGCCGGTGCGATTATTTCGGGTGGTCAAGGAACAGCTCAATCTAAGATTGATGCGCTACGAGATGCGGGCGTTCATGTGACGGTTAACCCGTCTGAAATGGGCACTACTCTTCGAGATGCGATGTCGTAACATTACTCGGCTGAGGGCTCTTAAATAAGTAATGCCCTAGCATTACTAGGCTGAGGGCTCTTAAATAAGTAATGCCCTAGCATTACTAGGCTGAGGGCTCTTTAGTACGTAATGCTCTAGCATTACTGGCTGACGGCTCTTTAGTAAGCAATGCCTTTATGTTGCTTAGTTTAAAGTTGTTATCAGTCGAAATACTGCACGTGCCGTATTCGTTTTTTAGAAAAGTCGAACTCTGAATTGGGTTCGACTTTTTTATTGCCGATGCTAATCAGAAGTCTCAATCCAACGCGCTTTATCTGCTGTTAAACCCGGTAACTACTTTCTATGTGTTCACGCGTGATGACCCCATAGATGCGTTGCTTGGATTCGCCGTGTGCGCCACGTATGAATAGCACATCGCATTGTTCGGCCTGCATTAGTTCATGCGCTTCTTGCAAGGTTGCAATAATGGTAGTGGCTACCGTATCGATACGCTTTGCTGGGATTCTCAGCAAGTCTAAGTCTTGCTGTCGATCCCCTGGCTTAGCTTGCTCACTCAGTTCGTTGATGTGTCGAGCCAAGTCTGTTGCCGGTAGTAAGCAGTTTTTTCGTTGATCGTCTTCGTGCGTCAACAAAATCCATCGTGGCTCTTGTTTGAGTATATCTTCGGCGGCCGCTCTTGAGACCATTCTAGGTTGCTGAATAATGTTGCGCTCCATGACGCTGGCCACGCCAATTCTTCTGAGTGCTTTTGACAGCGGGCTGTTACGGTAATCCAAGCCCCTGGACAGCATAAGGTGCTGGTAGATAGATGATTTACCAAACACAACTCGGGTGATAAGAGACGCGGTTACCACCGCGATCATGCCCGGTAAAATGATCGCATGGTCAGCCGTCAGTTCTAACAAGTAGATCAACGCCGCCAAAGGGGCTTGCAACACAGCGGCCATCATTGCCGCCATACCGAGCGTTGAATAAAACGCGGTACTAGCGATGTCAGGGTAGACCATGCCAATCGCCGAGGCTATTGCGCCTCCTGCAGCGGCGCCGATAAAAAGTGTTGGGCCAATTAGACCGGCTGGAATTCCTAGACCAATGGCGATCGCGGTGGTGATGGTTTTCGCGAAGGTTAAAAGAATGACGGTTGTAACACTGATTTGCATTAACAGGATTCCGTTAACGGTGTCATAGCCGGTGCCCATGATCTCTGGCAACGCAAAGGCGATTAGGCCGGTGATGACACCGGCTAGGGTGGTTCTAAGCCAGATCGCTTGCCTAGCGAAGAGGCTGCTAGTTAACAATGTCAATTGGATGAAAGCGGCGGCTAGACAACCAATTAACGCACCCATGAACGCCACCACAGGAAGCTCTTGAAGTGAGCTGATCTGCAGGTCTGGGACGGTCAGCGCGGTATCGTCGCCAAACGTCAGTCGAGTCAGTGAGGTGGCACTTACGGCGGCCAGAATTACCGGTGCAAAGCCGATTACCGAGTACTCCATGATGACTACTTCCATAGCAAAAATCACACCGGCAAGAGGGGTGTTGAAGGCCGATGCTATCGCTGCCGCAACCCCGCAACCAACTAATACTCGAACACTGTTGTTCGGCACTCGCAAGCTTCTGCCGAGCGCGCTACCGGCCGCCGCCCCCAAGTGAACACTCGGACCTTCGCGGCCGACAGAGTGGCCTGATAACAAGCTAATCGCACCCGCAAAAAACTGTACCGCTGCATTTTTTAGTGGTAGGTAGCCTTGATGGTAGTCTAAGCGTTCAATTACATGAACCACTCCGACACTACGATCTTTAGGCTTAAGAACATGGAGTATTAAGCCAACAATTAGCCCGCCTATGACACATAGGAGGAATCGCTCAACGCCGCTTAGCGCTTCGAAACTTTCGATGTCGCCATTCGGTAACCATTGATCAGCGGCGCCATCCATGACTAAACGAAATAGAACGATTAGCCCGCCAGAAACGACTCCGCATACAAGCCCTAGAGCCGCCAGCAAAGGAAGGCCCTCAAAATTGCTCGACATTCTTACCTGTTGAGCTTCGACAAAGCGGCCGTAACCTTTGCTAATAAAGTTCAGTAATTTGATGTCGAGAAGTTTCAAGTTTTAGCAGTAGCGTGGCTAAAATGGAGTGGCTATGTCGGCATCTACTTGGCGTATCGCGGCTTTAAAATCAGCTTGAATTCTGGCGATCGCTAGTTCGCTGTCGGCTTCAAAACGCAGTACCAGAATAGGGGTGGTATTTGACGGGCGAATTAAGCCAAAGCCGTCCTCATAATCAACCCGTAGACCGTCAATTTTACTCACCGAAGCGTCACCGAAATCAGCAACCTCCTTAAGTTTGTCCATAAACACGTAATGCTCACCTTCTTCGAAGTCGATACGCAACTCGGGTGTGTTGACGCTGTCGGGTAATGCATCGAATACTTGCTGTGGAGTTTGTTGTTTTTTAGATAGTAGCTCAAGTAAACGCGCGCCAGCATAGACGCCATCATCAAAGCCAAACCAACGCTCTTTGAAGAAGATATGACCACTCATTTCTCCCGCCAAAGCCGCTCCGGTTTGCTTAAGCTTTGCTTTGATAAACGAGTGGCCGGTGCGCCACATGGTTGCTTTACCGCCAGCCGCTTCGATTTCGGCGGGTAGGTTTCTCGAGCACTTAACGTCGTAGATGATCTCGGCCCCAGGGTCACGGCTCAATACATCTTGTGCAAACAAAATCATTTGCCGATCGGCCCAAACGACCTCACCTTTTTTAGTCACTACGCCCAGTCGGTCGCCGTCGCCGTCAAATGCCAAGCCGAGCTCTGCGTCGTGCTCTTTTACCGCCGCGATTAAATCTACCAGGTTCTCGAGTTGACTTGGATCTGGGTGATGATTTGGGAAGGTACCATCGACTTCACTAAAAAGTTCTACAACCTCGCAGCCAATCGCTCTAAATACCTGAGGAGCGGTTGCACCGGCAACACCGTTACCACTATCGATAACAATCTTCATTTGCCTTTCGAGTTTGATGTCACTAACGATGCGAGCAATATAGTCGTCTATGATTTCTTCTTGAGCATAGCTACCATCGCCCTGAGTGAAACTTTCATCGATAATGCGTTGTTTGATAGCTTGAATACGCTCCGCTGATAAGGTCACGCCATCGACCACCATTTTGAAGCCGTTATAGTCGGGAGGATTATGGCTTCCGGTAATAGCAATACACGACGGTATACCTTTGGAATAGCTTGAGTAGTAAACCACTGGCGATGGTGCAAGGCCAATGTCGATAACATTAACTCCTGCGGCACGCAGGCCGTTGGATAGCACCTCAGCGAGCATAGGGCCTGACAATCGGCCATCACGGCCGATCACAATACTGTCGCCACCACTGGCGATCACTTCGCTACCAACCGCTTGGCCGATTTTATAGGCGATATCGGTGGTCAGAGTTTTGTCGACAATCCCGCGGATGTCGTAGGCTTTAAAAATAGCGTGAGGAAATGTCATTCTCGAGTCTAGAGCTGATTGATATTAGCAACCAAGTTTACTCTAATTGAGTGACAATTCGACAACTTCTCTAGGTTCTCTTGCTGTTGCCAGTAGGTCTATTGCAACTGACAGCGCTTAAAGCCGGTCGATAAATTTTTTCACTTCGCCCCAAGCTTCTTTTGCCGAACCGCTATGCATGTTGAAAAGGTGCCAATCATGGATTTGATTTTGCCAAACTTGAAGCGTTACCGGTGAGCCAGCGGCGACTGCTTTATTGGTGTAACGCATGCCTTCGCCAAGTAACATTTCGCTGCTACTAGCATGAATAAGGGTCGGCGGTAAGTCGCTCAAATCATCAAATACCGGTGAGGCTAATTTGTTCGACGGGTTGATACGCATAGTAAATAGGCCAACCCACATACGTAAAGCCTTTGGCAACTTGGTTAGTAAGCCCAAGCCTTCACCGAGTATCTTGTCAGTGTCACGGTTACGTTTGATTGTTGGCGACGACAAAGTGGTATCGGTAGAGGGTGAGAAGCCAATAACGCCATCAGGTCGTTTAGCTGCACCACGTTTGCTCCAGCTAGAAAGCATCAGCGCTAGATTACCGCCTGCTGAGTCGCCAGCGACAATTAAAAAATCGCATTCTTGCGGGCCGTCAGGGCCGTTTTTAAGAATCCAGTGATAAGCCTGTTGTGAGTCGATTATGCTTTTCATACGACTGTGTTCCGGCATCATTCTGTAATCGACTGACAAAACGGCGGCATTGGCAATTTTCGAGAGTTGGTCTGAAAACCTGCGGTGACCTTTGGGGCTACCCATTAGGAATGCGCCGCCATGCATAAATATCACTCGTCTAGCGGTATCGGCACCGGGTGCGACCGCCCATTCACAATTGACTCCGTTGGCCGTTACTGAGCTAAAGACGGTATCCGTTTGCAAGTCATCTGATAGCTGGTCGGCAAACTTGCGAACTAGGGCGAAGCCGTTTCTTAACGAACCGGTCTTCTTGGTGTCTCGACGTACGCCTTTAAGCACCTGAAGAAACCGCTCGGTAGAGGCGGCATCCTCTGGATGCTCATCGAAGCTTTGCCCGACGTGCGAATCATATCGGCTTAAGTCGGGACCTGAGAGCACGAATGTCGCGATCAGCCACCAAAGAAGGGCTAGAGTAATGAATATTGTCCAGGTCATGCGCGCAGCTCTCGAGATCGAAGGTCGATTAATGGTTTACTGGCTATTAGTATAGCCACGAAACGCGATTTCTAAAGGGCCTAGACCATTTAGCTGATTAATGTTTACCATGCCGATAGGCGAGTGGCGTCGAACCGGTCCAACTCTTAAAAGCGCGAATAAACGCACTGGGTTCTGAAAAACCAACCAAGGTCGCTATTTCTTCGATTTTGTACTTATTATCAAACAATAAATTTACCGCTATATCTCGGCGTGTTTGCATTTTTATCTCTTTAAAAGACAGGTCTTCAGCTTGCAATCGCCGATGTAAAACCTGCTGGCTCATCTCAAAATAGAGCGCCGCCTCTTTAAGCGTCGCTTGGTAGTTGCCTTGTTTAATATTTCGCTCGAGCCATTGTCTAACTTGGTCGCTGATAACTCGGTAGTTCTTAGGTTGGTACAACAAGGATAGATTGCTACCCGCAAGGTATTGGTCGAGCGTCTCGGGGGTTTGAACAATCTCCAGCTGAGCATGGCGTAAATCAAATTCAAAGCGTGACTCTTGTTGGTCATAACTTATCGGAGCGCCATAGAATAACGCCCTGTACTGGCTTCCATAATCAGGCTCTGGATGATGTAAGGCGACCAAGCTTAGCGGAATAAACTGGCCACCTAGCCAACAATGAAAACGATGAACCGACGATAGAACCGCTTCTACAATATAGTTGTTTAAGCTTTGCGCGCCCTCTATCGGGCGTAATATATAAGCAATCGACTCGCTGCTTTGCTCTACTCGGTGCTCGAAGGTGTTGTTGAATAGGTTCCAAAAATTAGCTGTGCGTCGTAACGAACGATGGATGTCGCGCGCACTTATGCAGCTTCGACACATCATATTAAAGCTACCGAGTGGTTGTCTGCTAGCACCTAGGCCTAAGAATTCGTCGTCGAGCTTGCGCATGATCTCGATCGCAAACGACGCGTATGACTCCAAGCGAACCCGAGTGCCAGGTTTTTCTAGGGTTAATCGCGAGATACCATTACTTAGTAATATAGGGTCACATTCGAGGCCCTGCGACTGAGCGCCTTCTAGCAACATACGGGCAAAGGCTGAATCGATGGTAATTTCTTTCATGTCGCGAATTAAAGCACATTTAATGTTGATAATTGATAAAAATTGTCCATTTATTCGATAGCTTCTGTCATTGCTGATTCACATCGGCGGCGTAAACTAAGGTCAATCATTAATTATTCTTCTAAGAGGACCCCCATGAGCAACACTGCATATATTTATGACGCCGTGCGAACGCCGCGAAGTAAAGGCAAAAAAGACGGTACATTGCACGAAATTAAACCTATTGACCTAGGCGCTGGTCTTTTTCGTGAATTGCAGCAGCGAAACGACTTAGATACGTCGTATGTCGATGATGTGATTATGGGTTGTGTGTCTCCAGTTGGCGAACAGGGTAGTGATATTGCAAAAATGATTGTGCAGAATGCCGACTGGGATGAATCAGTTGCCGGTGTTCAACTTAACCGTTTTTGCGCATCAGGCTTAGAAGCGGTTAACTCAGCCGCGGCAAAAGTAGCCTCTGGTTGGGATAACCTGATCGTCGCTGGCGGCATTGAATGTATGTCTCGTGTGCCAATGGGCTCCGATGGCGGTGCCATGGCAGGTGACGCGGCGTTTGCGGTCAAAACCGGCTTTGTACCTCAAGGTATCGGTGCTGATACCATTGCCACGATTGATGGCTATTCACGCGAAGACGTAGACGCTTACGCTCTCGAGTCGCAAAAGCGAGCGGCGAATGCTCGCGATAGCGGTTGGTTCGATAGCGCCGTAGTGCCGGTGCGAGATAAGAACGGTGTGATCATTCTTGAACGCGATGATTTCATCAAAGCAGAATCAACGATGCAAGGCCTAGGTGGCTTGCGCGCCTCTTTTGAAGAAATGGGTAAGTACGGTTTCGACGATATTATCTTAAAGAAATACAATACCCTTGAGCGTATTAACCATGTACACACCCCGGGCAACTCGTCAGGCATTGTCGACGGTGCTAGTGCGGTACTAATTGGCTCTGAGCAAGCGGGCAAAGATTTAAGCATGAGGCCGCGCGCTAAAGTGAGGGCGACTGCGATTATATCCAGCGACCCAATTATTATGTTGGCCGGCCCTGGTCCTTCGGCGAAAAAAGCCTTAAAGGCCGCAGGCATGAGCAAAGACGATATCGACCTTTGGGAAATCAATGAAGCCTTCGCTTCAGTCGCATTACGCTATATGCGCGATCTAGATATTGGCCATGACATCACCAACGTCGTTGGCGGCTCAATCGCAATGGGGCACCCGTTAGGCGCCACAGGCGGTTGCATTATCGGGTCAATGTTGAATGAATTAGAACGTCGCGACTTAAGCACTGGCATGTTGTCTTTGTGTGTTGGCGGCGGCATGGGTATTTCATGCATTATCGAGCGAGTATAGGAGCAATAAAATGAGTGTATTCAGATACGAGAGAGATGACCACGGCATCGTAACCGTGACCATGGACATGACCGGCCCGGTCAACGCCATGAACGCCGAGTATCACCAAGCGATGAGTGAAACTATCGCGAAGCTAGAAGCTGAGCAAGGTTTAACCGGCGTGGTGTTCGCCTCGGCCAAAAAAGTTTTCTTCGCCGGTGGCGACTTAAACGATTTAGTTAAAGCCGACCCTGAGCAAGCGGAAGAATTTTTCAATGCTACCGAAGAGATGAAAGCCGGCTTACGCCGCATTGAGAAACTCCCGGTGCCAGTGGTTGCGGCGATTAATGGTGCGGCTCTAGGCGGCGGGTATGAACTTTGCTTAGCCTGTAATCATCGCATCGCCTTCGATCATAAGTCAGTGCAAATTGGTTTGCCTGAATGCTCACTAGGCTTGTTTCCTGGCGGCGGTGGCGTGGTGCGCTTAACTAAGTTAATTGGGGTTGAAAAAGCCTTACCTTATATTCTAGAAAGTAAACGTTTACCCTCCGCTAAGGCTCTTGCTGTCGGCATGATTGATCAATTGGTTGATTCAATCGAAGAATTGGTACCGGCGGCCAAAGCGTTTATTTTGGCCAGTAAGGACGACGAGCTTGCGGCTGTTCAGGCATGGGACCGTAAAGGTTATCGAATTCCTGGTGGCGCGATCAATACACCGCGTAACGCACAACTTGGTGTTATGGCACCAGCCATGTTGAGCCAGAAGACGCGAGGGCTGATGCCGCAAATGACGGCCGCTATGGACGTAGCCTTTCAAGCCTCTATGTTAGACATCGATACCGCGTTGCGCATCGAAGGTCGAGAGTTCGCTAAGATTGCCACTGGCCCGGTTGCCAAAAACATGATTTCGACATTCTTCTTTCAGCTTAATAAAATCAACGGTGGCGCAAGCCGACCTAAAAATGTTGAGAAAAACCCGACTCGCAAGGTGGGTATTCTAGGTGCCGGCATGATGGGGCAGGGCATCGCCTACGTTTCGGCAATGGCCGGCATTGAGGTTGTTTTGAAAGACATCTCACAAGATGCCGCCGACAAAGGTAAAGCGTACACCGAAAAATTGTTACAAAAGCGTATTTCGCGTGGCCAGATGAATGAAGCCAAAGCCAAGGGCATTCTTGATCTGATATTGCCGACTGATAAGAATGAAGATCTTCAAGGTTGTGATTTGATCATTGAAGCGGTGTTCGAAAATATTGGTTTAAAGCACGGTATTACTAAAGAGATTGAACCGTATTTATCTGACGACGGTTTCTGGGGTTCTAATACTTCAACATTACCAATTACTCAATTGGCCGAAGCAAGTGTTAAACCAGAGAACTTTATTGGCATACATTTCTTTTCACCGGTAGACAAAATGCCGTTGGTGGAAATTATTTGTGGCGAGAAAACCAGCGACGAAGCGCTAGCCAAAGCATTCGACTTCACCATGCAGATTCGTAAAACGCCAATCGTGGTAAGTGATTCTTTGGGTTTCTTCACCTCGCGAACTTTTGGTACCTATCTAGACGAAGCGGCTCATTTATTGACCGAAGGTACCAACCCTGTACGAATCGATAGCCTTGGAAAGGGCATAGGCATGCCAGTAGGGCCACTGCAAATTCAAGACGAAACGAGTCTTGAGTTATCTCGTAAAGCGCAAGAGACTTGGGCTGAGATGGGCGTTACCGACAAATGGGGTAAGGGCGATGTGATTCGTCGAGTGATCAAAGATATGATCACCGATAACGGTCGCGGCGGTCGTTATCATGGCGGCGGTTATTACGAGTACCACGAAGATGGTTCAAAGAATATTTGGCCAAAACTGTATGACTTGTATTACAACGCCGACTATCAAATCAGTGATCAAGATATTAAAGATCGCTTGATGTTCCGCCAAGTGATTGAGACTCTCAAATGCTTAGAAACGGGTGTGCTTCGTTCCGTTGCTGATGCCAATATTGGTTCTATTTTTGGTATTGGTGCGCCTGCTCATAGTGGTGGTTTTATTCAGTTCGTTAATACCTACGGCTTTGGCAATTTTATCGAGCGTTGCGATCAGCTAGCAGCCAAGTATGGTGAACGTTTTGAGTGTCCTAATATTGTTAAAGAGCACCTCAAAAGTGGTGAATTATTTGCTTAGATTTTTGAGCTATAATTAGTCTGAGGCGTTGCCAGCCAGTTCTGAGATTGAACTGGCCAGCAGCGCCTTTTTTAATAAAGATAGCAAATATCTAGGCAAATAAGCCACTCGTATAAGCTACTTCAACTCACCCATGATAGGCTTAGCCAATGATTATTAGTTTATTAAAAAACACTGTCTCAATGATCGCTTCGCCGACCAGAATGCCTGGACGAAGCTGGTTGACAGAGCTGGTTGTGCGAACCGCTCGCGGACTATTCACCAAAGGTCAGCAGAAAGGCCTGCCATGGCTGCGACAGGCGATTGATACGTCAGCCGGCTACCACCCAGCTCTGGCAAAGGTAAGCAGCAACACTAGAGATATTGCCGGTGTGCCATGCATGTTGGTTAGCCCCAAACAAGGAGCAACCTCTGATACTGTTATTGTCTACTTTCACGGTGGCGGCTACATTGCCGGTTCGCCGCGCGGTCACAAGACCATTCTGGCTCAGCTTGCGCTTGACACTAAAGGCCTGATCGTAGCCCCAGACTATCGTTTAGCGCCCGAGCACCCGTTCCCTGCGCCGCAAGATGATTGTCTTGCCGTGGCATCACTAGTGCTAAAGACCTACGAGCAAAAGAGAGTAACACTGGCCGGAGACTCGGCAGGTGGCGCCTTAGCCATTGCAACCGCTTTGCAACTGGCGAACGTGGCGCCAAATCAAATTGATAAGCTGGTGCTAATCTCGCCGTGGGTAGACCCGACAGCGACCGAAGGAAGCATTATTACTAATGAGAAAAATGATTTCCTCAGTGCTGAGTTTCTTAAGGTGAGCTTCGATCATTTAATGCAAGGCCAAGATCTAGAAAACGATCAGGTCAATTTTCTTAACACAGCTCTGGCTAGTTTGCCCAAGACGCTAGTTCAGTGTGGCAAAGGTGAAATGTTTTATGATCAGATAGTCGAATTTAGTCAGCGCGCTAAGGATCAAGGTGTAGACCTAGAATTTCAACCGTACCGAGCACAGTTTCATGTGTTTCACGTGTTTTCGGCACTATTGAAAGACGCCGAGGACGCGCTGTCTAAAATCGCCAAATTTGTGAATAAGGCTTAGTTTACATTCGGTCAGGCTCTAGCCCAAAAACATAGATGTAAGCACTGAGTTCTAATGACCTTTTCGAAAATGTGGATACAGGGTCGAGTAAATGGATATGACCTCTTGTGGATGGCGCTATTGACGTTTTTTTTGAATTGGCCCAGCTGAAATAGATAGCCCATTTATGCAGCCAATTATTGGCAGTTTTTTGCTTGATTAAGAACCTAGATAGGCCGTTGCAGTATGGTAATTCGATTTACTTTTATGTCGACATTAAAAAAGCCGGCATAAGCCGGCTTTTTTAATCAGTTAAAGGCCACACATTAACTGTGAAATTCTACCGATTTTGCTAGCTCTTCGCGGCCAACATCAAAACTATTAATGGTTGCACCTTTTTCTTCATAGCCAAAAGATAGGCCGAACATAATCGCGTTATCTTCAGGTATGTTGGCCATTTCATGAATAGCCGAGGTGTACATAGCTAGCGCGCCTTGTGGGCAACTTGCTAAGCCATTTTCGGTTAGCAACAACATAATAGACTGAAGGTAGATACCCATATCTACGGCGTTAATCTCGCTCATTGTCTTTGGCATTGAGAAAAAAGCGGCGTGTGGCGCACCAAAGAACTGCCAGTTTCGGACCATCAATTCTTGGCGTTTCTGTTTATCTTCTTTTTTGATGTTCATCGCGCCATATAGCGACACGGCACAGGCAACTTGGCGTGTACGGTATTCGTTATTCAGACCGTGATCTCCTGGCGTGAAATGTGGGGTTGGCGCTGCGCCGCCCATAATTTCGGTCATCATCGCTTTTTCAATCTTGTCACGCGAGTCGCCTGACACCACGACCACATGCCAAGGCTGGGTGTTACAGTTTGAGGCTGAGTCTTGTGCTTGAAGAAAGATTTTTTCTAGAAGTTCTGGCGCTACTGGTGTGTCTTGATATGCGCGTACAGAGCGGCGTTGCTTAATTGCATCACTGACATTCATTAATAAGGCTCCTGCTAATGATTATTATTCATTATTATAGTTATCGAACAGTAGCCCATTTTAACCATGTTCGATGTGCAAGCAATGACAAAATGAGGTCCTGAAATTGACATTTGCTCGAGTGGTTGAGAAATGCTCTGCTAGTTTAGCAAGGTGCCGCTGGGTTGCTGGGTAGATTAACAATGATTGTCGAGCTTGTTTGTTCGGTGGTGTCGAAGACTGCTACAGTGTGCGTTTTCTCATTGCTGGCGCGGCTTAGGGCACGTAAGTACGCTTGCCATAATTGTAACGTGCTTAATTGCGCCTGCTTTTTTGACTCGACACTCTGCTTGTCTTGAAGGTCACTCATGACTGGACCCCGGCAGAACCGATATTAGTAAATTTAATGTTATTTTTCCAAGCGAGTTAAGTATCCAGCGTTTTACAAAAATTTACTGTTGGCAAAAGGTTCATCGCTCTATAACTTTAGTTTATCGGCTACGACGCCGGCGGAGGGGCCTATTTAAGTTCGATTTATTCGCTATAGAAATTTTTGTCTGTGTTCAGGTAAACTGCTTGGCTAGTCTAACTATTTGCAAACTATAAATGGCCAAGGTTGTATTGTGTTCAGAACGTGTTTTCGGCACTGAGTCCCTGGGTGATCTCGCTGCCTGTGCGGTTGAGTTGTTGGCACAAGGGCACAGCGTTAGTTTGGTTTGCAGCGACTTAGTGGCGGCTAATTTACGATCCGAATTCGACGGTATTCCGCTGTTTCAAGCGCCGATGTTCGGTGATTTTGGCCGTCATGGTGATCGACATAGTAGTCGCCCAAAAAACCTAAGTCAGCTATTGATCGAGAATGGCTATGAGTCGGTAGACAGTTTGACGCCAGTTTTACGAGCATGGCTGCACTTGCTCGCGACACTCGATGTTGACCACGTAATAAGTGATCGGGCGCCGACCGCGATGCTGGCTTCTAGCCTACTGTCAGCTTCAAGTGTAATGATCGGAGACGGATTTAGCGTGCCGCCCAAAAATGCCCCTTTGGCAAGTTTCAGGCCTTGGCGTAGCGAGCAGCAAAAATTGATACGCGACCAAGCACAGGCGTTTAACGATGATCAGGTGTTGCTTGAGTCTATTAATGGTTCTTTTTCAGGCTTGGGTTTTGGCGATGTGCATATTACCGCACCGTTTGAGATCTACCAGCACGCCGAACAATGGCTTATGTCAGTGCCGGAAATGGACCATTACGGAAAGCGAGATCTGCCATACGTGGTGAGATGGCCGAGCACCAGTGCTCTCGGCGACGCGGTTTAGCCGGCCAGTGATGGCGAGAAGGTATTTGTGGTTATCGACATTGCGTCGCCTCATTGCGAGCCGCTTTTCTCGCAGTTTCAAAACACCGGTTTACCCGTGTTGGCGGTGGTCAATAATGCAGACGCTGACTTCACCAAGCGCTACAGTTCTAGCCGCGTGAAAATTCAAACCGAAATGGTCAGTGTCCGTTCGGTTGCGCAACCGTGTAAGATCGTATTTGGCCAAGCTGATCATGATCTTGCCTATGAGTTTTTGTTGATGGGCGTGCCTTTTATTTTGTTACCCAATGGCATTCAGAATACCCTGCTAACCTACCGATTAGCCAAGAAGCGCTTAGCCTCTGCCGGGCCCTCTAAGTCGAGTAAACTTGATGTGACAGCGCTAATAGAAACTAAACGAACAGTTGATCAGGTCTGGCATAATGCCTCACGCTTTAGCCTGAAATACGAAAATCATAGTTCCTTGACCCGTTTGCATGAGCTAATCAAGACGCTTTGCTCTAAAGCGGCTTAGTGCTGACGACATTATCTGCTAGCGCATTCAATTTTAATTTTACCCTCCCCCATATTTATGTCACTTATTTATAGCCAATCTGAACAGCGGTCCGAACTCATTCATGCAGCAATCAACACTTTGTCTGCAGGGCAACGAGTGGCCTTGGTGACATTGGTGGGTATCGATGGCAATGCGCCGTATCCGGTTGGCTCGCAAATGTTGGTTACCGAGAAGGGTGCTTATCTTGGTCAGATTACTGGCGGCTGTGCCGAGACGGCAATCGCTGATCAAGCCGTGGAGTCGATAAAGAACGCCGAAAACACGACTTTGCGTTACGGCCTCGACTCGCCATTTTTTGATATTCGATTGCCCTGTGGCTCGGGAATTGATGTCTACTTTGATACCTCTAGTACGCTTGAGAATTTGGCGCCAATTGGCTTGCAGCTCGAGCAAAGGCTTGCCTATACGCAAGTGTTGCATACCGCTAACGGTGCATTCGAAAAGACCTATTTGCCAAATGCTCGGTTGATACTTTTTGGTCAGGGCCCGATATTGGTACTGCTAGCGGAACTCGCTATTAAGTCTGGCTTTGACGTCGCCTGCGTCGCGCAAAACCAGCACACTGATCAGTTGCTTGAATCGGCTGGTCTGAAAGCCGTGCCGCTAGCGCGAGCTCGGGATGAATTCATGCATGAGCTAGACCAATTTAGCGCTATGGTCAGCCTGTTTCACGAACACGAATTAGAAACGCAATTACTGGCAGACGCACTTACCACCAAAGCGTTTTATATCGGTGCTCTGGGCAGTAAACGCACCCATGCCGCACGTTTACAGAGTTTGAAGGACCATGGCGTAGACGCGGCGTTATTTGATCGAGTTCGAGGCCCCGTCGGTTTAGATATTGGCGCCAATACCCCAGCGCATATTGCCGTATCGATCTTAGCTGAGGTTATTCAACGGATGAATCAACGTAGCGTATGATTCAATCTAACAAGCTCGCATGTGTGATCCTGGCGTCAGGTGCAAGCGCCAGATTCGGTAGCTCGAAAATGCTATATGAGTTAGAGGAGGGCATTTCTATACTCACCCAGACCATCCGTATTTACGCTGCTGTATTCGACCAGGTACATGTGGTTGTAAGGTTTGATGATAAATTGGCTATTGAGCTGGTAAGGCGAGAGGGCGCTATCTGTATAGAGAATTTAAACCCCGAACATGGCATAAGTCAGAGCATCGTTGCCGGCGTCGATGCGCTTGCTCCGTCGACAGCATGGCTGTTTGCCTTGGGAGACATGCCTTATGTATTGCCGACCACCGTCCGCTCATTATTACTAAGCGCCGCGGTAGAATCGATAGTAGTGCCCAGAACCAGTCGTGGCATTGGTAACCCAATTGTTTTTGGAGCCGACTTTAAGAGTGCGCTATTGGGGCTTACTGGCGATGTCGGCGCTAAGCCTTTGCTTAAACGTCACGCTCAACAGATACGGTTTTACGACTGTGAAGATGATGGTATTCACCACGACATCGATCGAATTAGCGATATCCTATAAGCGTTAGGGCTCTTGTTTGGCTGATGGCTCTCGTTTGACTAAGGGCTCTCGTTTGGCTAAGGGCTCTTGTTTAGCTATTGGCAAAGTCCGTAAGCGCTTGGTCGGCGAGGCGGTAAACACTCCAACCATCTTTAGCTTCGGCGCCCATCGCTTGGTAAAATTTTATCGACGGCTCATTCCAATCTAAGACGCTCCACTCAACTCGGCCTAAGTTTTTTGCCACGGCGATCTTGGCCAACTCTTTTAGTAGTGCTTTTCCGGCACCAATGCCTCTTGCCTCGGGATTAACATAAAGGTCTTCGAGATAAATGCCGTGTTCGCCAAGCCAAGTAGAGAAGCTGAAAAAGTAGATCGCCAAACCAATAGACTTGCCATCTGATTCAGCGATTAGACAATGTGCCTGAGGGTTGTCACAGAACAGCGCGCGTCGGAAATGTTGCGGCGTAGCGACTACCGCATCAGGTTCTTTTTCGTAGATTGCAAGATCAATTACAAATTGCATTATTTGCTCAACGTCGTCGATGGTTGCTGGTCGAATAGTAAGGTTACTCATAGTTCAGTGCCTGTTCGATTGGGTTAGCTAGAGTGATGTTTAGAATCATGTTTAGAGTGAATAGACATTCGTTTTCCGAGCGCTACGATGGCGACAACGGTGGCCGCAAAAATAGCGGTTTGCAGATCAATGGCTTCTGATAATGCCCACGCCGACACCGCTATGGTGACAAACGGCTGGATTAACTGTATCTGACTCACCCGCGCGATGCCACCGATGGCTAGTGCTTTGTACCAGATAAAAAAACCAAACAACTGGCTTACCAATGCAAGGTATAAGAAGCCGACAATAACCGACGTATTGAGAGTTTGTAGTTCGCTGGGTGCGTAGTAAAGCGCGGGTATAACGATCACAGGAAATACGATCACTAAGGCCCAGCAAATCACCTGCCAGCCAGCCATTTCCTTTGCTAATTTGCCACCCACGGCGTAGCCCAAGGCGGCACTAACAACCGCCGCAAAAAGAGCAAAATCAGCAAGCAGAAATCCGCCGCCGCCCTGCAGTAAAGAATAGGCGACTACCAATAGGCTGCCGATGATGCCGGCTAACCAAAAGCCTAAAGAGGGTCGTTCATCGCTGACTAGGCGGCTTGCCGCCGCGGTTGCCAGAGGCAAGATGCCGAGAACCACGCCGCCATGCGACGCCGGTAAGCTCTGCATTGCCCATGCTGTTAGTAGCGGAAAACCGATCACCACTCCGAGCGCGACAACCAGCAAGCGTTTGACCTGTGGGTACGACGGTAAAGGGGCCTTAAATACTACCAGCAGAATCACCGCCGCGATGCAGGCTAATACAGCACGACCAAGGCCAATGAACACTGGCTCAAAATAGGGAGAGATAAATCGCGTGATCGGCAACGTAAGGCCGAACATTACCACCGCCATAAAACCGAGTAACAGGCCCTTTGATTGGTCTGTCATGCGGCGGATATCGGCGCAAAAATTGCCTTGCATAGCGAGGCCAGGTCGCGCGCGCTCAATTCGATATCTAAGCCACGTTTGCCAGCGCTTACCAATATTGAGTCAAAATTATTAGCGCTGCTGTCAATGATTGTGGTTAGCTGTTTTCGTTGGCCGATAGGGCTGACACCACCGAGCACATAGCCGGTTGTTCTTTGTACTTTGAGCTTGTCTGCCATCACCGCTTTTTTAGCCTGAGTAGCAGCAGCGATAGTCTTAAGATTAAGTGAGCCACTGACCGGCACGATGCCGACCGCCAGCTCTCCGGTATTAAGCTCTACCACTAAGGTTTTGAAAACTCGATTGGGGTCGAAACCTAGATTGGCCGCCGCTTCATCGCCGTATGACTCAACACTGGGATCATGTTGGTATTGGTGTACTGTAAACACCACATTGTGTTTGCTCGCTAGGTCTATTGCCGGAGTCACGGTTGCTATCGTGCCTATTTGGCCAGCGAGTTGATCGCCTTTAAAGTGGCATACATGGCCGCGATCACTTGATTAGAATCAACTCCGCGAGTGGTCATTCGGCGACCGTTCTCTAGCTCCCAGGTGATGCTTGCTTCGGTCAGCGCGTTAGTCTTACCGCCCTTGGGGATGCGAACTTGATAATCAAGAAGTTTGGGGCGGTTCAGATCTGGGTATTGCTCTAAAATTTGATCTAATGCATCGGCAAAGGCGTCATAGGCGCCATTGCCTTGCCCTGTTTCGGCGTGCGTTATGCCGTCTATGCTAATGGTTAAGCGAGTCTCTGACTCGCCATTGAGCTGGCTGGAGGTTTTGCAATCGACCAATATCACGCGTTGTGAATCACCGCTTTCAAGCACGTCGGCGATGATAAAGGGTAGGTCTTCGGAGGTGACAGTTTGCTTTAAGTCGCCAAGCTCGATCACTTTTTTAAGCACTTTTTTCTGATCATCAACGCTCAACTTAATACCAAGCTCATCTAAGTTGTTCTCCAGCGAGGCTTTACCAGCAAGCTTGCCGAGCGCGTATTTGCGTTTACGAGCAAAGCGTTCGGGCGACAGTTTAGTAACATATAAGTTACATTTTTTATCACCATCTGCATGAATACCGGCCGTTT
>JBLHXJ010000006.1:0-29137 GCA_047629535.1 Arenicella sp. | reverse complement strand
GTCCAGTGAGTCTTATGGCAAAGCGGTGCATCTAGGGGTATCAAGGCGTCAAGGGCTTAGCCTTTCGACAGCCTTCAAAAGATCACTACGGCTCTCGAAAAGAGTTATTCATACTAAAAAACGCACTAAACAAGAGGTGATAAAGTGACGACAAGTAACGCTAGCGAAGAATTAGAAGAATTCATGATTGGTTTAAAGCGCCGAAATCCAGGGGAGATTGAATTTCAACAAGCGGTAGAAGAAGTCGCTGCCACGATCATTCCGTATATCCACGACAAACCAAAATATAAACAGGCGAGAATTTTAGAGCGCATGTGTGAGCCTGATCGTTTGATCAGCTTTCGTGTAGCTTGGGAAGATGATGAAGGTAACGTGCGAGTTAATCGTGGTTATCGTGTGCAGTGTAATAATGCAATTGGGCCGTATAAAGGCGGTATTCGATTTCATAAAAGCGTAACCGCCAGTATTTTGAAATTTTTAGCCTTCGAGCAAACGTTTAAGAATAGTTTAACCGGCCTGCCAATGGGCGGCGGTAAAGGTGGCGCTGACTTTAACCCTCAAGGTAAGTCAGATCGTGAAGTAATGCATTTTTGCCAAGCTTTTATGACCGAGTTATATCGTCATATTGGACCGAACACCGACGTGCCAGCGGGTGATATTGGCGTAGGCGCGCGTGAAGTGAGCTTTATGTTTGGCCAATACAAGCGGATCAGAAATGAATTCGTAGGTGTACTAACTGGCAAAGGTTTGGAGTTTGGCGGAAGCCAAATTCGTACCGAAGCTACCGGTTATGGCTGCGTTTACATGATGGAAGACATGATGAATCATCATGGACATAAGCTTGATGGAAAAATAGCTATTGTCTCTGGCTCCGGTAACGTTGCACAGTACACTTGTGAAAAAGCCACTCAGTTAGGCGTGAAGGTTGTAACCTTGTCTGATTCGTCGGGTTATATATATGATCCTGAAGGTATTAGCGCAGAGAAACTTGCTTTCGTAAAAGAGCTTAAAGGTGCTCGTCGAGGTCGTATTTCTGAATACGCCGAGAAATATGATTGCGAATTTCACCAAGGAAAAGGTCCTTGGGAAGTTAAGGCTGACCTTGCATTTCCATGTGCTACGCAGAATGAAATCACCTTAGTTGACGCTAAAATGTTGATCGCCAACGACGTAATGGCCGTTTGCGAAGGTGCTAACATGCCGACTTACAAGGAAGGTATTGATGCTCTTTTACACGCCGGCGTGTTGTTCGGCCCAAGTAAAGCGGCTAATGCCGGTGGTGTTGCTGTATCCGGTTTGGAGATGACGCAGAACAGTATGCGCTTGTCTTGGGACCGCGATGAGTTAGACCAACGGTTACGTAAAATCATGTCAGGTATTCACGCCAGCTGTGTTCAGCATGGCAGCGGTCAACACGAGACCACTGATCAAGTTGACTATGTTAAAGGCGCGAATATCGCCGGTTTTATCAAAGTAGCTGATGCTATGTTGGCGTACGGCGTGATGTAAATTCGCTTAAGCACTAACTTAGTTAAGTGCTCGCTAAGAAGGGCAACTCTAGAAATAGAGTTGCCCTTTTTTATGCTCGATCACTTATGTTTTACTCTGTTAGAGCGGCGACAATGGAGCCGCATTAAAGCTCGCTTAGTGGAATAGGGCGTAAACCGATCATTTTTTGACGATACTCTTTGGTAATGGCATCGGTGTCTTGTTGGTTATAAATAACTCGCGGTGTTATTAATACGATTAACTCCGTGCGCTTCGACTCATTGTTGCTGGTGCTGAACAACTTACCAATTGCTGGGATATCCTTAAGCAACGGCACGCCGGCTTCACGGTTAGAGGTTTGCTCTCTAATCAAGCCCCCTAATACTACGGTCTGACCGTCTCTAATCGATACTGTGCTGTTTAATTGACGTTGTTGAATGGTTGGCGCATCGATCTGTGATGAGGTGTTGTTGACCACGCTGCTAACTTCCTGACTGATGTCCATAGTTACCATTCCGCCTGAGTTAACTCGAGGCGATACGGTAAGCAAGATTCCCGTATTGCGATATTCAATTTCATTAACCGTAGGCGCGTCGGGCGAAATATTACTGACCGCCTGGCGCGTCGGAATAGGCACTTCGTCACCGACCAAGATACTGGCGGTACGATTGTTAAGCACCATCAATGATGGTGCTGACAGTACTTTCAAACGCGAGTCATCTGCTAAGCCATTGAGTGCCGCACGAACTTCGCCTGCGCGATCGACAACATAACTAAAACCTGGTTGAATTGCGCCGATACCTGCGCCGCCAAAGTCTAGCCTTGCGCTGGTATTTGAACTGCCACGTGAGCCATTCAAATACCATTCGAGGCCGTATTGTAAATCGTCACTTAGGGTCAGCTCCATGATCCGTGCTTCGACTAATACTTGCAGCGGTGTGCTGTCAAGTTGCTTCATCGCATCGCGAACCGCTTTGTAATAATGGGGGCTGCCAGTAATGATTAAGCTGTTGGTACTTTCATCGGCGACCACTCGAAAGTTATTTTTTGCTTTCAAATTAGTCAGAGAACGTGGCGCGGTTCTGCTGCGCTGATCATCATTCTCAAGCTGGTTTGTACCACCGAACATCGACTCGAGTAATTTCGCTAAGTCGCTGGCACGGCCATTTTGCACTCGATAAACAAAGAACGCTTGATTTGATGCGCCGTCGATTTTGTCCAATCGTTGAACCCAATCGCCCATCATTTTTACGGAATCATTCTGGTTGGCGATCACCATGATCGAGTTTGAGCGCTCGATTGCTATAATCCGTAGAGCTTGAGCTTGGTTTTCATCGATTTTCTCACCGAACAATTCAAGCAGCTCGCCACGTAATGTTTCTGCGCTGGTGTTGTGCACGGGAAATATGCCAATCGACATTCCTTTTAACCAGTTTATATCAAAGCTTCGTGCTAATTCTCTGACCTTTTTTATTTTGCTATTAGATCCATTCAAAGCCAGTAAATTGCCACGTTTAATCGGCGTTGCCGACACCTGGTAGCCTTCTAGCAGCTTAGCAAACTCAGTTGCGTCGATGTAACGCAAGGGGATAATCTCAAAGTTGCCCTGAGTGACGGCTAGCCTATTCTCGGCACCCGTCACAATGCTGTAGCTGTTGCCTTCAATTACTAGGCGGGCATTAATGCTCGACAGCAGTGCTTCTAAGGTTGGTACTAGATCGCTGCTGGCCAGACCGGCTTGATTGTTTAAGCTGACTTGGCCCTGAACCTCAGGCGCGACAGTAAATTGCTTGCCAAGTTGATCACTGAGAATCATGCGTGCCGCTTCGCGAATTGGGATATCGACAAAATTTAGTACGATGTCACCACCTTTGGGGCGAAAGCGCGCATCAGCCGTTTTTGATGAGCCAAGCTTGGCCGCGCCGACCGCTTGCCCAGCATAGATTTTTGCTTGCGACTGTTGCTCTTGATTGGCGGCAGTGGCGAGCGGTTGACGTTTTGCCGACGACTTGCTATCGGCTTGCGTTACTAGGTCCTGTTCAAGTCCTGTGGTGTGGCTCTGCCACTTAGGCTTTACTGTTTCACAACCTACTAGGGAGGCGACTACAATAATGCTGATAGCGTGTTTGGCCCAGCTAAATACGCTATCTTGATCGATACTGTTAAGGCCGTTATTGTTGCTTTTATTTAACCGACTCATATTTTTCAGTGCCTATTTTTATTTTTTTATTCAGCGCAGATTAAAGGTCCTGAAACCTTGAATGATTTGAAACGTAACTAATGCTAGCTAATAACAGCGCCCGAATGTAAAGAGTACAACAGGCCAGTTGCTCGCACAACAGGCCTAAAGTCAGACTAGCGCCAGCGCCATCATCTGCGCCGCCGCCGGCAATAACATCAAAGTTTGATCGAGTGCTGGTGCGCTGCTATGGTTGGGATTGAAATCTTACAATTCCATTGATCAACTGACTGTGCATGAATCAATCTCAAGCTAAGCCCGCAACCATCGATATGCTGCAACGATTCGTTGATCAGGGCTATGTTTCTGAGCAACAGCGCGACCAGCTTATTAGCGCTAAAAACGGTGGCCTGAGGTCGTTGATCGACAATGGCTTAGTTCCCGAGCGCGCGTTTGCCGACGCGGTAAGCGCCGCCTACCAAGTTGCTCAAATAGCGGCCGATCAATTACCCGATGAGGTGGTAGACGGTTGCCTCAAATTATCGGCTTTTCTGGTTGAGCACGAAGCCCTGCCAATATCGTTGGCTGGCGGCGTTCTTCGGGTAGCGGTTTCTGACCCTTCCGACGACTTTATCTTGCAGGTATTGCGCTCAAAATTAAAGTGTCAGGTCGAGCCGGTTGTGGCGCTGCGTAGTGATCTGCTTGAAGCTTTAGCGCAGGTCTATCCAGACCAACATTCTATTGACGCCATTATCGGCGCGATTGACCTACCAGATGATCTAGACAGTGACTCTGTTCTAGTGCGTGATCTGCACCGTCTAATTCAACGAGCGGTCAGCAGCAGCGCCTCTGACATTCATTTTGAACCGATCGAATCGCGCTTGCGTGTTAGGTTTCGGGTACATGGAATGCTGCGTAATATTCATAGTTTTAGTGCTGAGCAAGCTGATCAAGTGGTGGCCCGCTTAAAACTAATGTCAAAATTAGATGTTACCGAGCGGCGACAAGCGCAAAACGGCCGCTTCAAATTTCCCGCCGACGGCCGCATGATAGACCTGCGTGTGTCGACCTTGCCATTACATGATGGTGAAAGTATTGTGCTGCGTCTTTTAGAGTTTGGCCTCAGTCAGCGGTCACTGCAAGGGCTTGGGTTTAGTCAAGACGTTGCCAGCTCAATGCAGCAAGCGATTAGCGCTCAGCAAGGTTTAGTGTTAATTACTGGCCCTACAGGCTCCGGTAAATCGACTACTTTGTATGCATTGCTAAATCAGTTGAATAGAGCTGAGCTGAAATTGATTAGTATTGAGGATCCAGTTGAATTAAACATCGCCGGCATCAATCAAATTCAAGTCGACGAGGAGTATGGCGTTAGTTTTTCGGCCGCGCTCAAAACCGTGTTACGACAAGATCCTGATGTAATTATGGTTGGTGAAATTCGCGATACTGAAACCGCCCAACTGGCGGCACAAGCAGCGCTTACTGGTCATCTCGTGTTGGCCACCTTACACACTCCTTCGGCCGCCTCAGCGGTCACGCGACTAAAAGATTTAGGGCTGCCCGATTATTTGGTCTCGTCCACTTTGAAAGCAGTGCTGGCGCAACGGCTACTTCGAATGGTGTGCCAGAATTGTTTAAATGCAGATAGTTCCGCGTCGTGCCTAAGCTGTGCTGGAGTTAAGTACTCGGGTAGAACGACTATTGCCGAATGTTTGCCCGCCGCCGCATTTCTCGGAGAGGTGTCTGAAAGTGTTTTGTCGACCCGTTTGTTGAATGGGGTTAGTTTACTCGACGACGCGCAACGCTTGATTGCGAGTGGCGAAACCGATCAAGCCGAAGTGTTTCGGGCCTTGGGGTTTCAGACCGAACCTATTCAGACCGAACCTATTCAGACCGAACCTATTCAGGTCGAACCCATTCAGGCCGAACCCAGCCATTAGGCTGCGCGATAATTTAAAGCGACATACAATTTATGAGCCACACCGATCAACTGGTTTCGTTTGCAGAGGACCTTGCGGTACTTCTTAATGCCGGTTCTGACCTCGATTCGGCGCTAGGCCTAATGGTTAATTCAAGATCTGGCGTTACCCTAAAACCACTATTGTCGCAAGTCAGAGCACAGGTGCGCCAAGGCGTATTATTGAGCGTTGCATTACAGCAACACCCAGATTACTTCGATAACTATATTGTAGGCATGGTCCGAAGCGGCGAAGCTTCGGGGCAGTTGGCAACCGCCTTAGAGCAGCTCGCGGGGCAGCTGGAAAGTAGCCAAGAGTTAAAGAGTCAAATTAATAATGCGCTGGTCTACCCCGCTATTTTAGCGGTCGCTATGACCATCAGCTTAGCATTAGTGCTGGGTGTTATTTTGCCAAAGTTAACTGGCTTATTCGATTCGTTTGGCGGCAACCTATCGTTTGCTGCTAGCGCTTTACTGACGGTCGGTGACTTCATGAACAGCTGGGGGCAGACAATTTTGATTAGCGTTGCGGTGCTGATTGTACTTATCTACCTGCTGCAAGATCAGCTCGATACAAAACGCAGAGCGGTATCGCTGTTAATGCGGTTACCATTTATGCGTCGACTATTAAGCCAAATTGAATTTGCTCGTTTCACCTCAACCTTGTCGAGTTTATTGGCATCGGGCTTATCTCAGACCGATGCACTGACGATTGCGGCCGAAAGTTTTCGCCAGCAGGATAACCGCAATAGAATTGACCATGCGATCAGCAAAATCAAACAAGGCCAATCGCTTAGCAGTGCAATTAAAACGGTCGAAGGCTTCGGTGACTTATACGCGCATAGTATCGAAAGCGGTGAGCGAGCGGGGCAGTTGCCAGCCACTTTGGATGTATTAGCGCGACGGCTAGAAAAGGATTTTAGTCGACGTGCACAACGATTGGCATCGCTGGTAGAGCCAATTCTAATTCTATTTTTAGGCTTGGTTATAGGGCTAATTATTTACACTGTTTTTGCGGCCTTGCAAAGCATGGGGGATTTGCCGCTGTGAGCGTGGTAACAAGACAACTAGGTTGCAGATTAGCCGGTTTTACATTGATTGAGATATTGCTGGTGTTGGCTCTTTTGAGCCTTATTGCGACTCTGCTACCGAGTGGTCTAAAAGCGTTGTATCAGAAAAGTGACTATCAACTACTGGTTACAAAGGTCGTGGCGGCGGCGCGGCAATGCACTCTTACTGCGCAGCAGCAACAGCGTTCAGTTAGCTTGGGATCCGACCAGTGTCCGCTGCCTGCTGATATTAATAGGCAAGTGATTAATGCCGAATCATTGCCATTGTTTCACGCAGATGGTACCGCCAGTCGTTCGGCACAGATTGTTTTGCAATCAGGCGAAAGCACTCAGCGTCGAACGACGGTGGTAATGATCGATAAATTAACCGCCAATGTCAGCTTACAGGCCAATGCGCGACCTCGGTAGAATGTCTCCTTGCAGCCATAGCGGCTTCACCTTGATCGAAGTGATGGTCGCCTTGAGCATTCTGGCCCTAGGTATCTCTGGCGTTGCCGAGTTGCGTCATACCGCTTATCAACATATTAATTTGACTCAAGAGATTCAACAGGCAAGCTATTTTGCTGATACTCATCTAAATGCACTTGGCTCTGACAAGCCTATTGCAGAAGGCATTGAAACTGGCGAATATACTCGAGGCGAGGCTATTAAAGGCTACCCCTGGCAACTGACACTGGTACCGCTTAGTGAACAAGCGCTGCAGCCTGAGTCGGACTCTTTGAGTGGTAACGTAAGGCCGTTCAAAGCTGACTTGTCGGTATGGGTAGATCAAGGTACGCGTGAGTTAAGGTTCCATACACTGCTATTGGCTAAACCATTCGGCGAGCCTGGTGAGTCGCAAGGCTCTCGGCCGACATTTAAGTTGCGAGCTAAAAATTGAGAGTGCCGATGAGAGTGCCGATGAGAGTGCCGATGAGAGTGCCGATGAGAGTGCCGATAAGACCCGCAAGCGGCTTCACCTTAATTGAGATGGTCTTAGCACTCAGTATCTTTAGCCTTATTTTACTGATGGCATACCAAGCCATCGTGTCGTCCGCCGAGGCCCAGCAACGCGTGTCGCAGTCGGTTGATCAGCAAAACGAATTACGCTCGGCGTATCGAACGCTAAGTAATGCGTTCGATTCTCAGGCGCAATTTTTCGGTGATAAACACTCGATTGAATTTGACTTGTCGAGCGCCGATAGCGAGTGGTTAGAAGGCGTCGACTGGCTTCGCTTGGTAATATCTAACGACCAACGCTTATCCGCCTACATCGATAGCGAAGCTCAAGCTTCACGCTTACTGAGTTTGGTTGACCAAGCCGAGTTTAGCTACATCGATGGCGACCTAAAGCACCTCCGCTGGGATAAGATTCAGAGGCCAAACGCGGTCGAATTGAGTTGGCGCGAGCAAGGCGAGTTGCATCGCTGGAGGTTCGACGTTAAATGATTAATGATCAACGCGTTTCTGGATTTGCGATTTTTACAGTGATTTTGTTGCTAGCGATAGTTAGCTTGATCAGTATCGCTATGGCGAATCTATACCTAACTAATACACGAGCGACGGGCTTGGATGTTCAAAGGCTTAAAGCTCAGCATTTACTCGATTCTGGAGTCCGTTTCGCAGCCCTAAGTTTGGCCTCACCACGAACAAAACTTTCGGCCTCAGCGATTCCCTCCGAGCGTATTATTTACCGATCTCCAGAGGCTGATGTTGTTGTCGAGATACAAAATGAGGCTGGTTTTATCGGACTACTGCAGGCGCATAAAGAACTGCTCAGGCCAGCCTTGTTGGCGAGCGGGGCCTTGCCACAAGATGTCGCCGCAATTGTTGAGTCAATTCAGTCTTTAAAAAAGCAAAATGCGGCACCCAGTTATCGTAAGCTACGTAGATTGCTAAGAAGTAGCTCGATAGATATGCCTGCGTTGTTGTCAGTAGCCACGCTGCACAATGGGCAATCAGGAGTGCACCCTAGGGTAGCTTCGGCTGATGTTTTATCACTTGTACCTAAGCTCTCTAAGGCCCAGCGAGAACGACTTTTAGCCACACGAAATGGGCGTTCACAGAGTTTGATTAGCAACCCGGTGAGCAATGATTTTTTCAGTTCGACGATATCCGCCTACTACCGAGTGTTTACCTCGGTTGAGCTCGAAGGCCAGCTTTATACTCGTATTGAGGTTATCAAGATGATTAACCAGAGGGGCCGCTTATATGAACTTCAGGCGATTCTTTAGGTGGCTAGAGTGATGCTTCAAAATAAGCTTAGCTCGAGCATGTCGATAACCAGTTATATTCAATCAGTTATATTCAATCAGTTATATTCAATCAGTTATATTCAATCAGTTATATTCATAGCTCAGTAAGCTCGTTACACTTATCCGATAAACTTCCTTTTCAACGCTTTTCGATACTCTATGTCTAACACTGACAATGCAGCCTTTGTTTTTTTTGCTTGGTGGAAGCAGGGCTTGCTCAACCCATTGCCAAAACGTCAAGCGCTAGAAACCGTCTTGTCGGTGGTTGATAAGCTGTTGTGTGACGCATCAGGTCGAGCCTTGAGTCAGAGCGAAATTGATCAGATCAAGATAGATCAATGCAATAGAGGCGCCGAAATTTATTTGCTAGCGCCGACTGAAAAAGTGATGTCACGGCGTATTTCTGACCCACAAAAAGGTTTGCCGTTGTCGCTGATCGCCGAAGAAGTACTGCCGTTCGAGGCTAGTGAATTGATTATTGCATTGGGCGCCGACGAAAAACATATCCACGCTATTGTTAAGTCTGAGTTATCAACTCAGCTAACAGTATTTGCTGCCAATGACGTGCTCTATTCTGGCGTGGCATTTGATCTCGCCGAGCGGCTGGTGTTTGCGCAACAGTCTACGGGCCCCATGCCAATCAGTCGCCCTGTGTCGAAAGCCTGGGTGACGGTAATTATGCTAATCGTTACCAGCTTGGCCGCAAGCATGCTGTTTGTGTCTCATTCCGAAAGACAGAAAAGAGCAGTACTTAGTCAGCAACTTAAACAATTGCGGCTTCAGACTGGAGGCGTGATAGTCGACAGAAGGCAGGCGAATTCGCTTATCGCGCAAATTCAACCACGAGGTGCCGAGCAAGTTGCTTTGACCTTAACTTCTGTAGCTGATGCCTTAACCGAATCGGCAATTATTGATCAATTGATATTATCAGGCAATCAAGTAGTGATTGACGCAAGCGCAGAAAATGCGATACAAGTTCAAGCTAACTTAGATGCATTAGGCGCCTTCGAGTCGACAGAGTTCGTTACCAGTATCTCGCGTAGTCCAAGTCAAAATCAGGAGCGATTTAGACTCAAGGCAACGATCCGAGAGCGGCGTTGATATGTTGATAAGTCGCCATGCAATACTTGCTTATTTACTCTTGAGTGTAATTCTCGGTTTGCTATTGAAGTTGATGGTTATGCCATTGACTGAGCACTTTCAGCGACAATTTCAGGCGACTGAAAAGCTGCAAGAGGAGCTGCTGGCAGTGCAATCTCTATCGGCTGAAACTGAGCAAGAGAGAGCGGCAATAAAGTCTCAAATAGAAGTCATGGTCAAGGCTGGAACGTTAGCGTATGCATCCAACAGGAGTGAGGCTGGGCATCGACTTCAGCAGCTACTCAAGTCGTCCTTAAAAAAACAGTCGGTGGTTATATCTCGATTACGGCCAATCAATGAGACGCTGCTTGATGGGCTCTCAAAAAGCACACTAGAGTTGAGTTTTCAGGCACCCTCAGAATCATTGCAAGCGATTCTATCTTCGTTATCAGATATTAGGCCTAAGCTTGATATTGAGCTTATTAGCTTGCGCAACAATGAAAGGGTTTCGACTAAGACGCAGGGTCGATTAGAGGTAAGCTTGAGCGTAGCCACTTGGTATACGAGCGATGCGGCATTTACTAATATTAGTGCGTCGACTGGTAATGAAATTATTGTTGACTCAGAGGAACTAGAGCTTCAGCCAGAGGAACTAGAGCTTCAGCCAGAGGAACTAGAGCTTCAGCCAGAGGAACTAGAGCTTCAGCCAGAGGAACTAGAGCTTCAGCCCAATGTTTTAGCCGGACTATTTGATCAAGCGACTCGTTCTCGCTTGCGCTTGCCAAGCCTTAAACACTACCGCCTAGCCGCGATCAACATCTCCCGCAGCGCACGCATCGCAATAATTGCTAATAGTGGCGACGGTAAAATACGCCGATTAGAGTCAGGCGACAGGCTCGATGCTTGGCGAGTTGAGTCTATAGATTCGAACGGCGTTAGTTTGCAAATAGGAGATCGTCAAGAAATACTAAAACTAAAACGGTAGCCGACTATCTTAGTGACGCTTGAATTTTCCTCAGCCCCGATACAAATACTTCTGGACGATAACGCTCGGCATTGTTTACGCCTTTAAACATTGTCGCCACCCCACTTAATAGCCTGGCTTTATTTTGACTGTCTTGTTGGCTGGTTTCTACCACTCGCAGTACTGAGTTGATCGCCATCGCTGACTGTTCTGCTGAGGCGTATCCTTGATGACTAGCGCTCAATCCGTTGCTAATAAGTGCATTCAATATCGCCTTGCCTTGCGCTTGCTTTAGTGGCGAGCTTTCTAGGCCACTGCGAATTTTTTTAATATCGTTGAGTAATATCGCCGCCAATTTATCGCTACTATTCGAGGATATACCGCTATTTAAAAAAGCTTGGGTATTGCTAAGCACTTGATTGGCCAAGCTGGGTGATACGGTTTTAGCCAACTGGTAGCTCATTAAGAGATGAGCGTCGTTGTATCGAAGCGCACCAGCGGAAAGCTTAGTCAAGGGGTTTGGTGCCCAATCTACTTTACTCATCGGCTGATGACAGCCGAGACAATCCATATGCACTAACTCGGGAAAAAGCCCAGATCGAGGGAACGCTCGAATATTTTTAAGTAGTTGTTCGGACGCCACCAACTGGCCAATTGCCCAAATTTGCAATTCGCTATGCGACCCTTTGCGCTCAATATAATCTTCGTCTATTTGATAGTGTGCCGGTTGGATGCTGCTAAAGGTATTTAACTCAAAGCTAAGTCGTGGGTGGCCTGCGCCCATGATGGTATGGGTTATTTTTCGGTCGCTATGGTTGCCGATGTGACACGACACGCAAAGCTCTGCTCTTACTGTCGGATTTTCGGTTGCGCTTAAGCCGGCTGTAAGGTTTTGTTGATGGGTCGCGTTGGTATGCGATTCGATATAATTCTCGGCACCGCCGTGGCAGGTTTCGCAGCCAACGCCTTCGGCAATATCGAAGGCTTGCCCATGATCAATTGCGGCGACGTTGTCAGCATGACAACTAAGACAGACATCGGCAGATTCGGCTGATACTAATCCGAGGTTGCGAGCAATTTTCTTTGATTCTGGACTGAGTAAAGTTTGATAGGCTCGGGCATGTGTGTCTTGCTCGTTCCAGGTACGGAACTCATTTTGCAATACATTCGAGTCTGCAAACGGCACGGTACTGCCATGGCAAGTGCTGCTAGCACAGCTGGCAACGCCCAAATGTTTTGCTGCTGCTTGCTGCAAACCGGGTTCTTCGGCTTGCGGCATAGAAGCTACTTGAGCAATTGCGTTTGCAGGTATCAATAAGCTAAAAAATAGCGAGCTAACGACCGTTAGTGTGCGGGCTTTGTTTAGTGTCAATAAAAGACGTGTTGAGCAATGCATGGCCTAAATAATCCTTGGTGCTGGAGCTGCAAAATGAGCGAGTTTCCTAACTTTTCGAAAAAGCACGAATGCTTACGTTTTGGAATGGTACTCGTATATTTATATGGTTTAATAGAGTGATCTTGCCGTTGACTCACTATTTTGTCAAACATAGTTAGCTGACGATATAGTCCGAACTGCGTATATCTATTTCTTCAAATTAGGTTAACAATCGGTTAGTATTTCTTAAATGTGAAAATAATAAAATGAGAAGAGCTGATGGAAACGTATGACATAGCAGTGATCGGCTCGGGACCTGGTGGCATGAGTGCTGGCGCTCATGCGGCAGAGCTAGGGCTTTCTCACGTTCTATTAGAAGGTTCTCCGAAGCATTCGAATACAATTCAGAAGTATCAGAAAGGCAAACATGTGATGGACACGCCTACCAAGCTGCCATTGCGAAGCCCGCTCGAATTCATCGCCGGGACGCGAGAATACATTCTGGATAAATGGGAAGAGGGCATGACCTCAACCAATACCAATATTCAATATGGCTCAGAAGTCAGCGGTATTGAAGGGTCTAAAGGCGACTTTACCATTACCTTAGTCAATGGTAAGAAGCTCGGAGCAAAATTTATAATTCTAGGGATTGGTGTTCAGGGCAACCCGCGTAAGCTCGGCTGTCCCGGCGATGACTTTGAACATATACAGTATCAACTCGATGATCCAGACGAATATAAAGGTGAGCGCATCGCGATCGTTGGTGCGGGTGATGCGGCAATCGAAAATGCGGTCGGCTTAGCGTCTCAGAACAACGTTTGCATCATTAACCGTCGTGACGAATTTGCGCGTGCCAAGCAAGGCAACTTGGATTTGATAATCTCCTCGATCAGTGACGGTAAAATAGAATGTTTCTATGAATCCAACCCAGTCAGAATTGAAGAAAACCCGAGTGACGAGAGTCGTTACATATTCGTTTTAAGTTCACCCACTGGCGAAGTGCCAGTGCCGGTCGATCGCGTGATCGCTCGTTTAGGCGCGATTCCACCTCGTAGATTGGTTGAGTCATTCGGCATCGAGTTTCCGAATGACAGTCCGGCGGCATTGCCCGTGCTCTCGAGCCAGTACGAGTCGAACGTGCCGGGTATGTATGTGATCGGCGCTCTCGGCGGTTATCCGTTGATCAAGCAGGCTATGAATCAGGGCTACGAAGTAGTCGAATACATTCAGGGTAACGATATTGAGCCGGCTGATCATCCTCTTTTTGTTGAGGCTTTCGATGGCTTGCCGTACGACAAATCGGTTGACCAGATTTTAGAATACCTGCAAGGTTCTTCGCCTATCTACAACGGCATTAACCCGTTGAACTTTCGTGAATTTATTCTCGACAGTAAAGTCTCTCAACGAGCAGCGGGCGATGAGCTTTGTGTAAAAGGCGAATTCACCGATTCGTTCTTTGTTGTGATCGATGGTAACGCTTTTGTCAAACTGCCTGGTGTTGGCGAGTTTCATTTTAATCGAGGCGGTTTCTTTGGTGAGCAGAGCTTGATCTCAGGCCGTCGCCGAACCGCAACTGTTTACGCCGGAGAAGACTGCGTAGTGGTTGAGACTCCGCGCCGAAGCATGGTTAAGTTAATCAACTCTGTGGAGTCTGTTAAACGTGTGCTCGATGAAGCTTTTATCTTGCGAGCACTGCATTCTAAGTTTACTCCAAATACGGCGCACGCGGAGCTGGCTGAAGTAGTCGCCAATACAGAATTAAAGACCTTTGACGCGAATCAAAATATTTATACCGAAGGCGAACAGGGCGATGAAGTACACCTTATTCGTTTAGGCTCGGTTACCTCCGTTAAGCAAACCAATAATACAGAAGTGATTACCTCGTATATGCCTGTTGGCCATTATTTTGGCGAAGCTGGTGTAATGGGTGATGGCATGCGAACCGATACAGTCAGAACCAATGTGAGAACTGAAACGATCTGCTTAAGCAAAGCTAGTTTTGTTACGCTACTGGAAAAAGAACCAGGTTTACAAAAAGAAATACAGTCTCATGTTCGTGATCGTTTGACGCTCGAAGCGCGAATGGAAGCTCAGCCTAAGGGCGGCGAACTAATGTCTTTTTTGATGAGCGAAGGTTTGGGTGAGGGCACCGACGTATTACTGATTGACGAAACACTGTGTGTTGGTTGTGATAATTGTGAAAAAGCCTGTGCTGAAACACACGATGGCAATTCGCGCTTAAACCGCGAAGCGGGCGCATCGTTTGCCGATGTTCATGTACCGATATCTTGTCGCCATTGCGAACACCCTCACTGCATGAAAGACTGCCCACCCGACGCAATTCACCGAGCGAGTGATGGTGAAGTATTCATTGATCAAGAAGCCTGTATTGGTTGTGGCAACTGTGTACGTAATTGTCCGTACGATGTCATTTCATTGCAGAAAAACCCAGCGCCTAAGCCGACTCTATTGCATTGGCTTTTAACTGGCAAAGGCCCGGGCCCAGGCGGCAAACAATATGCTGAAGGTGAGACCATCAAAAAAGCGGTCAAGTGCGATGCTTGTAAAGATAATGCAGGTGGTGCAGCATGTGTACGAGCGTGCCCAACTGGCGCAGCAATGCGTTTGAACCCAAAAGAATTTGTCGACCTGGTCGGCAGTCGTTTTGGCAGTTAAGCCGCTACTTTGGTGTAACCAATCAGCTAACTGAGAATAATAAATCGTGTATCAGTCAATATTAAATTACAAGCGCGCTCGTTACCTTTGGCTTGCTCTGGCACTTAGCCTAGCGTCCGTCGTGGCTTACCAATGGCATCAGCCTATTGGCATGCCCAATGGTGGCACATGGTTGGGGTATACGCTCGGCACCATTGGTGCGCTACTGATCGTCTGGCTATTATTACTCGGCATGAGAAAGCGTAGCTACAACTCCAATATGGGGACTGTTCAAGGCTGGACTTCGGCACATGTATATCTTGGGACTGCGCTACTGCTGGTGGGTACATTGCATGGCGGATTTCAATTCGGCATGAACGTTCACACCTTGACCTATGCATTAATGGTTTTGGTGATCGCCAGTGGTTTTTTTGGTATTTTTGTTTATGTGCGTTACCCCAACTTACTCACCGTTAACCGCTCGGGTGATACGCTCGACAGCTTGCTCAATAAAATTCACAAAATTGATGAGCGTAGTCGCCGTAACGCCAGCACTCCGAACTTAAGCCAGTTAGTTGAAAGTGCTATCGACGGCTGTCAAATCGGCGGCAGTTGGTGGCAGCAGCTAAGAGCTAAGGGTGCGTCAACCATCAGCATTCCATTTGCGCTTGATCCTGAGGCGCAAGAAAAGTCACAATCGAATAAAGACCAAGCATTGGTTGTCGATGTATTGGCCAATAGGTTATCTCAGTTGACCGGCGGCGGCGAAGAGGCTGGCGCAGTGCAAAGCCTAATCGCCAATTTTGCAACAAAACAAACACTTCTCAGACGCCTTCGACGGGACGTTCAAATACGAGCCATTCTGAAGATATGGCTGTATGTTCATGTGCCTATTTCATTTGCACTATTGGCGGCACTAATTACGCATGTAATAGTCGTCTTCTTCTATTGGTAACGGCGATTATGATGAATAATATTTTGTTAACTACTATTAACTGGATTACGTAACCGTGAGCGACGAAAAGCCTGATTATAAGTTGTCACTGGACGATACTCGCCTGAGTAAAAGGTTGGTCTCTTGGGTTCTATTTATCGTTGTGTTAGCGATGTTTCTAATAGTGCCCATCGCCAGTTTGATCAGCGACGATGCTGCAGAGGCTCTTAGAGCATCTCCGCTACCATCTGATAATTCGTGGATCTCAGGGCACCTTTCAAGGCCCCATCAAATTCCTGAATTAAACCAAAACTGTCAGGCATGTCATGTCAAAGCATTTGAAGTGGTTCAAGACGACTCGTGTTTGAGCTGCCATAACGATACTAATCATCATTTTGATACGTCCAAACACGATGTTGCTAAACTCGATGGTTCACGTTGTGCCAGCTGTCATATAGAGCACGATGAGCCGAGCAGTATTGTCCGGCACGACGACAAGCTTTGTAGCTCTTGCCACTCGGATATGGATCAGACCGGAGCCGTTGATACCGAGCTTGTAGATGTCGATAGTTTTGGTAAAGAGCAACGTAGCGGAGGTGAGTCGCCACATCCATCGTTTAAGGTCAGCATGCTGGTGCCCGAGGGCAAGGCTGATGCTATGACTTGGTCAATGCGTCGTGTTGCCTTAGCGGATAAGCCGTTGGAGAAATCAAATCTTATCTTTCCGCACGATGTGCATATGAATTCTGACGGTTTAGATGCGCCGCAAGGAAATAAGGTGCTGGCTTGTAATGATTGCCACGTTACCGACGATGCCGGCGAGTTGATGCAACCGATTACTATGGAAAACAATTGTCGTTCTTGCCATACCTTAGTGTTTGATCCGGACGCACCGCAACGAGAAGTGCCCCACGGCGATCCAGATACTGTTTTGTTAACCCTCGAAGAATACTATTCGCGTCAATTTTTACGCGATAGCTTGGGCCGCAACCCGACCCCCCAAGAGGTCCGTGACTTCGTTTTACGCAGGCCTGGCGGCACCGTGGCTCGGCGCGCAGAACAGGCGCTTAACCTAGCCAGCCCATGGGGCAAAGCGAATAGCGTTGCCAAAGAAATTTTTGAAAAAACTACCTGTAAAACGTGTCATGAGATTAGCATAGATGAAAGTGGTGAGTACTTATCGAAGTGGCGTGTAGACCCGATTCGAATCACCAAGCAATGGATGCCCAAGTCTGAGTTTGATCACTATAGTCATCGCACATCAGATTGCTCCCTTTGTCATGATGCTAGTAATTCTAAGCAAACTAGTGACGTACTAATGCCAGATTTAGAAGTCTGTCAGAGCTGCCATACCGGCGAGCGGACGCATGAAAATAAGACGCCAAGTAGTTGCGTTTCGTGCCATCAGTTTCATTTGCCTGAGCAAAATAATTGGCGTCAGGCGTTGGAATCAGGTTCTGCTCGAAAAATCATAGAGCAGATAAATTTAGATCATCAAAAAGTTAGTAATGTTGATTTAGTTAGTGATAGTAACCTGTAGCATCGTCTCCAGCAGACGCTGGGCTTTGACGATGACCGAAAAAGATCGATAAACTTTGACAACTAGAAAATATATTATGAAAAACCCTGTGTTCATTAATAGAGTTAGTCTTCAGGTATCGCTGATTCTTGCCTTGGTGATTTTACCAATCAATTCTGCCTTTGCGCAGGCCACCCTGAGTAGCGCAGAAGTGCGTCGCATTATTGGCTTAGTTGTTAGCGAGGGAAATGCTCGCGGCGCACCCGCCACGGTGGCGGTAGTCGACCGTTCTGGCAATGTTCTTGGTGTTTATCAAATGCCTGGTGCTGCAGCGCAAGTAACCATTTCGTCGCAACGAGGAATACCGGCTGGCAATGGCTTAGAAGGAGTGGTTGTTCCAGCCACTTTTGCGGCCATAGCGAAAGCCATTACTGGCAACTATTTATCTAGCGGTGGCAACTCTTTCAGTACACGGGTAGCCAGCCAAATAATACAAGAGCACTTCAATCCGGGCGAATTCAATCAACCAGCGGGTCCGCTTTTTGGGGTTCAATTTAGCCAGCTTCAATGTTCGGACCTGACCGCAGAAGCAGGTACAACTCAGGGGCCAAAACCATCGCCACTTGGTTTGTCGGCTGATCCCGGTGGCTTTCCACTTTACAAGGGCGGCGAAGTCGTTGGTGGCATCGGTGTTATAGCCGACGGCTTATATTCAATCGATAATTCGATATCGGATATAGATGAGTCGATTGACGAGATGCTTGCGATGGCCGGCACTCGTGGTTTTGAAGCACCTGGCCAACTGCGTCAAGTAACCCTTGATGGCAAACTAGTTCGTTACTCGGATACTACGATTGCGGGATTGAGAACCGCCAATCCTAGCGCTCTAAGCAGCAGACGGTTTGTTGCTGTAGCTGGATTTTTCAATGGCCGAGTTAAGGCCGGGGTTGCATTTGGTAGTAAAGCGTCTGGCTTTGTTGCCAGCGACGGTTTTGGTGTGCCGGCAGTGGTGTTAGGCGATCGTTTTACGCCTCGCGCGGGAACCGATGCAGGCGCGCTGAGTGCCAATGAAGTTAGAGTTTTAATTGCGAATGCGCTACGAGTGGCTATGCGTTCGCGAGCGCAAATCCGCAACCCGGCCGAGTCGTCTGCTCGTGTGTCTATATCAATAGTTGACAGTAATGGTGTGATTTTGGGTATTGCTAGAACACCTGATGCGCCGATTTTCGGCACCGACGTGTCATTACAAAAGGCCCGCACAGCGGCGTTTTTCTCGCGTCGCGATGCAGGTCAAATTTTAATTGATGCTGGCCACGCACATTTTGTTAACACGGTTCGATCATTTGGTTTGCCTACCGCACTGGCTGACGGAATTGCGTTTTCAGATAGGGCTGGTGGCAACTTGTCGCGACCCTTTTTTCCAGACGGCATCGATGCTAACCCGCCAGGGCCATTTAGCTTTCCTATTAATGTTTGGAGCCCGTTTAATGTCGGCTTGCAGCTTAACCTGGTGGCGAATAGATTGACCTTGCCGGGTACTGGCTGCACAGGCATCGCTAATTTACCCAACGGGATGCAAATATTTCCAGGTAGCGTACCGATATACCGAGGTGGTCAGTTGATCGGCGGTATCGGTGTCTCCGGCGATGGCGTTGATCAAGACGATATGATTTCATTTTTGGGACTTCACAATGCGGGCCTAGAACTGGGCGGAGCTATTAATAATGCTGACCCATCGATTAGAGCGGACACGTTGTCACCACAAGGCGTAAGGTTGCGCTATATAAACTGTCCTCAAGCGCCTTTTATCGACTCGACCGAAGCATTTCCGTGTAACGGTAAGTAACACTTTTAATTTTGTTAGAGATGAACCCTGAAACTAATATAATGCAGACTAAAACGAGCAATAAGACCGTGGTAAGCATCCGCCTACTAGCACTTGCGATCGGGCTAATGAGTCAGTCGGTGATGGCCCAAGTGAGTGATGGCGAGGTAAGCGAGAGTCACTCTAAAGCGTCGCAAACTAAGCGCGCTTATGCATGGCTTAATTCACAAGTTGATCAGCGGTTCACTTTACAATTGGCAACCATTAACGGCTTCGAGAATTGTCTGTCGGTTGAGAGCAGTGAAGACGGCATCTATTGCTTCGAGTCTAGCACCGTGAGTGATCGATGGTTCACCGTCACGGGTAGATACGACAGCATTGCCAGCGCTGAGCAAGCGTCACTTGATCAAGGTCTGTCAGGCACTGTGGTGAACTATATCCCCCGACTGTTGGCGACGCGTTGTGAGATGCCTGAGTTGAACTCAGTCTACAGGACCCACTGTGGAAATACTGAGCAGCGAGTTCAAGTCGCAGTTGAACGCAGTGAGTATTTAGACCGAGATGCAGTAACGCCTGTTGCGGCTAAGACGCTAGCGGTTGAATCGGCGACTGCGGTCCTGGTAAGTAATCAAACTCAAGCGCAACAAACGGTTTCACCGAAGGTCGCTAGGCCGGGTATCCAACCAGCACAATCAGTCAACGATTGCAGTCAAGCTCCAAAAGCAACCAGTCGCCCACGTCGCCGGCCAGCCTACCCAGTGCTAGTGTTCGAAGCAGACTACTGTAACCCCGATAGACTTGCGCCACCAAAAGCCTTGCTATTACCCGATCTGGCGCCAGTCCCCGATCGCTGGCGTATTGTCGAGTCATTAGGCTACCCAGAGAACAAATGGGATCCATACAATAATAATAATCCGCTCAAGGGCGATAGACCGGTGTTTGGTAAAGATTGGTTTTATAATCTCTCCGCAATTTCCGATACCGTAGTCGAGCCTAGGCGCTTCCCGATCCCGGTCGGCAATGCCTCTACCGCCAGAGCCGGACAATTAGATTTAATCGCCAAGGGTGATCAATATTTGATCAACGAAAACTTGATTGTCGAGCACGTGATATATCGAGGAGATACAATTTTTAGACCACCAGATCATGAGTTTCGTTTGATCACAGTGTTTAATATTAATCATACGGTATTCGACGAGGTAGGCGCACTCAAAGCAGACCCTGCCGAAGGCGATACTCGTACAGAAGGTTTTATCGGGCTTCAGGGCGCATTCTATGATTACCATATTAGAAACGTTTCTGATCGCTATGACTTCGATAGTTTTCGCATCGGAATCCAGCCATTCAGTAGTGATTTTCGTGGTTTCTTGTTTCAAGATAATCAATTGGGTGTAAGGTTTTTCGGGACTCGCAATAACAATATCTATCAATACAATCTTGCTTGGTTTAGGCGTCTAGAAAAAGAGTCGAATAGTGGTTTGAATGACATCACTGATGATTTGCGCGAAGATGATATTTTTATGGCCAACTTTTATTGGCAAGATTTTCCACGCAAAGGTTTTATCTCGCAGGCGTCGATCACTCACAACCGCAATCGCGAAGCTGATGATTTCTTTTTTGATGACAATCAATTTATCGCACGTCCGAGCTCGCTAGGGTTTGAGCGAGGTCGCGACTATGATGTGACGTATTTAGGCTTAAGTGGTGACGGTCATTTCGGCCGCAATAACCTTACGTTCTCGGCTTACTATGCGTTGGGCGATGCTTCAAATGGCGTATTTACCAATCAAGAAACAGATATTAGCGCTTATTTTTTTGCCGCCGAGGCATCGAGAGACTACGATTGGATTCGCGGACGTGTTTCATTTTTACACTCTAGCGGCGACGACGATGCATTCGATACTGACGAGGGAGGTTTCGATGCTATCTTTGAAAATCCTCAATTTGCCGGTGGCGATACTGCGTTTTTTATTCGTCAGAATGTACCGCTGATTGGTGGGGGGCGAGTTGCCTTGAATGGCCGTAATTCGATTATTCCGTCGTTGCGCTCATCGAAAGAACATGGTCAGTCGAATTTTACTAACCCAGGTGTAACCTTGATTGGTATCGGCGCTGATTTTGATTTGACCCCTCAAACTCGTCTGTCGTTTAACCTAAATCAAATGTGGTTTGACGAGACAACCACATTAGAAGTTGCAAGAAACCAAAGTCGAGTGCGCAAGAACATCGGTCAAGATGTATCGGCGGCGTTGATATGGCGTCCTTTGGCAACTCAAAATATTGTGCTTCGACTGTCTGCAGCGGTACTTAATCCAGGTAGCGGCTTCGAAGATCTCTATGGTGATGGCACACCGTACTCAGTGTTGGGCAATTTGATCCTAGCTTACTAATAAAACGTATTAATTAATTAGATAAAAAATGACGATCACTCAGGCTAATACAGCTGCAAATAGAATGACTGGCAAGACGACTCTGCGCTTTGCCTTGCCGCTGGCAATAGTATTGTTTGGCTCGATAATCGGGCTTACCAAGCTGATGGCCGCAGGCGGAGAGACTCCGCTAGAAGTCGACTACCCGTTTTATCCGCCGGCGCCTAAATCGCAAACACAAAGCTTGGCCGATACTAAGTCTGAAGGTTGTGTCACCTGTCACGTGTCGTCGGATCGGCATACCATGCACAGCAATCCCGCGGTGGTACTTGGCTGTACCGACTGTCATGGTGGTGATTCAACCGTACAGGCGCCTGCCGACCATAACGCATTTGTGAGTATTAGTAGTCGTCTTCGTGAGGCTGACAAGCCTCAGTCTGATGGCGATGCAGAGCACCTTGCTGAGAATCCAGAGCATGCCGCTGATACTGCAGATGTGGATAAAGGCGATCACGATGATGGCTATGGCAAGCAACACAAAAAATATAAGCCTGATTACCGCGCTGCGATGGATGCAGCGCACGTAACACCGACCTTACCAAAGACATGGCATTACCCTTCAAGCGCCAACCCTCCTCACGCTTACACAATTTTAAATGCTGAAAGCCCTGAGTTTGTGCGTTTTGTTAATCCGGGCGACTATCGTATTGCCGAAGAGGCCTGTGGCGCTTGTCATTTACCGATTATTAAGGCGGCCAAGCGAAGCTTAATGAGTACCAGTGCCATGTTTTGGGGTGGCGCATCCTATAACAACGGTATCTTGCCGTACAAAAACTACATTCTTGGTGAGGCTTACACTCGCGAAGGCTTACCCGCTAGCATTCAAGGTCCATTGGTTGAGAAGCCAGAATTACTGGCTAAGAAATATGGTGTATTACCGAGCCTTGCGCCATTGCCTGCATGGGAAACCATCAAGCCTGGTGATATTTTTCGAGTGTTTGAACGTGGCGGTCGAAATCTAAGCAACTTGTTTCCAGAGACCGGCCTTCCCAATGCGTTAGGCCAGCTGCAACGTTTAGAAGAACCCGGGCGACCTGATATTAGGCAATCGAATCGTGGTCCCGGGACCGGTGGACGAATCTCCGTGCCGGTCATTAACATGACCAAAACTCGTCTTAATGACCCTATTGCATGGTTCCTTGGCACTAATGATAATCCCGGCGATTATCGCTCATCAGGCTGTAGCGGTTGTCACGTTGTTTACGCCAACGATCGTGACCCTAAGCATTCAGGCCCATTCGCAAAGTACGGTAACCGTGGGCATACGCAAACTAATGATCCAACTATCCCTAAAGGTGAATCGGGTCACCCGATAAGACACGAATTTACTCGCGCAATACCAACCTCCCAGTGCATGATTTGTCACATGCACCAACCGAATATGTTCGTAAATACCTATCTTGGCTATACCATGTGGGACTACGAATCAGATGCGCCATCAATGTGGCCTGAAGAACAGCAATACCCGACCGATTCAGAGATACGTAAAATTAATCAAAGCAATCCTGAAGAAGCGGCGATTCGTGGTAAATGGTCAGACCCAGAGTTCTTAGCCAGTGTCTCCGAACTTAATCCGAAATTAAGAGATACCCAATTTGCTGATTATCATGGTCACGGGTGGAACTTTCGCGCGGTGTTTAAGCGTGATCGAGATGGTACATTGCTCGATGCTGAGGGCGGCGAAATCAGCGACGATGACCCAGAGAAATTTAAAAAGGGCGTACACATGTCGTCGATTCATGCCGATAAAGGCATGCACTGTTCCGACTGCCATTTCTCGCAAGACTCGCATGGTAATGGCCACATCTATGGCGAAGTTGCCAATGCGGTTGAGATCGACTGTGTTGATTGTCATGGTACTGCCGATAAATATCCAAACCTTGCCACCTCGGGCCCAGCGGCCCCTCCTGGCGGCAATAAGCTAGCCAAATTACGAAACCCAGATGGAAAGTTACGCTTCGAGTGGATCGGTAAAAAGCTAATTCAACGTTCTTTGTTGAACCCTGAGCTAGAGTGGGAAATGTCTTTAGTGAAAGATACTATTAACCCCAACCATTCAGGCTACAACGAAAAAGCAGCACTCGCCAAGACAGTCAGTAAAGATACCGACAAGCAAGATTGGGGACAGGGCATTGCAGTTGGTGATCGAGCTCATAGCGATGATGAGATGGAATGTTATTCCTGCCATACATCGTGGACCACCTCGTGTGCCGGCTGCCATTTGCCGATTGAAGCGAATTGGAAAACTGAACGTAACCATTATGAAGGCGGCGAAACTCGAAATTACGCCACTTATAACCCACAGGTAGCACGAGACCAGATGTTTCAGTTAGGTCGTCGCGGTGGCATCAATGGTGGGCGTATTGCTCCGGTAAGATCATCGTCGGCATTAGTTCTGTCGTCTACCAACGCGAACCGCGAGAAGATCTACATTCAGCAGCCGCCTATCTCCGCAAGTGGTTTTAGTTCCCAGGCTTTCGCTCCGCATTTCCCGCATACCACGCGCCTAGAAGAGACAAAAACGTGCGATGATTGTCATTTGTCGGAGAAAAATGATAACAATGCAATTATGGCGCAGCTGTTATTGCAGGGCACTAATTTCGTAAATTTCATTGGCTACAACGCATGGGTTGGCACCGAGAAAGCTATCTCGGCGGTTCAAGTCACTGAGTGGGAAGAGCCGCAAGCGGTGATCGGTAGTTACTTGCAAAAATATGCCTATCCAGATTGGTTCCAAAAGCATCAGGACAACGGCCAAGAACTGCAGACCGCATATGATCATAAATCAGCGCGAGTATCGTGCTTGCAGTTGCGCGGTGAGTATCTATTTGCAGCCGAAGGTAAGAACGGTTTTCGTGCTTACGATGTCTCGAATATTGCCAACAAAGGTTACAGCTTACGTTTTGTGACGGCACCTTTTAGCCCGCTTGGACACGACACTAAGGTTGATACTGATAACGCTACTTGCATGGCATTGCCAACTAACCAAAACATCGCTCCAGAGCGTAATCAAGGCGACTTGATGCGTATCGATAATCAAGAGCAACCGTTCCATCCTGTCTATCACTATGCTTTTGTTACCGATTCGAAAAGTGGTTTGATAGTAGTGGATGTGAACACCTTGGTTGACGGTGAGTTTCGCAATAACTTTCTGCAAGCGGAACTGGTTTGGAATGACGACGGAATCTTAGATGGAGCCAAGCACATTGTTATTGGTGGTTACTATGCCTATATAATTGCCGATGCCGGCTTGGTGATTGTCAATTTGGATAACCCTCTGCAGCCTAAGGTTGAACAGGTTATTGAGTTAAATGACGGTCGCGCTTCAGCATTGCAGTTTCGTTATCTGTTCGTCACTGATGCCGATGGCTTGAAAGTGGTTGACGTATCTCAAGGCAAGAAAGCCGCGCTATTGAGCAACAATACGATCGCTTTGGAAAATGCACAGCGAATTTATGTTGCTCGGACTTATGCCTATGTTGCGGCTGGCTCTGAAGGTTTAGTCATTGTTGATGTTAAGCAACCCGACAATATGAAGCTACTGCAAAAATTTGATGCTGACGGCCAAATTAACGATGCACGAGATGTGGTTGTGGGTAGTACCAACGCCAGTCTTTTTGCTTATGTTGCTGACGGTGTTAACGGACTGAAAGTAGTGCAACTGACGTCTCCGGATTCGCAGCCAAAATTTTATGGCTTTAGCCCTGAACCCAAGCCTGAACTAATTGCTTGGCGTAAGACAAAGTCGCCGGCAATTGCCTTATCAAAAGGCATGGATCGAGATCGTGCGGTTGATGAAACCGGCGGGCAAATCGCGGTGTTTGGGCGTCTAGGCTCTAGACCGTTAAACATACAAGAGATGCGAAAACTGTATCTTGATGAGAACGGTAAGCCGTGGACTGTCAATAATAAGGTTGATAGCAAGAAGAGAGTCGATGTTAAGACTCGGGACGATGCTGAGTAAGGTTGCCCATGCATAAGTTAAAACGATCATTGTTACTTTTAGCCAGCTTAGTGCTTGCTAGCTCGCACTTCACGGATGCTGCCGCAGCGGATGGTGACTCCACCGAGCTGCCACAATATGCACCACAAAAGCATATGGGCGTGGCTACCTGTGGTAACTCGACTTGTCATTCGGTAACGCAACTCGAAGAGCCCAGTAATGTACTGCAAAATGAATACCAAACTTGGCTATTTCATGATCGACATTCAAAGGCCTATTCAACCTTACTGAGTGAGCAGTCTCAACGCATAGCCGATAAGCTTGGGATCGAAAATGCATCAAAAGCAGGCATATGCTTAGATTGTCATGCCGATAATGTTGCCGTTGAACAGCGCGGTGAAGAGTTTCATATAACCGACGGTGTCGGCTGTGAATCGTGCCATGGCGGTTCTGAGCGCTGGCTAAGCCGCCACACAATTAAGCCTTACAGCTTAGAGCGAAACTTAGCAGACGGCATGTACCCTACGGCGAACTTGGCTGAACGAACTAAGTTATGTGTGAGTTGTCATGTTGGTAATGAAAAAAAGCTAGCTAACCATAATATTATGGGAGCGGGGCACCCGCGCTTGGGCTTTGAGCTGGACACCTTCACTATTCGTCAACCGGAGCACTATGTTGTCGATGAAGATTATCTGCAACGAAAAAATCCAGACAGTCCGATTCGTCGACTATTGGTTGGCTCAGCGGTTCATGCGCAATCAGTGGCTAAAAATCTCGCTGGCTCATTAATTGACAATCCACAAGGGCACCCAGAAATTGCTTTGTACGATTGTCACTCCTGCCATCATTCATTAACTGATTTTAAATGGAAGCAGCGCCCTACCACCGCGGGTTTGAAACCCGGTGCAATCAGACTAAATGATAGCAGCTTTATTTTACTGGCGGCACTCACGGGTGCTCTAGACAGTACTTTGCAGAGCGATATGTTGCTCGGTATCAAAGCATTGCATTCGGCCTCTACTAAATCGGTTGAGCAGTTGCAAATAGCCGCCGCCGATTTACAGACCTTGTCGATCGCAAGCCAGACAATGTTTGAACAAGTAAGTTTGAAAGACACCGACAAGCGCCAAATGATCGAAGATTTAATGCGACTTGGCATTCAAGGCGAGTATCGTGATTACATTGCCGCTGAACAAGCGGTGATGGCAATGGATGCCTTAAGTTACAGCCTGCCGAACGAGCCGACGCTAACCGAAGTGATCAATCGCGCTTATAAATACACGCAAAATGACGAGACCTATAAGCCCGAGAAACTTAGAAAAAATTTAGAAGGTTATCTGAAACGTTAATAACCTTCTATTGTTTGCCTTTTAAGCCCAAACAACCGTGTCTTTCTGACCTTCGAGAGTGGGTAAATATTTTTCCTCTAGTTCGGAGCGCTTGACCTTCATGGTTGGCGTCAGAAGACCGTTTTCGATGGTCCATGCTTCGTCGACAACACGTATGCCACCAACAACCTCGTGCTTCTCAATCTGACCGTTTACTTCTGTAACTGTCGCAATCAAGCTTTCTTCGATCTCTTTTTTACTCATGTCATCGGCGATTTCCTTAGACAAAACGATCACCACCATGGCAGTCGGTAGGCCACTACCCATCACACATAATTGTTCGATAAGAAGGTTGCTAGCTAATTTTGATTCAATTGGTACCGGCGCTATGTATTTACCTTTGCCTGACTTGAAAATGTCTTTGACCCGGCCGGTAATCGTAAAATAGCCGTCGGCATCCATATCGGCTTTATCACCAGTGCGGAAATAACCGTCTTCGGTAAACGATTCGGCGGTTACTTCAGGGTTTTTGTAGTATTTAGGAAAAACGGCTGGCCCTTTAATTAAGACTTCTCCGGCGTCAGACACTTTGATATCAAAGCCTTCGACAGCTTTGCCTATAGTGCCAATCTTGTTAACGTTGAATGGAAATTGGCTAGTCGCCATGCCCATAGTTTCGCTCATCCCCCAGCCTTCACCAATATCTATATCAAGTTTGTGATACCACTCTAAAATCGATGGTGAAATCGGTGCCGAACCACTACCAAAAGAGGTGGTGTTCTCAAAACCCAATTGACGCTTTATTTTGTTTTTTACGATCGTCTTTAAAATTGGAATATTCAGCATTAAGTTGAGCTTGCGTTGCGGAATATTAGCAAGCACTTGCGATTGAAATTTAACCCATAGCCTTGGCACTGAGATAAATCCGGTTGGTTGAGCGCTTCTCAAATCACGAATGAAGGTATCAAGACTTTCGTTGAAGGTTACTGTGCCACCACAATACAAACTGAAGTATTCGACTAAGCTGCGCTCGGTTACATGCGCAAGGGGCAGGTACGAGAGAGCTCGCTCATCATCAGTTGCCTCTAGAGTTTCGACCGCGACGGCTGACGAAAAGCAAAGGTTTTCAAAGCTAATGACAACGCCCTTTGGATTGCCAGTAGAACCTGAGGTATAAACAATCGAGAAAACGTCATCAAGCTTTGGCTGGTTGACCTGAGCAACTGGCATGGCTTCGTTACTGGCAATTAAGCCGGCCATGCTATGTTGCCAATCAACCGCACTGGTTGACATGCCTATGGTTACTACTGACTCTGGAATTGAGTCCTTGGCGACTTGTGGTTTAGCCACATCACCAATAATAATAGCCTTTGCCTCGCTGTGCTCCATTACATACGAAATAATGCTCTTGCCAGCGGTAGCATAGATCGGCGTCGGAATTAGACCGGCGGCTACAATCGCAAAATCGGCGATAAACCAATCGGCGCAGTTATTTGCTAAAATGGCAACACGGTCTCCTTTTTTTAACCCTAAACCAATAAGTGCCTGAGCTAAACGCAATGTTTTGTCGTAAACCTCTGTCCAGGTGCTTTCTAGATATTCACCTTTCACCGGCTGACGAAGATAGACCTTATTGGGCGTTTTCTCAACCTGACGAGCAAACATCTCCATTGGCGTTACATTTTGATTCGGGATCATTCTTTTCTATCTCCTTTGGCGCAGCGATATCCGACTGCTGATAAATTTTGGTTGCGGCTAGTTTCTAATTTTTGACTAGAAATCTAGGACTAATTTTTTTCTCGGGCGCGAAGAAACTCGCTTAGAGTACCTTTTACACAGAATACTGGCAAACCATTTTGTTCCCAAAATAGTCGTTTGAACTGGTTAATATACCGGCTAGACCGCCAGCTAGGTGATTGCAGATCGGGGCTTAGCTCTGCACATTTGAACGCCGCGAAATTTGCTAAACTGCTTCTTTGTCATCGGCAATTCGAGTAATGTGAAAATCATGAAAAAGTTAAGAACTCCAGATCATCGTTTCGAGAATTTGCCAGACTATGACGTTGCACCGCATTACCGAGATGTAGATGATGGTGATGGTGATGGAGATGGAGATGGAGATGGAGATGGAGATGGAGATGGAGATGGAGATGGAGATGG
>JBLHXJ010000005.1:0-29717 GCA_047629535.1 Arenicella sp. | reverse complement strand
GAAGTTGATTTTTTACTCTTTTGTACAGCCATGATAGACCTCGCAGATAATGTTTATTTAGCTTGGTTTAAATCCGCTGGAGTGATTCAAATGCATATCACTTAATGCATTGAAGAATCTATAAAGCTGATAACAAACCCAGATATTTCAAGATGGCGCGATCATATAGCCACAGCCAGCTTCTGTCAAAGCAAAACACTGCTTTTTTAACGTTTTTTCAGTGCCTTAGCCTTAAGGCTCTAGTTGTTGATCAACGGCTTCGCAGGAGTCTCGATAGCGGCATCCATTACCTGAGTTTGAAGATGCCTGAACAAGTCCATAAACACCACTTCTATTTGCTCATAATGTTGCGCAACTTCTTCAATTGCGCCGGCCATCTGATTTTTAAAACGGATGCGTTTACTTACTTGATCTAGAGTAATCGCAATGCCATCTAAGGTCGCATACGAGTTTAGCCAATCATGCTTATGCATGTTAGTTACTACATATTGCATTCGCGGTGGCATGTACTCTAAAGATTGATTCAATCCCGCGTAGCAATCTTTAACGAAAGCCTGTCGCTCGAGCTTTGCGAACTCGCCCCAGTGCTTAATAAGAAAGTAATCAAATGTGATGTCGGTAATGACACCAGCGAAGCGTCGTCGCTTATCCGAAAACAAAGGTCTTAAATTTTTTACCGCGATAAACTCATCGGTTAGCTTATCAACTAAGCGATGATTATTAATACCTAGCCGGACTTGCTCAGGCAAACGACTTTTCAAATCACTATCGGGTTTAAAATCGCCCATCAAGTTGCCAGTAAACGACATCGGTGTGCGTTGTGAAAAAAATAAATGGCTCAGGTAGTTCATCTACCTCTAGTATAAACTTAATTTCCTCTCCGCAAGCCTATTAAATATACCCTCATGATTAGCAAGAAAGCATCAAAATTCAGCAGTCTGATTTTTATCCTAGGGCTGGCGATTAGCGCTTGTAGCGACCAAGCGACACTGTCTGACGAGGATCAGGTTCGTCGCACCTTAAAAGCAATTGAAATGGGCGCTCAAGAGCGCTCCCTGTCGTCAATGACCGAACATATAAGCTCATCTTATCAAGATCATGAGGGTAATGATTATAAAAAAATTAAGGGGCTGATGCAGCTGCAGCTAATAAAGAATCAAAGCATCAATATCTTCAGCAACATTCGAGAGCTAGAAATTATCGGCGATGCCGCGACTGTCGAAATGTCAGTGGCTATGGCAAGTCGCGGTGTCGACTTATCTTCGCAGGCAAATCGACTGCGTGCCGATACTCATCGATTTTCGATTCTACTTACACGCGAAAAACAAGACTGGAAAATACAGAGTGTTAGCTGGCAACGAGGCTGGTAGCTCGGTGAAACCGCTAAACTTAGGTAAAATATCGTCAAAAGTGGTCTTTTAGCGCGTAATTGAACACTGACAATATTGTTTCAAGCGTAAAGCTATAAGATAATGCGCGCTATTGTAAAAACGACCTGCACCAGATTTGCGTTCTGGAAAGCTAACGAGAATGACTACAGAAAATAAAATTGCGGTTGCCGCACTCTATAAATTTGTCACACTGAACGATTACCAAGAACTTCAACCTAAGGTTTTAGATCAGTTAATAAGTCGTGACATTCGAGGCACCCTACTTCTCGCGGTAGAAGGCATTAACGGAACGATCTCCGGCCAACATACCAAGCTGCTAGAATTTCTTGATTGGTTAAAGACAGATACCCGCTTTGCTGAACTCGATCACAAACTTTCGTTTCATCAAGAGCAACCATTTAGCCGCACCAAGGTTAAACTGAAAAAAGAAATCGTCACCATGGGCGTTAACAATATCGATCCCAATAATGTGGTCGGCACGTATGTTGATGCGGATGCTTGGAACCAACTCATCAGTGACCCTGAGACATTGCTAATTGACACCCGCAATGACTATGAAGTAAATATCGGCACCTTTGAAAACGCGATCAACCCAAACACCGAAACATTTCGTCAGTTCCCGGCTTTTGTGGATCAACACCTAGATCCGAGTAAGCATAAAAAAGTCGCTATGTTTTGTACCGGCGGAATACGCTGCGAAAAAGCTTCGGCGTTTATGAAGCAGCGTGGTTTCGACGAGGTTTACCATCTTAAAGGTGGAATTCTTAAGTACCTTGAGACTGTAGATCAAGACGATACCCTTTGGAGCGGCGAATGTTTTGTCTTCGATGATCGAGTCGCGGTCAACCATAACTTAGAAAAAGGACAGTACGACCAGTGCCACGCCTGTCGTCATCCTATTACTGAGGACGACAAGGCAAGTAACGAATATATCCCTGGGGTGAGTTGCCCTCGTTGCTATGAGTTGCTCACATCTGAGCAGAAGCAACGCTTTGCGGAGCGTGAAAAACAAGTTCAATTAGCCAAGCAACGTGGTGAGACCCACATCGGCCTGAATAGCCGGCTCGCAGCTGATGTCAATAGAAATGAAAAACAAGCAGAAAAAGAACGTCAAAGAGCGTTCCATGCTTCTACCATATAATTTGTACTTTATAGAGCAAAATCATGAATATACGTTTTAGACTTATCTCAATCGTTACCCTTAGCCTACTGCTAGGCTTTTCGAACGCGACGTTCGCTGTACCGGTAAAATCATTGTCTTTAGAGGTTTTTAAAGATGGTCAACAACGCTTCTGGGAAGTATCGGTTAACTGCGAGTCTCTGACGCAACCCCGAGTGATGCTTCGCCCGGTAGATAAAGACCAGTGGTGCTCCAGCGAGATAGCGACTTTATGTAACAAAAATAAGTTTTCATTGTCTCGACAGCTCTGTAGTGATAATTTTGAACAACAACTTGCAAATTTCCAAAGGGGTGAGTCAGTATCGACCGTCGAAGCAGACCCTATTGCCGTTAAACCTGCCGTGGAAACAGCTATCGAAGCAATTACCGGCACTGTAGACTCAAAGGCAGTAAGCGCGACAACGGTATCAACTGATCGTGTCGCTAAGCTAGCGGCAAGCGATTCAACTATTGGACAAGGCCAACTCGCTAGCCGAGAAAACCTAGTTAAAGAGCAAATGCAAATCGAAGAACAACGTATTCTAATTCAACAAAAACGTTTAGAATTACGACGCAAGGAATTAGAGCTACAAAAGCGCCAACTTAACGCGAGCTAGAAAACTAATTCAACATAACCAAGGGCATTAGGGGGAATATTAGCAATGAAAACAGTGATGAATTCGGCCATACTTTTTGTGAGTACTGTGCTGTTTGCTGGGACAGCATTATCTCAAGTATCGAGCATTTCGAGCGACAACTTGGTCCAATACGCAAAAGAAGAGGCCTATTGGGTGGCCGATGTTACCTGCGCTGATGACAGCAAACGAGTGATTCAGCGTAAAACTGACGGTAATCAGTGGTGCGGTAAAGCAGTAAAAGGTTTTTGTAACACCACAAAAGAAGGTACCGCGGCCAAAATTTGCAGTGCTCAATACACCTCATCTTTGTCACTACTCGAAGCCACCAAGCAAGCTCAGGATAATGCCGCGCAAGCCGAAGAACGCGCTAAGCGAGCCGAGCGCGAACGTGCTGATCAGCGTCGCATAGCCAACCAACGCATAGAACAGCAACGCATCGAGCGCGAACGGAAAGCCGCCGCCGCGGCACCCTTGAAAAAGCAAATCACTATTGAAGAAGAGCTTATTCAAATCGAGCAAGAAAAATTAAATTTACGCCGTCAAGAATTACAATTACAACGACGGGCGGTAGAGATTCAAGCAATGCTTGATCAAAGCGTTTAGTCCAGTAGTCCCAAAAAAGCCCGAGAACCTTAATCGTCTCGGGTTTTTTTACGCCGGTTCAAATCGACTCTATCAAAATACTTGATGGCTACTCGATATAGACACCCTGCCCGCGACTAAGACAGCAGCTTGTTGCTCACTAATTGCTGGAGCTTTTTGCCATCCGGGTCAGCTTGGGTTTTTAGCTGGGTAAAGTCTTCCGCCCACGCCGATGTTCTGATACGAACCGGCGGCTGCGGGTTAGCAATGCAATCAATTACGACGTCGGCAACTTGATCTGGTGTTTGAGTTACACCATCAAAGTGCGCGCGCGCAGCCCCAACATACTGCTCAAATAGAGCCTTGTAAGGGTCGTCTAGCACTCCGCCACTGATGCTCATTTGCTTGAATACACTATTAGTGAACTCAGTCGTAATAGCGCCCGGTTCAACGGCGGTAAAATTAATACCAAAGTGTGGCTGCAAATAGCATGCTAACGATTCGGTATAACCTTCGACTGCGAACTTGGCCGCGCAATAGATTTCATTAAAAGGTTGACCGACGAGACCGCCAATTGACGATATGTTGATAATATGACCTCGCTGAGCCTCACGCATCGTCGCTAGCACAGCTTTAGTACAACGAACCACGCCATGAAAATTAACCTCCATCACCCACTTCACTTCTGCTTCGCTGGCTTGCTCGGTACTTCTAACAAAGCCGGCGCCAGCATTATTTACCAGCACATCGATGCGGCCCTCACTATTGAGAACCTCGGTCACGCAACTTAATACCGACTCGGTTTTACATACATCTAGCTCGCAGATGACGATGTCTAGGCTCTCAGCATTAATCACCTCAAGTAACGCTTGGGCTTTTGCAAGATTGCGCATAGAGGCGTATACACGATAGCCCTGCTCGGCTAACTTGAGGCAAATACTAGCTCCGAGGCCAGAATTTGATCCTGTTACTAAGGCCACTCGCTTACTCATAATCTAGTACCGTGATCTGAAAAATTCAACGATACCTTGCTCGCTACAAAGTTATCTATACCGTTTGGTCATTTATTTATTTATTTTTTTGTACCCGAATAGACACTTGAAGCTTTGCTAATCCCCGCAAAGCAAACGCTCTGTTATGAGTATCTCTTTAAGCGTTGCAGCAGATGTTTTTTTGAAGCCGGCCATTCGACGTCGAGCATCGAGAAGCAATGGGTATCACGAATACGTCCGTCGGCAAGAATCATATGATTCCTTAGCACGCCCTCAAAGCTAGCACCAAGACGTATTAACGCAGCCTGAGAACGTTTATTGCCATGATAGGTGTGCCATTGCACACTGATGCAACCAGCGGTTTCAAATGCATGTTGCAATAGCATCAACTTACATTCGCTATTAATACCAGTTCGTTGCGCCGATTCAGAATACCAAGTGAAGCCAATCGAAAAGTTGCGATGTTCGGGCTTGATATGATAGTAACGGGTGGTTCCGACCACACGATTATCGCTCAAGCGGCGAACTACAAAAGGCAGCTCGTGGTCGCTATCACGTTGCCTCAAGGCATGCTCTACGAACGCCAACATGCCCTCTTCACTAGGGACACTAGTGACCTTTAAACGCCACAACTCCCCGTCTGCTGCAGCGGCGTTTAAGTCGCTGACATGGCTCAACTGCATAGGTTCTAGTGAGGCGTGCTCGCCAGACAACGTCAGGTCATGTGCTAGCGCGTCGCCAAACAGTTGCTCAAGTTTAGCCACTGGTCATGTCCGAATATGGGTTTTCGAAGCTTAAGTCTATCGAATTTGCGAAATTGTCGATCGACACCGATTGATCGGTAATTGTTATTTCATGGTCCTCGATAATGCCGCTACCAAAATTATAGATAACGTTTAAATCGCCATTAGTTGCCGCTTCATCATATTTAGCGGCGGTCGCGCGTACACCTTCTCTGCGTTTTCGATAGACACTCATCTGGTCAGCGCCATAGCGAGACTCGAGCATCGACTCAACCTTGGCCGGAGACAAAACAACTGCGGTTGCGTTGTTTCCGCCAAAGCCCTTTGAGTTAAGAAAAGCAACGTCCATATCCGCTTTTTTATCTTTAAGCAGTATATCTAAACGTTGGTCTACCACATCGCTGGCGACACTCTCGACGGTCTTAATACCGGTAATGATGCCGTCAGCAAACGAGCCTAAAGTGTTGGCTAACTGATCGCCACTGGCCGGACCCAATGGGTGCCCAACAAATGCTTTAACCGCGGTTACAGGCCAATTTTCTATACCGAAACCGGCCGCTACCTTATCAAATATCATTGATTCAGTGATGCGGTTTTGAGGTGTGCTTGAGCCATGCGCTTGGATATATGAGCGTTGACGAACAGACTCATCGCCGACGATTGCGCGAGCTGCGCCGACGGCTTTCGCCAGAGTCACGTAGTTACCAGCGCCGGGGGATGAAATGGACTTCTTGAAACCATCCGCGTTGACAAACACATTCGGTACAGCGGCGTATATATCCGCACCTAATTCAAGCGCCAGGGCATCGTCCATCAAGACGAAAAATTGCCCAGACTCACCCATGGTAAAGCCGGCATTTTCACCGAATGGACGGGACGCACGGCGGTGATCACAGACATCACTGCCGTCAAGTTTGGCCAGACGGTCGTCAGTACCAAGTGCGCTCATAGCGGCAAAGCCTTCCATAACCTCAGGCGTTACCGGTGCTTCGCTAGAGCCACATATTACAACTCTATGGCGACCCGCATTAATGTCATCGACAGCTAGCCGAAGGTTGTACAAAAAGGTCGCGCAAGCGCCTGAAGCCGCGCCGGTGGTGCCAACGCTGCCACAAACATACGCATTTACAAAATCGGCAACCATCGAATTAAGCCCTAACGCCATTTGCTTTGAACTTGGTCTAGTCGAGCTCAAACGAGATTTCATATAACCACCAATGCCAAAATCATCTGTTTGCCCTAAAGCGCTAGCCGCAAATACGGCCACTTGATCGGGTCTCACTTTGGTCATGATCTCTTGCCAAGGGATACCAATAGAGTTGATCGCATCGGAGGCCGCCAATACCGTTAGCTGAAGGCCTTTGGGGTGAAACCTAGAATTATATTGCTCTGATGGCTTAAAGCCTGTTGGCAGAATGCCCGCGGATTGAACATCAAACTTTCGAAAACTCTCCATCTTGATCGATAAGCCGCCCGAAATACTGACTTTGACGCTCGAATCGTCGAGTGTTTCAATCTCCCAATTGTTGGGTATGGGTTTCGGTAAATCACGACGATTGATTGTGAAAACTGAATGGTCATTACTATTTAAAACGACATCATTCACGCTTGGCACAGCATCAACATCGAAATATTCGTCGTGTATACGCCGAATAAGGGTGTTTTGCTCAATCGTGATTTGATATTTGTCAGCCACTTGCTCAGCCGTCATTGGCATATCATCACTGTCTATATAGTGACCATCTTGATAGCTCACTAAGTTCATAAGAGTGGCGAGGCTTAGAAGCGTATTAACCCGTTTCTGCTTGTCTAAGCTAGACAAAATCGTGCGCCTAAAAGCATGATGAAACGAACTTCTTCCCGCTGCATTGTAACCACCAAAACCGACAATAACTGGTAAGCAACTCATGACTACTCCGATGGCCTAACGGCCGTTGATTGACAAAGATACATTAATTGGCAGCAGTATAGAGATCAATGAGTCGATTTATTATGCCATTTTAGCCATAATAAGCGACATTAAAGCCAAACCACACGGAATTGAACGATATGCGCATTGCCTTTCTAGTTCTACCCAATATGTTGGCCACTAGCTTAACTAACGCTTATGAGCTTTTTTTTGCCGCCAAACAGGCTGCAAAAATGCGCCGTTTAGGCATTGCTAAAAATGTCGAGTTGGTAAAAGTGGCTATTGATGAAAAGCGAATAGAGCTGCCTTCAGGCTTATCGTTTCAGCCCGACCAAGGCATAGACGACTCCTTATTTGACATCGTTTATATCCCCGCGCTATGGCGTAACCCGACCCCGGTGGTTAAAGATAACCCAGAGATAATCGAGTGGATACGAAGCCAATATGAGCACGGCGCGATCATTAACGGTACGGGTACTGGGGTTTGTTTTGTTGCTGAAACAGGCCTGCTAAATGGCCGGCCAGCAACCACACACTGGCATCATCTGGAGAAATTTGCCAGCAACTACCCGGAAGTAGAGCTAAAACGGCAACATTTTATTACCACCGCCGGACGGCTATTCTGCGCGGCCAGTATTAATGCCCAAACCGACTTAAACTTGCATCACGTGCATAGGGTATTTGGCAAAGATATAGCCGATCACCTAGCGCAGCATTTTTCACACGAAGTTAGACAACCCTTTGATAAGCTTAGCTTTAATCAAGGTGATAACAGTAATCATCCTGACGAAGTCATTTTGCAATCACAACTATGGATGCAAAATAACTTAAGCGATCATGAAATCTCGATGCGAGTACTCGCCAAACTGCTCGGTATGAGCCAACGAAATTTCAATCGTCGCTTTCGCGATGCGACCAACCTCTCGCCACTAAAATACCTGCAGAGTCGACGCCTCAACCAAGCTCGCGAACTATTACAAAACACCAATTTGAGCATCAGTGAAATAGCCTATCGAGTCGGCTACGTTGATGTGAGCTACTTCACCAAATTATTCCGCCAGTTTTCCTCAACGACCCCGAAAGAATATCGAACGACGGTAAGAGCCAAACTATTCTCGAGCAAGGAACCGGCCTAAAGCGGCGCAGCCGGCCGCTTTAACGCGCTTATTTAAACTGCCTAACGTCGCGCCGATTTTGGTTATAATGCGGGTTATTACAATTACCTTCATAGTTGACCAAAATGAAACTATTCTCATTAATGATTAGCACTTCGCTATTCATACTAACGTGCTCTGCAACGGCTCAAACTAGCGAACAGAAGGGCTTGGCCATCGCCAAGCAAATGAAGGCGCGTGATATCGGTTGGGGTAACTCTCAAAGCGACATGTACATGACATTGAGAACAAGAAAAGGCCAAGAGATTGTCCGTCAGATGCGCAGTAAATCATTAGAAGTCGATGGCGACGGCGATAAAGCTCTAACCATTTTCGATACGCCACTGGACGTCAAAGGCACTGCGTTTCTTTCTTTTTCTCACTCCACCGGTAATGATGACCAATGGATCTACCTACCGGCGATAAAGCGCGTAAAGCGTATTTCCTCTAGGAATAGATCAGGCCCGTTTTTAGGTAGCGAGTTCTCCTTTGAGGACTTGTCATCGTTTGAAGTTGAAAAATTTAATTTCAATTATCTTGGCGATGATCAGTTGAACGGACAGGCGATGGTGAAAATAAGCATGGACCCAGTGGACCCGCATTCAGGCTATAGCAGAGCGGACGCCTGGGTCGATACAGACCAATACCGTGTTCAAAAAATAGATTTTTATGATCGTCGTAGCACATTGCTTAAGACCTTGACGATTAGCGACTACAAGCTTTACAAAGGTAAATATTGGCGGGCTGATAAGCAAAGCATGATCAACCATAAAACCGGTAAGAGTACCGATATGCTTATCAAAAACCTAAAATTTGATGTCGGCCTAAGCGACAGCGACTTTAACCAAAATAGATTAAAACGTGCGCGCTAGCGTCCGCACCTCTACTTTAGGCCTACTCGCTCTACTGCTAGCTGGCGAAAACTCGTTGGCTGAAACAGTGAGTTTTGACGGCAGTCTAGAGCTTCAACAGCGACTATTTTTAGAGGAAAACCCGGTAGCGGGTGTGAATCGCTTGCAGAACAGTGCAAGACTCGCGGTCGAGTTTTTTAGCGAGTGGAACAATGGCGACGATCAAGTGATTTTTGAGCCTTTTGCTCGTCTCGATGGAGGTGATAGCGAACGCTCACACTTTGATATACGGCAATTGACATGGTCACATTATGGAGAGCAATACGAACTTTCAGCCGGCATAGGACAAGTCTTTTGGGGCGTTACAGAGTCGCAGCACTTGATCGATATTATCAATCAAAACGACGGCGTTGAAAACATCGATGGCGAAGACAAGCTTGGCCAGCCAATGGTTCACTATTCTTACTTCAACAACTATGGCACGTTCGAAGCGTTTGTACTGCCCTATTTTCGCGAACGCACATTTGAAGGCCATGATGGGCGCTTATCAGCCTGGCTAGTAGTTGATAATAAGCGTGCACTTTATGAATCAGCCTCTGAGCAATCTCACCTTGACCTTGCCGCTCGCTACAGCAATACAATTGGCGACTGGGGCCTTGGTCTATCTTGGTTTAGCGGCACATCACGCGAGCCAGACTTGTTGCGCTTTGCAAATTTCACTAACGGTTCAACAACCGCTTATTATCCACAGATTGAGCAACTTAGCGCTGATGTACAGTTAACTTCTGGCGGTTGGCTATTAAAGCTCGAAGCGATTCAGCGCAATCATGATGACGACTTCTACCAAGACTTTGCCGCGGCAACAATTGGCGCTGAATACACCCTCGTCGGTATTTTTGACTCGGTATATGACCTCGGCCTTTTAAGTGAGTACTCATGGGATCAGCGAGATCAAAACACTACCTCATTATTGCAAAACGATGCTTTTATCGGTGCGCGCCTAGCCTTGAATGATATTAGCGACTCTCAGCTATTGTTAGGTCTATCGAATGATCTCGATAACAGCGATAGCCGAGTTGTATTGCTTGAAGCATCTACTCGGCTCGCGGCCCCGCTAACACTCAATCTAGAGCTTAGATACTTTGCTTCTGACACGCCTAATGATTTGCTATTTGGCCTGCGTGATGACAGTTTTATTCAAATTGGTATCGAGTACTTTTTTAATTAAAAATTGGATTCCCATAGCCCAATAAACCCGTAACCTTGTGTTGCGCAATCAATGGACTATTCCAAGGTCGCAGATGGCGTCCTAAAGTGGGCGGCTGGGGCGAACATTACGTGGGGAAATATGTGCTCAAACCTAGATCCCCTGCCGCGGCCATAAATCGCTCATAAATCAGCAAGTCTCGATCAGAATACTGGAGTCAAATTGGTTCGCCACCTATACTCTCAACTATGTTTTTTACCGATGCCCGAATTCACTTCTTTAAGCCTCTAAGCGGCAAATATCGCGAACACGTTCGTGCCTGCCTTGGGCTTCTTTACAATCGACAATATGGCGCTTCGGCCGACTACGGTCATTCGCTTACTCGCGATCAAACAATTGAAATTATCGAGCAAGCATTAATTCAACTTGGTGAGGTTTCGTTCAGCAGCGACGAACTTGAAGACAATAATGTTGAAGAACGTTTTAAAACTGCCCGAGAGCACGCCAATTGGGTGCTCAAACAACTTACTGAGCACGGCTGGATTGTGCGACAAGTAGATACCGCCACCTTACAATCAACCTTCCCGTTTAGCCGCATAGGTCGGGTGTTCGCGCAGTCTTTATTAGAGGCAGACAGCTCTCGAGTAAGAACCCGTCATCGCAATACGCGTAATACATTAAACGCCTTAGATGCGTTTGCAAGCCGTGGTGAAATTTACGATCTATTAGACGCATTCGACTATTCAGAACGCATCGTCACGGACTTTACCGACGTTATTTCCGAGCTAGAAGAAAAGAAGCGGGCTTTGGTTCAAGAGATGGAGTCGCAACAGCTGATTCAGCAAGCTGCCGAGCAGTTTTTTGACTTTATGGAGAAACGCTTTCAGCCAGATATCCAAGTACGCTTGTCGGCCGACAGCGTTGAAAAACATCGCGACCATATTGATAAGCGTATTAGCGCCATTCGGCGTAAGAAAGATCAGTTTAAACGTGAAGCCGAGGCCGACCTGCGGCGCACCGTGCCAGATCTGTGTGAGTCCCACCAGTCGTATCTCTACTACATTTTAGACACTATCGAGCGGCGTATGCACAATGCCGCCGATGTGATGTTGCCGGCCTTGCGGCGAGCACTGCATGGTTTCACTAAACGAGCCGATATAATTATTCGCCAACTTAGCTATTTAACCACCCAGCAAGACAGCAACCTGGTCGATGTATGCCGTGAACTGGCAGACTTATCAGCGGCTGATTACGATGCACGTGTCTCCGGCGCAGCACAATTAGCATCCACCTTTAAGCTTCGTCTAATTGACCCCCAGCAAGTAAAACTGCTGGAGAGAAAAAGCAAAGACATTGTTGATAATAACGTCGCTGAGGCCTTAGTCCCCGATCGCGAGGCCCAGCGTGAGCTGATGGTTCAGCAGTTACTCGATCAGGCCTTTGTAGTGAATAGCCAAGGCATCAAAGATTATGTGCTAGAGACTCTGCGTGACGGCCGAAAACTATCGACCAAAGAGCTACAAATCAATAATGCCGATGAACTGCTGGCGATGGCACACGCTATTGAGGTTGCCGGCATCAATAATCTCAGCTCGAACTTGCGTTTTAAAGTAAGCCGCAAAGGTGATGAGACCGCAAGTAATGAGTACTATCAGCGCTTTGATGAGCATGAAATCGAACTTATCGACAACAACCCTAGCTGAGCGCGACTGCAAGCAACATTTTAATAAGAAGACGAATGGATAAAATTACCGATCTACTTGAACAAAACCTTGACCGTCTTGGGCTTACTAGCTCGGCATTTTCAGAGCTAGTAGTGCGGCTGCTTGACTATGGTGTGATTAGCCGCAACGAGAGTCAAATTGAGGCGGCACTGTATGACCGCTACCTGCAGTGCATGGATATCGTTGAAGACTATTTGGCGCCAATGCACTTAGTATTAGTTCATGACAGCCAGTTTCGATTTATTAGGGTATTCCCTCCAGCGTCAGTCGTGCCTGGGGTTTCTGATGATGACAATAGTCAAGATTCGCCTTTTCAGACTGGCTTTAGAACCAAGCCTTCTCCAAATGCAATTGCGGTCATTTTGATTCTTCGGGTCGAATATGAGAAAGCGGTACGCGAAGGCAAAGTTGATGACTTAGGTCAAGTTCTACTGCCGTTAGAAGAACTGGTGATTACGATGAAAAACTTGCTCAAACAATCGTTGCCGGAATCGCAAGGCGAGAGGCAAGCGATCTTCCGCCAACTGCGCCAGCTACGTTTGATTAAATACAGCAATGAAACCGACCTAGCGCTAGAGAATGGCCTGGACAGTTGGTTACGTATTGAACCTAGTATTACCAGTTTTGTCAGTCAGGCGATGCTCGACCAACTCTACCCGACTCACCTCGAGCCCGCGACTACGACTACGACTACGACTACGACAGTTTAGATTCGATTAAAATATACATAGAATTATAAAAATGAATAGCGATGTATTGTAAAAAAGCGATTTTAGTTAACTGGGGCAATATCCCAAACCTTGACTTTGACTTCGGTCCAGTCAACTTATTTTCAGGCGGCAATGGTTCAGGAAAAACCACCGCCGCCGATGCATTGCAGTCTTTAATGACCGCCTCGTACGAAAATTTATTCAACTACAACCCGGGCCAAGATGAGACTACACAGCGCGGTCGCGGTGGTAAACAGGTGCGCACACTTGCCTCATACGTCTTAGGCTGTGACGACGGCAGCTATGCTCGAACTAAGCCAACCGATGGTTACATCGTCGCCGTGTTTCACCCGACCAAAGGCGAGACGGGCACTCGCTTTACCGCGGTAATGGCAGTACGAGCGGCGATAGAAACTGTTGGTAAGCAACGCCAAGCAAGGCAACGCCAGTTGGCTTTTTACATTGTATCTGATCAAGAATTGTCGATTGATCAGTTTGTCAAAGACGCCAAAGTCACCAATTTAGACGATATTGGCCATAATTTAATCCGCGACTATGGCAAAGATCATGTCGAAATATATGACAAAAAGGGTCTCTATTTAAATCGTCTATACGGCGCACTACGCGGCCAGAAAGGATCTGTTTCGAAGCGAGAGGCTCAGCATGCAGCTAAGACTTTCTCTAACTTCATGGCCTACAAACCGGTTAAGAGCATTAACGACTTTGTGGCCAAGGAGATATTGGAACCGCGTGACCTGAGTGAGGACATAAAGCAGGTTTCTGAACTGATGAAAACTATTCACAGCATGGAATCTGAAACTCGTCAAATCTCCGATGTAATTGATAATCTACATGAAACTAAAGGCTTATCTCAAGGCTATATAGAGCATTGGTTAAACTGGCGTCTTTGTGATTATCGTGAACTGGTTCGGCTAGCATGGGTTAAACAGCGTGATTACCTTGATGCCAAAACCAAGCAGCAAGCGAATACTCTCGAGCAAACCGAAACTCAAGCACGGCTTAACAACATGGCCGATAAACGCAGCTCTTTGCACAGCCAGTTAGTTGAGTTAGAAGCGCAGCGCCAAGGTATTCCAGCCCTTAAAGATAAAGATCAGCTTGAGCAACGAATTGAGCAAAACGGTGAGCGGCTTAGCCAACAAGCACGCCCTCTTCTTGAGCAAGATCAACGTTTTTCGAAAAATAGAGAATTGGCTCAAAAGCTTAAAGAGCAGATCAGTCAATCAGGTTTAGCAATCGAGTTGGCCGCGTTAGAGCATAAAGGCTTTAGTGCAGACTTGAGAGCCGTAACTGAGAGCGATTCCGATACTGGCATCAATATGCAATCGCTATTGACACAAGACCTCGCGGGTTTGGCTAACCTCGAACAAAAACTAGACAAGCTGATAGACCTAGAAAAGTCGCATCAGGCATTGGCAAACCGACTACATGCTGCCGACCGAAGCGGTAATGCCGGCAGTATTCGTGACTCGGTGCTAGCGGTGGTCAGTCAACGTAAACAAAAGCAAGCTCGCCTAGCTGAACAAACTAGCATCAAGAAACGCGAAGTGCTGAAGTTAGCAAACCAAACGGTTAGCTACCCGCCATTTGTCGAAGCGGCTTTGAAAGCTATTACCCAGCAATGCCCGCAGGCTCGTCCGAACGTTCTGTGTGATTTTATCACTATCAGCGATCCAGCCTGGCAAATGTCGATTGAAGGCTACCTTGGTGGAAGCCGTTTTGGCATTATTGTCGAAGCCGATTTTGAAGCCGAAGCAGCACGCATCGTACGCCAGCTACCGGGACGTCGGAATGGCGCTAAGGTAATCCAAGGTTGGAAGGCGCAGCGAGACGCCAGCAAGCTATCGACACAGGCAAAGTCTATTCTTAATGTCATGACCTTCGAGCATAAAATTGCTGAATATTATATCAAGGGTGCGTACGGCAATGTACTGCGAGTGGACGATGAGCATAGCTTGCGTGAGACCGCCAGAGGCATCACACCCGACGGCCTCGGGTCTGGCGGATACTCAATATTCCGTTGTGATATCGATGACTCAGACCTAGTATTCGGTCGTGGCGCTAGGGAACGAGCGCTAACAGCCAAACAAACTCAATTAGACGATTTACAGGCAGCCAGTTACCGTGCCGAGCAATCGGCCCGCCAAGCGGCTGTTTGCTTAGAGACAATTGAGAAAATCAAAGCCGTACACATCTCTGATGTGATTCGCACCATGCTCGCACTATTTCGCTCGATAGAATCTGATCGATTTAGCTTAGGTGCCATTGATCTCAGTGACTTCAGCAACTTGCAACAAGAACTACAACATAAGCGTGATGATCTCGAGCTAGTTGCAAGCCAGGCAAAAAACCTACAAATCAATTTGGGTCGCTTAGAGAGCGAGCAAAGCTCACTTAAGAAAAAGGCTGAAGACGTCAGTAATGAGCAAGACAAACTGCAACAGCAACAAGAGCAACGAGAGCTCGAAATTGAGTCTATCTCAGGCATATATCAAGAGTTCGATGCTCACACTGAACTAGAGCAAGCTGAGGCGCAGGCGCTTCAGCACGCCAAGTCAGCCGATACCAACGATGGCTTTAAATCTGAGTTAGAGTCATACCAACAGCACTGTAATGTACTTGAGCGGCAACTGGATAAATGCGTACAGCAACACAACCAGCGTTGTCGAAAAGAAGACAGCATTGTCTACTTGGCTGATACCGGCGGTGATGGTGGTCTAGCCCATAATCAAGAATGGTTTAAGCGTATCGTTTTGGTTTTCAGGGAAGCTAAATCTGCTATAAATAGATTGAAAAACAATGTCTTAGTAGGTAAACATGAGAAGCTAGTTGATCTTCGTGATAGCTTCAACACCGCATTTGTGACCAACCTCTGTCACTCGATATATCAATCTATAAACGATGGTAAACGGATTTTAGACGACCTTAATAAAGAGCTAGAAGCACACCGTTTTGGCAGCGATCAAGAACGCTATCACTTTGGCTATGAATGGGTCGCTGAGTTTCAGGAATATCAACGCTTCTTTAAAGAGGTCATAAACCTACCCAGCCTGGGCGACGGTAGCAGCCTATTTGAAGCGGACTTAGGCGATAAATCGACCCAAGTACGCGATAAATTGCTGTCGATGTTACTCGATAATGATGAACAAACAGCGTTGCGCGAACTTAAACGACTGAGTGACTATCGACACTATCGAGCCTATGAAATCTACAAAACACCCAAAGGTAAAGCGCCGATCGCGCTGAGCCAGTATGGTACTGGCTCAGGCGGACAACTCGAAACACCCGCCTATATCATCAGATCAGCGGCGGTAACCTCGGCATTCAAGTTCAACGAGGGCTCGACCCACTGCCGCATGGTATTGGTCGACGAAGCATTCTCGAAAATGGATGAAGCTCGCTCACGTGAGGTTATTAACTATTTAACCAATGAACTTGGTTTGCAATTGATTTTCATCATGCCGACTAGTAAGTCGGGACCGTTCATGGATCTGATCAGTCATCAAACGATCTTTAGCAAGTGCCCAGCGGCCGCTAAAGTCGGTGAACTGGACACACAAGTACTGGTCGATAGAAAAATCTGTAATCAAGACAAGATAAAAGAGCTATGGGCGCAACACCGCCGCAACATTCGCGTACAAACCAGCTTGGATTTTATGCAGGAGTTTATCGAAGCTTGAGTTAGGAAAATCGAGCCGTGCCAGATTGGTTGACTGAAAGCCGTCGATCAGCCTTCGGCTTGACGACTTTATCGCCAGTGTGAGCGGCCATTGAGGGTGCTCTTTAGGCAAACAATTAATGCCGTCCAAATGGTCTTTGAAATAACCGCTTAGCACCAGTCAATGTTGCTGCAGAGCAAGGGCTTTATCGAGCAACAAGTTGTCGATAAAGCACAATTGCTTGAGGTTTTGGCCGATTAAACTCTAATCGACCCGCTCAGTCTCGAGTAAACCTTTTTATCTCATGCTGTTTTTCAAAGCGGCAATTCGATCGTCCAATGGCGGATGCGTCGAAAACAAGTGTTTTACGCTGCTATTAATACCGAACGCCGCAAGTTGGTTTGGTAACTCTGCGGCACTGCCTTGCTTTAGTCGTTCCAATGCGCCAATCATCGCCGCTGTGCTAGCAAATTTTGCACCGCCTTCATCAGCCCTGAATTCACGATGTCGACTGAAGAACGAGACGATAATACTGGCCAAAAAGCCAAATACGATTTGGCCGAAAAAATAGCCTGCGAAATAACCAATACCGCGACCGTCACGGTCAATTGCCAGCGCCAACGCACGCGCGAGTATAATAACAAAGGTGTTAACCACGCCTTGAATTAATGTCAGCGTAATCATATCGCCATTTGCCACGTGAGCGATCTCATGCCCCATAACCGCTTCAGCTTCTTCACGGCTCATGTTGTTTAATAGCCCAGTGCTGACCGCCACTAAGGCGTTATTTCTATTCGCACCGGTTGCAAAAGCGTTCATGTCTGGGGTATTAAAAATGCCTACTTCCGGCATGCCGATCCCCGCTAGCTTTGCTTGACGAGCGACCGTTGAAACAAGCCACTGCTCGGTTTCATTTTGCGGAGTCTCAATAATATTAACGCCAGCGCCGCGCTTGGCCATTGATTTTGACATCAATAACGAAATCACCGAACCACCAAAACCAAACGCCACAGCAATAATCAAAAAACTAGTGTTCTGATTACGCCATTCAGCAGGTAAGAACATCATTACAATGCTGATAACCACCATAATGGCCGCGTTTGTGGCTAGAAAATAAAAAATACGTCTCACGATTAATCCTCACTGGTAAATAACATGTGTAATATGCGACTGATAGGCGCGCTATTCAAGTCATGAAAACTAAAATTTATGTCATAGTGGTGCGATTAGCGTGAAGATCAAAAAATTAGAAAAACTCCTTAATAACCCTTGGTGAAGCATCCTCACCGTAACGCTTTAGTGGACGTAAATAGTGCTTAAATCATTAAAAACCTTATTTAAACAAGGCAAGGCTAGCAAACAACCCAGTGAGCAAGATTTAAAGCTCGCCGCCGCCACCTTAATGTTTGAAGTCATTCGCTCAGATGGTAAAATTGACCAAGTAGAACTCGAGCATATGGGCAAAATTTTGTCTCGTGAGTTCAATCTCAATCAAGAAGAGCTGGATCAGCTGTTTACGTTAGCTAAGAGTAGCGCCGACGAAGCGATTAGCTTGCAGGGCTTTACCCGTGATATTTGCGAAAATTGGGGTAACTCTAAGCGCATGAAATTGCTCGAATATTTATGGACGCTTGCATTAGCTGATGAGCAGATTGACCCGCACGAGCGGCATTTGGTACGCAAAGTGGGCGGTTTACTCTATTTAAACCACTCAGAAATAGCCCAATCTCGCGAGCAAGCAAAACGTCAATTGGGCATGTAAACCCTGTGCTTTGCTAATATTTGTAAGCTTGTAGATCGCCAGACGACTAGTCCATCTGGCGTATAGCCTAAGGCGAGCCAGCCGCTTATCATTCATTACGTGGTCACAGTAATGGGGAGTTAAGGGAAATTATGACGTTCACGAAAATGTTTGAGATCAAAAAATTCGAGTTGCAAGAGCAGCAATCTAATAACGATATTGATCTGCATTTAATTGCCGCGATACTAATGTTCTCGATTATTCGGGCCGACGGTGACAAAGATCATCTAGAGCTTGCTCATATGATCGATATAATGCGTTCTCGCTACGCCCTAAGCAGCGACGAGATAGCGGGTTTAATCGCCTCAGCTCGTGACGCTAGCGTTAGTGATCACAGTCTAGAATTTCTGGCGCAGAAATTATGCCAACACTGGGGCAGCAAACAGCGCGAGCAACTGCTAAACGACTTTTGGTTACTGGCTACGGCTAACCATGAGATCAGAAGCGATGAACGCTCAGCGATAGCGTTAATCGCTAATAATTTACAACTTGAGGACGACGATATCACTCGAGCGCGCTATCAAGCTGAGCAAAGGCTAGAATTAAACATCAGCTAGCCCTACAATACTGGTCGTTTCTGATGATTCACAACGATAATAATTATGACCAGATATGCTTTTGCTTTAATCAGCACCCTTTTGTTACTTGGCGGTTGCTCTAACAGCGATCAAAATGCGTCTAATTCGCCTGCCGCTCCGCTCGCCGAAACAGATCAAGTGATAAGCCTAAAACTGGCTCATGGCTGGCCAAAAGGCTACCCGATATTTGGCGAGTCGGTAGAAGACTATAAAGAGCTCGTCGAATCTATGTCTAATGGCCGAATTCAATTGTCGGTAGATAGCACAAATAAACACAAATCAGCTTTTGGTATATTCGATTTCGTTAAGAGTGGCCAATATGATATTGGCCAGTCGGCTTCATACTATTACGGCGGAAAAGATCCAGACGCGCTTTTTTTCTCATCCATGCCATTCAGTATGACCACCCAGGAACAATGGGCTTGGTTCTATCAAGGCGGTGGTCTAGAACTGGCAAATGAGGTGTATGACAAACATAATATCGAGGTCATGCTGGGCGGCAATACCGGTATGCAAATGGGAGGCTGGTTTCGTAAAGAAATCAACACCATCGACGACTTAAAAGGCCTAAAGATGCGTATCCCCGGCTTTGGTGGCAAGGTGATCGCCGGCGTCGGCGGTGTGCCTACCAACATACCAACTGGCGAACTTTATCAAGCGCTAGAGCGTGGCACGATAGATGCCCTCGAGTGGGTTGGCCCTGGTTTGGACTTACGCATGGGTTTTCACAAAGTAGCGCCCTACTACTACAGCGGCTGGCATGAGCCAGGTACCGAGTTGATGTACTTCTTTAACCAAGACAGCATGGCAAAGTTACCGCCGTGGGCAAAGGCCATCTTATTCAACGCGGCTAAACTGACCTCCTATAATATGACAACGGCAACCTTTGCTGCCAATGCAGACAATTGGCAAACTATTTCAAGCCAGTATCCGAATGTACAGATCAAGCAATTTCCACCGGCGGTAATGCAGGCACTTAAAAAATCAAATTCCGATCTGATTGCGAAAGAAAAGGCGCGCAGTGCCATTGCTAAGCGAATCATCGAATCCCGAGAGGCCTACTTGGCCAAGGCCCGTGCTTGGACCGCTATTGGCGAGCAATCATACCTAAACTCGGTTGCCGACTAAGGTTATTGAAAATAGATCCATGGCCATAATTTTTATCCATATTGTCAAGCGACTGGTCGCCGCCTTAGGCTCCATAGCCAGCGGCTTGCTCATATTGTTAGTGCTGTTGATGTGCTACAACGTGATTGCTAGATACGCCTTCAGTGCCTCGTCTATCGGACTCGAAGAGCTTACCTGGCACGCGTACGCCGCTATCTTTCTACTCGGTATTCCCTACGCGTTGCAATCAGGGGCGCATGTCCGCGTTGACCTTATATTCGAGAAAATGTCGCCTCGAAACCAACAGCTTGTTGACTTAGCCGGTACCGCATTGTTTTTGATACCGACCTGCTTGGTGATCATATACAGCGGCTGGCAGTTCACCAGTGCTGCGTATCAATTAGGCCATCAGCCTGATTCGGTAGGCCAGTTCTTTAGTCAACTTGTTAGCAGCGGCATTGGTGAAAGGTCACAGGACCCTGGCGGCTTGCTAAACCGGTGGATTATCAAGGCGATTATTCCGCTGTCATTTTTATTTCTATTATTAGCCGCAATCGCGTCTTTGATGGAGAAATGGATAGAGTTCCGACTGGGCGCAGATCAAGGTAAAGAAGCATGATAGGTATCTCAATCTTCGCGGTAGCCTTATTACTATTGCTGTTTGGTTACCCGGTGGCATTTACATTTTCGGCCATAGGCATCGCTTTTGTTGTGCTGTTCGCTGACCCCAGTCAACTGGCGCAGATCCCCTATCGCATCTACGCTAACATGGGGGACTATGGCGAAGGCCAAGTGCTAATGGCGGTTCCGTTGTTTATCTTTATGGGCATTATTCTGCAGCGCACCAAACTGGCGGAGCAGTTGCTTGAATCGATGGGGCAATTGTTAGGCTCACTCAGAGGTGGTCTAGCTATATCAACCATTTTAGTTGGCGCCTTGTTAGCCGCGTCAACCGGAGTTGTTGGCGCCAGTGTCGTAGCAATGGGCTTGATTTCTTTACCGGTAATGCTGCGTCACGGATATAAAACTGAGCTCGCCACAGGCACCATTACCGCCGCTGGCACGCTCGGTCAGCTGATTCCCCCATCTATTGTATTGATCATTCTCGGTGATGTACTTAATGTGCCCGTTGGTGACTTATTCAGAGCCGCGTTAAAGCCTGGGCTAGTGCTGATAGCGGCCTACATCGCGTATGTGCTTATTTATTGTAAATTTAATCCAGAAGCAGCGCCAATGGTGCCGCAGACCGATACAGAGCAATCTCGTGGCAAGGTGATCGTTAATGCGTTAATCGCTGTAATTCCCCCGTTGGCGTTAATATTAGTGGTGCTGGGGTCAATCTTCAACGCCGTTGCTACACCAACTGAATCGTCAGCACTAGGCTGTCTAGGCGCGGTGGTATTAGCCATTTTATATCGTAAGTTCTCGATCAAGATGTTGTGGGAAAGTGCTCATGACACGGTGAAGATCACGGCGATGGTATTCGCAGTGCTACTAGGCGCTTCGATTTTCTCTATGGGCTTTTCGTATACCGGCGGCGAACAGCAAGTTGAGCAACTACTGCTCTCGATTCCTGGCGAGAAATGGGGATTTCTGATTGTAATTATGTTGCTCATCACCCTACTTGGCTTCTTTTTAGACTATATCGAAATCTCTTATATTGTTCTGCCCTTGGTCTACGCGGTGGTGGTCGAACTCGGTATTAATCAAGTTTGGTTTGCGATTTTAGTGGCGATGAATTTACAAACCTCGTTTCTGACACCGCCATTTGGTTTTGCCCTATTCTACCTAAAAGGCGTTGCCCCGAAAGAAGTACAAACGGCGCATATCTATCGCGGCGTAATCCCATTTATCGCGATTCAATTAGCGGTTCTAATGAGCATGTTATTTTTCCCTGAGTGGTACGGCATGAGTTCTGTGCAAGCCAGTTTATGGTAATGGGCTGTGTGGCAGGCATTCCTGTGGCAGGCATTCCTGTGGCAGGCATTCCTGTGGCAGGCGTGAACAAGGTATCTGTGGGTATTGCTAAGGTGCTCAGTTAAGGTGGCAGTTGATCTGCGCGAAATCGAATTCACCACCCGTCACGGACGAGGGCCAACCAGCAGCGCGCAGCTTGGCAATCAAATCTCTATCCTCGAACCGGCTAACTCAGACACCATTATTCTGTGTGTGCCCGCCATGGGCGTCGCCGCAAAAGAATATAAAAAGCTATTATTCGAGCTCGCTGAACAAGGTTTTATAGGCGCTTGCTTTGACCTGCGTGGCAATGGGCTCAGCTCGGTCCGGGCTAGTAGAGCAAACAACTTCGGTTACGCCGAACTGGCCGAAATAGATTTGCCAGCCGCGGTTCAAGCAATTAAACAGCACTATCCAAAGCATAAGTTGGTACTGTTTGGTCACAGCCTAGGAGGCCAAGTTTGCTCGTTATTTTTGAGCCAAAACCCAAACCAGGCAGATAATCTAGTGTTAGCCGCATCATGCTCAGTGTATTACAAAAACTGGCCATCACCCTATCGTTGGGGGCTGTTGTTTTTTGCTCAGATGTCCTGGCTGATTAGCACCCTAGTCGGTTACTTTCCAGGAAGGCGATTAGGCTTTGGTGGCCGCGAAGCTCAAGGTATTATGCGCGATTGGGCGCACAATGCGCGTACCGGCGATTATCGCTTGAGCAATAGTCAGTACAGCTATGTTCCATTCCCCGCGGTAACCAATTTAACTGTATTAGCGATCAACTTTGCCGACGATCAGCTCGCCCCAGTCTCGGCAACTGAGCATTTGCTATCGAAACTTTGTGCTCGCCAAGTGCATAAGAAGCTGATTACTGGTGACCAAATTGGCCGCCGCACCGCGAACCATTTTAACTGGCTAAGAAGCCCGAAAGCGGTTGTCCAGCTAATCGCAGACCAGCTAAATTAGCGGGCTCAACGATAACGTCGAAATAGCAACGCGTTTTCACACTTGAAATGATATTATCTCGCCTCTTTTTTAATCATATTTGACAGTCAACATAAATCGCCGTGCAATCCTCAAGTAAACCAATCATTCCAACTAAAGCCGGCGAAGTGCTGCATTGGCGCAAACTCTATGGAGCGGCCCCTAGCCTCTCACTGGCCGAGCTAGCGCGCAACAATGGTCCCATAATATATGTCTGCTCAGAAGCGCAGCATATGCCCGTGGTGGCAAAAGAATTGGAGTTTTTCTTAGACGGTGAAGCTCCAATTTTCACCTTTCCAGACTGGGAATGTTTACCCTATGATCGGGTATCTCCTCACCCCGATATTGTCTCTCAACGGCTGCTGGCCTTACACCGATTACCGCATATTGAGAAAGGCGTATTAATCATCCCGATAACGGCCTTGATGCAACGGCTAGCGCCAACTGGCTATATTGACGCGCACACCTTCGACTTAAAAATTAACGACGATTTTAATACCGAGGAGTTTCGACAGCGATTAGCTGATGCCGGTTACTACAGCGTAGACAGTGTCATGGCGGCTGGCGAGTTTGCCATACGAGGCGGAATTGTCGATGTGTTTCCGTCTGGTATGGACTCACCGTTTCGTCTTGACTTATTCGATACGACAATCGAAACGATTCGACTATTTGATACAGAAACACAACGATCTACTGATACCTTAGATAAAATTCAACTCTTGCCAGCAAGAGAGTTTCCGCTCGATCCTGGCAGTGTAGAGCGCTTCAGGCAAGCCTTCAGAGCCACTGTTGATGGAGATGCCAAGCAATCTATAATCTATCGTGAAGTGAGTAAAGGTCTAGCCCCAACTGGCAGCGAATTTTACTTACCATTGTTTTTTGAGCAAACCAATACGCTATTTGATTTTCTTCCTAGCAACACCTCCTTTGTGCTTGAAGAAGGTGTTATGGAAAATGCCGAAACCCTTTATCAAGAAGTAATCGAACGCTATGAGAACGCACAATTAAACCCTGAATGGCCACCACTAGAGCCTGAATTATTATTCCTAAGCCCGGACAAGATTTTTGCGGGGCTGAAACAATACCCACGAGCTCAGCTACTCAATTTAAACCTTAAGTCAGTAAAGCATCTGCTTGATTATGACACTAAGCCGGCGCCCAAATTCAGTATCAACCCACGTGCCGAGAACCCCTATGCCGAATTTATGGCGCACCTTGACGGTAGTTCACAACGCACCCTGATTATCGCCGAGTCGGCTGGCCGCCGAGAAAGCATTATCGGCTTACTGAAGGAGAACAAAAAAGCCTATTCGACGGTTGAATCATGGGCCGATTTTGTTACCGGTGAGGCGAAACTGGCATTGACGGTGGCTGAAGTCGACAGAGGGCTAAGCCTCGGTGACAGTAAGCTTGAGATCATAACGGAGTCACAGTTATATGGTCAGCGCACATTCCAACGGCGCAGACGTTCTGCCAAAAACCGCGACCCAGATGCAATTATTAAGTCATTGGCTGAACTTAATATCGGCGATCCCGTGGTGCATGAAGATCATGGCGTCGGTCGTTACCGCGGGCTGGAAACGCTTAATGTTGACGGCAGTGATAATGAGTTCGCTACCCTAGAGTATTACGGCGGAGACAAGATATACATACCGGTTTTGTCATTAGATAAAGTGTCACGTTATGTTGGTGGTGGTCCGGAGACCGCACCATTACACAAGATGGGTAGCGACACTTGGGTTAAGCTTCGAAATAAGGCTAAAGAGAAGGCCTACGATGTGGCCGCTGAGTTACTTGAAATTCAAGCCATGCGCCTGGCTCGCGTCGGCCATTCTTTTCCACCGGCAGACCATAGTTACGATGCTTTTGCGGCCGGTTTTGATTTTGAAGAAACCCCCGATCAACATCAAGTAATCAATGATGTTATCGACGACATGACGACCGCAAAACCGATGGATCGCTTAGTCTGCGGCGATGTTGGCTTTGGTAAAACTGAGATCGCATTGAGAGCCGCGTACATGGCGATTGCCGGAGATAAGCAGGTAGTCATGCTAGTACCAACGACTCTGCTGGCGCAGCAACACTACAATAATTTTGCTGACCGCTTCGCCGACTGGCCCGTTAATGTGGAGCTATTTTCACGTTTCCGTACGCCTAAACAAACCGCAGAAGGGATTAAAGGCATTAAGGCTGGCACCATTGATATCGCCATTGGCACGCATAAGTTGATTCAAAAAGATGTTGAATTTAGAGACTTGGGCTTGATGATCATTGACGAAGAGCATCGCTTTGGCGTGCGTCAAAAAGAGCAACTTAAAAAGCTTCGCAGCCAAGTCGATATTTTGACCCTGACAGCAACGCCTATTCCGCGAACATTGAACTTTGCCTTGAGCGGCCTGAGAGATATTTCAGTGATAGCCACGCCTCCTAGGGCACGACTGTCGGTCAAAACTTTCGTTCGTGAGTGGGACGATGCGCTACTCAAAGAAGCCTTGGTACGAGAGATACGCCGTGGCGGCCAGGTCTATTTCTTGCACAACGAAGTTCAAACCATCGAGAAAATGCAGGCTCGGATTCAAGACCTAGTGCCAGAAGCACGTATTCGTATCGGTCATGGACAAATGCGCGAGCGTGAATTAGAAAGCGTAATGCGTGATTTCTATCACCAACGGTTCAATGTGTTGCTGTGCACAACGATTATCGAGAGTGGCATCGATGTACCGACTGCAAACACCATCATTATCAACAAAGCCGACCGTTTTGGCCTCGCCCAATTACATCAGCTTCGTGGCCGTGTCGGCCGATCGCATCATCAAGCCTATGCTTACATGTTGGCACCACCATTAAATAGCATGACAGACGACGCGAAAAAACGTTTAACCGCAATTGAATCGCTAGATACGCTTGGCGCTGGCTTCGCCCTAGCCTCCCAAGATTTAGAAATTCGCGGTGCCGGCGAACTATTGGGTGAGTCTCAAAGTGGCGCCATCGACCAAATTGGCTACAGCATGTACAGTTCGTTTTTAGAGCAAGCGATAGCCAGCATTAAACGTGCGCGTAAGATCAAGAATGGTGAACCCGTCAGCGCCATCAATATTCAAGATCGAGTCGATATTAACCTCAATATCCCCGCTCGCTTCCCGAGTGCTTACATACCCGATGTGCATCTACGTCTAACCATGTATAAACGCATCGCCAGCGCAGTCGCTAGTGAACAACTCGAAGAACTGCAAGTAGAAACGATTGACCGCTTTGGCTTGTTACCAGATGCGGCTAAGAATCTATTTCAAATCGCCGAACTAAAACTGGGTGCGGCTGAGCATGACATCAAAGTACTCGAGGTTGGACCCAGCGGCGGTGTGGTAAAGTTTGTTAAGAACCCCAATATCAATATCGATCGATTGATGCGAGCAGTAGCCAGCAACCCCCGTGAATACCGCTTTACCGGTGCCGAATCGATTCAAGTTAGCCGACAGATGCCTGAGGCCGAGCAACGTTTTGCATTGATTGAAGATGTGTTTGAGCTGATTAGTAATAAATAAACGCCCGTATGACTAAACCGGATAGTTTTCAACTGGGCGACATCGTTATTCACGTTGTTCGCAGTGCTCGGCGCAAAACATTATCGATAGAGGTTGGGCATTTTGGCGTAAAAGCACGGGCGCCGATGCGAATGCGGCATAGCGCAATCGTTCAATTTGTGGCTACCAAGCAAGTATGGATTGAACGACATCTATCAGGCTTACCCGACGTCAAACCCGAATTAAAGCTCGAGAGCGGTGCCGAACTTTTTTTTACCGGCGCACGCTTTCATCTATCGCTGGTACACGGCTCAAGCAAGCCCGTATACCTAAGCATTAACGCTATCGTTGTGCCGATCAAGCAAAGCCATTTAGCCTTAGAAAAATCGATTAGCAACAAACTGATTCGGTGGTATAAATCAGCCGCCTATGAAGAGCTCGAACAAAAGGTCGCCTTCTATGCGAATTTAATGGACATACCGCGCTCTAAGAGCCTGAGCATTAACGTCCGTGACTACAAGCGTCGCTGGGGTAGTTGCGACAGCAAAGGTGGCCTATCATTCAATTGGCGCATTATCCAGGCGCCTATTGAGGTGCTCGACTATGTCGTGGTACACGAACTTGCGCATTGCCACGAATTCAATCATTCGAAGCGCTTTTGGAACGTTGTGGCCGAGCAGATGCCGAGTTGGAAAGAACCTCAACAATGGCTGCAAACGCACGGCGCAGAGCTTTATCGGCTATAAGCCCAGAGCTTTATCGGCTATAAGCCCAGAGCTTTATCAGCTATAAGCCCAGAGCTCTATCGGCTATAAGGGCATATATCCGCGTGTTAAAAAACCTAGGACTGCTGGATAATCTCTAATACACGCTGATCTTGCCAGCTCTCGCCTTTCCAGTTACTCATATATCCGCAGTGGCCACCGAACTTGGTCACAACAATATGAATATTTGGGTTCTTCGATATTTGCTCGACCCCTTCAACCGGGATAATTCGGTCATCTTCAGCGAAGTGTAAATAGCAAGGCGCGATGGTCGAATCCAATACCGAACCTGAAATAGCGTAGGCATCGAAATAATCATCAACATTAGTAAAACTGGTATACCTAGGAATAAACGCATCGTTAAGTTCGTCCAAGGTCTTTAACGACTCCATTTCGGGCCCGAACTCGTAGTTTGGCCAATGTTGAATCTTCTTGCGTAAAGAACGTTTCCACTTGTGTACGAAATAGCGCCCATACAACCAGTTAGAACGTTGATTTAGAACCATATTACTCTGCGCCGCGTGAATCGCAGGGCAGAATGCACTAACCGTAGTTAATGAAATTTCACGACCGTGCGCAGTGGCTGCCAAGCGAAGGCTAAAGTTGCCCCCGAGTGAAAAGCCAGCAAGATGATACTTCGGGTAAGGCAGCTTAGACTGAAGGTCTTCCACCGCATTGACTACCTCGTCAATCATGGTCGAATTAAAGATGCCTTCGTTCAACTGATGAGTATCACCATGGTCACGAAGATTAAGTCTGAACACGTCAATACCGTTTTCGAGTAATAGCATCGCCATCGACTGCATATAACTCGAGTTATGACTGCCCTCCCAGCCGTGAATCAAAATCGCCATTTGTTGAGACTGGCGTTTTACTGCTTGGTTAAAATACCCTTCTAGCCGAACTCCGTCACCGCCATCGAGAACCCATTTTTGCTGAGCGGCTGCATACGCTTTAAAACGCTTAGCCACCATCGCTTTTCGAGGACCGACGCTCGAAAAAATAGTCTGCACATGGGTATTGCGGAGACCGAATGGAGGCTGATAGGCCAGCGAATCTAGATAATTGGAGGACATTTTTATTACTGAAGTTATAGAGTTTGGTGGTTTACTACGGCGCAAGGTAAACTTAAGCAGTCAAGGCCTTTCGCGCAACCAATTTATGACCATGAGTACCAAACAATTGTTAATTAACGCTCTTTATACTGATAATACTAAGCAATCCCGAGCCACAGCCAGAATAAAAGTAGTCGGCGGGCTTTGCGCGCTGCTGTTAAGCGGCTTAAGCACGGCAAATGATTATAAGGTCGAAGTGCTAGTGTTCGAAAACATCAATGCCTCGACGGCGACAGAAAGTCATGCATATGAACCGCCTAAACTAATGAGGTCTGCCTCCAATGCTTGGTTAATAGAGCCAACAATGTTGATTGACGAAGCAATCTCAATAGAAGAGTCGTCGGATTACCAGCTACAGCATCACTACTCATGGGGCATCGAATCACTGCCTTATGAAGAGTCGGCAAACTACACGATCGTCGAGACCGATTCTCAAGGGTATATTAAAATTTATGCCGACCTTCTGTTGTTTACTAATATCGACCTTGATTACAAGGGTTTTAGAATGAAAGAAAACCGTCGTCTCAAGCTAAACGAGAAACACTTCTTTGATCACCCTAAATTCGGTTTATTAATGCAAGTCTCGCGTTTACCAAAGGAAGACGAAGAGACAGAAGTGTCTGAACAAAAAGAGTTACTCTCAGAGACAGAATAAGCGCCGTAGAAAAGATCGTATTATTAGACTAATCTCGACATCAGTGTCGCCCTAAGGCTTAGTGATTTTTGTAAATCGCCGGAATATGGTAATCGGCCGAAAAGATATCCGCATGTTGATCAAAGTAGATACAACTACAGGTTGCAAACACGACACCTGGAGCATTACCGAAAAAATCTACACGCTTTAAACCAGAGTCTCTAAAACCCTCGGCAAAGCCATATCCTTCGGCGTTATCACAAATAATAATGCCACCCTTAGCAACACGTTGCAGCGCTATATCAATCATCTCATGGCGGTAAAGCCCGTCAATAACAATAATGTCAAATTGCTCAACCCCTGCACTTTTTATAGCGCGCTCAACCGCATCAATATTGGCTTCTCGAGAATCCATCGTGACATACTTCAAATCAACATTTTCAGGCATGCCATATCGGATTTTTCGAACCACTGAAGATCGCCCTATAAAGTCACCACGCTCGACGCTTTTGATGCCGTCCAT
>JBLHXJ010000004.1:0-30483 GCA_047629535.1 Arenicella sp. | reverse complement strand
GGTGCTATTTACCGCGAAACGATAGGTGGAGCTCAAAGCACCTTCTACGTTACCTTGTAATAAGTTATTTAATGCATTAACGGGTTCGCCTAAATTACTAAAAAAATGGCCTACTGCCGTTTGCGCCGGATCAGGCACAACGGCATCATAAGCTCTGGCCGCCGGTCGAAATAATGCTTTGTCGGCAGCACTGTTAAATGCATAGACACTACGGTTTAGCCCGGACAGCGGGTCATTACTAATTTGATCGGTAGGGTCATCACTGATCCTTAAAGTGGTGCACGCCGAGCCTGCAAGCAACATAGCGAGTATCAATGCTAAGCGAATTAGTGAATTCATATCGTTCATACTAAAGTCCTCTTAAGTTTGAAGACCTGATTATAACCTGTGATATTTCAGGTAATGTAAAAAATACTTGCTTAAGGGCCCTTAGCAGCAGGTTATTGCTGAGGCACATCTTCAGCAGCCGGCTCAGATTCACTGGCTGCTTTTTGCTGAAGCTTTTGCTGATACAGGCCCTCGAAGTTAATCGGTGACAATAGAAGCTGTGGGAAACCTGCTTTACCAACTAGGTCTGAAACGGCTTCGCGAGCGAAAGGCAGCAATATATTTGGGCAAGCAATTTCAAGTGCGAGAGGTAGATCAGCATCGGGTAAACCAAGGATATGAAACACTCCAGCTTGCTGAACTTCTACCAAAAAAGCCATTTCTTCAGCCATTTTAGAGGTGATGGTCATGCCTAAGGTAACTTCGTAGAAACCTTCTTGCTCTAGTTTACTGGCTTTAATGCTAGCGTCTACACTTACTTCTGGAGTGCCGGGGTCTCTTAAGAAAATACCCGGGGCATTAGGAGACTCAACTGAAATATCTTTTACGTAGATTTTGCGGATATCAAAAGTGTTTTGCTTTGCTTGTTCTTCAGCCATGATTTTCTCGTTATTTTGTATATGTTTTACAGGGTCGCTGCCCTAGTGTTTTATCGCTTACGCTTTTAATTTAGTAAGGGGTAGGTTCTCTTTCGACCAGGCGACCAGGCCACCATTAAGGATGTTCACGTTACTGAACCCCAATGTAAGTAACTGCTTAGCGGCTTTGGCACTTCGCGAGCCGGTTTGACAAGTCACAATCACCGTACTGTCTTTATGCTTTAGTAGGTCCTTATTATCAGCATTCAACACTTCGAGTGGAAAATTCGCCGATTTGGGAATGTGTGATGCGGCGTAGTGTTCAGCCTTATTGACATCGACTATCACCGATTTTCCTTTTCGTTGAAGTGCCGGCATCTCCAATGCAGAGACTCTATTCGCGCCGCGAACCGACCCTTGTAGTACCGACAATAGTAATAGGTTAAACACTACAGCCAGTGCAACGAACCACCATAAATTCTCGTTAATGAACTCAATAAACATACGTATAATTTGTCATCATCAAAGCTGGCCTTACACCATTGATTGGTTGTCAGATGAAATCTAACCAACGTTTAGTTCGAAAAGCGTTTACTTAAAAAGCTTCGACCAAAACAACCCAGATCAAAAGAGAGCAACAAGCTATAATTAAAATAGCTGCGAAGTATACAACACCAAAGCCTTAAAAACGGCCTAATAATAAGGAAAAACTCCTACAAATAAAGATGTCCAGACCGTTTCAATTATCCCTACCGCTTACCTCTATCTTGGTGCTTCAATTGGCACTTTTTGTGGGCCCAGGTTCACAAGCAAATGCTCAGCAAAACGGCAAAAAGTATCAACAGTCTATTGGTGATATCAGCAATCAGATAAATAAGATTAGTCGTAACCTGAATGCCAATAAGGCCCTAGTAGCAAGTGAGCGCGACAAGCTCCTAGCGGCCGAGAAAACCTTATACAAATTAGACCAGTCTTTGCAGAAAACCGACTACGATTTAGCTAGAAATAAGCACGAGTATGATGCATTAAGCCTACAAATTATCGCAGTAGAAGAGTCTCAGCTCGACAACCGAGAAGCGCTTAAAAGCTTACTTAGCAGTCGATATCTACAAGGAAAACCAAACTTGGTTAAACAGTTATTGAATCAAGAAAACCCCTATGCTGTGGGGCGCTTAAGTAATTACTATCAGTATTTTTCAAGCGCGCTCAAGGGTCGGTTTGAACTATTAGCGCAACAGGCAAGTGAGCTTAAAATATTAAAGCAAGAGCAGTCAGAGAGTATAAATAGACTCTATGATGAGCGTACGAAGAAAGCCAAACTGCAGCTCGATTTCGAGAAGTCAAAACGGCTTCGAGCTACTTCTATAGCCAAACTAGATAGGAAAATAGCCACCAATGCCGAGACCCTGGAAAAGCTAAAAACCGACAGAAAACGCCTACAATCGTTACTTCTCCAACTGAAAAAGCAAGCCGCCGAGTTAAAGCGTCTAGAGCAGCTTAAACAACAACAGGAAGCTGAGAGGCTTCAGCGCGAACGGTCTAAAGTAAACAGCGATAAGCCGGTTCAAGTGGTAACAAGGTTGCCAGTGGAGGGCGGGTTTTTGCGTCAAAAAGGGCGCCTTTCCTATCCTGTTTCGACTAAACCAACACGACAGTTTGGTAGTCGTTTAGCCGAATCAGGGATGCGCTCTGAGGGTACATTTTTTAGTACTCAAGGCTCGGTCCCAGTGAAATCTATCTTTCGCGGGCGGGTGATCTTCGGTGATTTTCTCAAAGGTTACGGTCTATTGATTATTGTCGATCATGGCGACAACCATATTAGCCTGTATGGCCATAATGACCGTTTACTGAAAAAAGTTGGTGACGTAGTCGCCAGCGATGAGGCCATAGCCAATAGTGGCAAGACCGGAGGCCTGAAGTCGCACGGCCTCTACTTTGAGATACGTGATAACGCGACACCAATAGACGCTTCCAAATGGTGCCGCTAGAGGGCTATTACTTGAAACTGTGCTAACAACTGAGCACAATCTCAACCTTTTACCTTATTATCAGCACTAGAAGCTTAGCTGAATGCTAATAAATAGACTTTGTGAGAATTAACAAATGATGGAAAGCCTGCGTTTAAGATACATATTGCCCGTTTCAGTGTTAGTGCTGTTGGCCGCTAGTGGTCCATTGTCCGCACAAACTGAGATCGCGACCGAAGCAGCAGAAAAGACACCGATACCTCTCGAACAAATACGAACCTTTGCTGAGATTTTCACCCGCATCAAGCTTAACTATGTGGAGCCCATCAGTGACGAAAAACTACTCGAATACGCAGTAGAAGGGATGTTGAGTGGTTTAGATCCTCACTCTGTATACTTAAAAGGGCAACGCTACGACGATCTAAATGAGGGAACCACAGGCGCTTTTAATGGGCTTGGCATGGAAGTGATCATGGAGGACGGCTTCGTCAAAGTTGTGGCACCCATAGATGATACGCCCGCCGCCGAAGCTGGAATCAAGACGGGTGATTTAATTATTCGCATGGATGGCAAAACAGTGACCGGTTTAAGCCTTAATGAGGCAACCGAGCGAATGCGTGGGGAGCCGGGAAGTAAGATAACAATCACTATATTACGAGAGTCGGAGCCAGACCCGTTTGATGTCGAGTTAACTAGAGCGGTGGTACGTTTAAGTTCGGTAAAACGTAAGCGACTAAGTGATGCAATAGGCTACCTCAGAGTTACCCAGTTTCAAATCGCTACCGCTGAGAGCTTTCGCAAAGAGCTAAAACAATTACGAGAGAGCGAAGGTTTTGAAGGTTTAATTCTAGACTTAAGAAACAATCCAGGGGGCTTATTAACCAGCGCCATTTCGATTGCTGACGTGTTTATCGATGAAGGCAAAATCGTCTCGACCAAAGGCCGGTCTACGATTAACGACAAACAATACAACGCCACCGCGAGTGATTTTATTGACGGTAAACCTCTTATAGTACTGATAAATGGCGGCTCAGCCAGCGCCTCAGAAATTGTCGCTGGAGCGTTGCAAGACCATGGCCGCGCGCTAATACTTGGTACCGATTCATTCGGTAAGGGTTCGGTACAAACCGTGCTCAATATCGACGATAAAGAAGCAATTAAGCTTACTACCGCTCGTTATTACACGCCGAGTGGCCGCTCGATTCAAGCCGCAGGCATTACGCCTGACGTGTTGGTTGAATACAGAGAATTCAAAGACCGCGAAGAGGGCTTTAAACGCATCAAAGAAGATGATTTACCCGGTCGATTAGACAACGATAGTGGCAAAAAAGAGACCTCAGAGAAACCGACAAAGAAACAGCAAGAAGCACAACAGTTGCTCGCTCGAGATTACCAGTTGAATGAAGCGTTCAACCTGCTCAATGGACTTATCTTATTTAATAGTAAAAAAAACATGCCTGATATTAATTAGTAGGAGTCTTGATAGACCAACGAGTCAGTCGCTTTACGTTGCTTCCAATCTAGCCTCTCAAGCTCGGGCTTGTCTAGAAACTCATCAACATGGCCAACGCATAGGTAAGCCACGAGTTTGTTCTGTTGTGGTGCGTTTAGGGTTTTCTTTACCGCCTGAGCATCGAGAATACTAACCCAACCGATGCCTATATTCATCGCGCGGGCCATTAACCACATATTCTGAACCGCGCAAACAACGCTGTACTCGCCCATGTCGAGCATACTTGTTTGACCGAGCACTGGTTCTTGCGATGGACGATAAAACACCGCAATATTCACCGGGGTGTCTAAAATACCCTCAAGTTTTAGACGGGAATATTGATCGAGTTGCTTATCTTCGAATAATTTAGCTGCCTTGTTATTTTCTCTTTCGAAGTCATCGGCTATAGCTTTTTTGATCGCTTGATCTCGAATTACAACAAACTCCCACGGCTGTGAAAAGCCAACCGAGGGTGCGAGCAAACCAGCATGTAGTATTTTCTCAATATCACTGCTCGATATTTCACGATCTATGAAATGGTTGCCGCGAACATCGCGTCTTAGCGTCATGATTTGTTCGAGTAACCGTGCCTCGTCAGTGGAGAATTGCTTGTTCATCCTATAGACGCGCTTACTTTCGCATCAAGTCGATCAATGCCAATACAGTCGCTTCTACACCGCTAGTAACTGCCGGTTCAGGGCTTATTTTAAATAGCGGGCTGTGGTGGCTCGGGACCGGCTCGCCACCGTTTTCGGCCGCCTCAAAGTCGGCCTCCGGGGTTCCGCCAATAGCGAAATAGACACTGGGAATATATGGTTCGGTAGTAAAAAACGGGTAGTCTTCAGCGCCCATTCCTTTGTTTGGTTTTTCACTTAGAATGTTTTTACCCATCTTGTCTACCCAAAGGGCGCGTAAGCGTTGTGCTAATTTAGTATCATTGATGGTCGGCGGCACACTTTCTTCTGAGACCACGACCTCAGGAAGTTTGTCGTCGGGTAAGCCGGCAACGCGACCCATATTTTCAGCAATACGTTTGATGCCGTCTAGTAGAGTCTTGCGGGTTTCTAAACTTGTGTTGCGAACGGTTAGTTGTAATACCGCACGGTCGGAAATAATATTATGCTTGGTGCCTGAATGAAACGAGCCAACAGTGACTACGCCTGGGTCGCGAGGCGGCAACTCTCGCGCTACTAGTGTTTGTAAGGCCATGACGATCTGAGCGCCGAGTACGATGGGGTCCTTGCCTGCGTGAGGGTAAGCGCCATGGGCCCCAACCCCGTGTATGACTATATCTACGGTGTCCGCTCCAGCGTACGGGCTGTCATCGGTCACACCGATTTTACCTGCTTCTAGACCGCTTGTTACGTGAAATGCCAAACCATAGTCTGGGGTGCCAAAGCGTTGGTACAAGTTATCGTCCATCATTGCCTTAGCGCCAAGCACGCGCTCTTCTGCAGGCTGAACAATAAGCATTAGTGTGCCAGACCACTGGTCTTTCATGGCCTGCATTCGCCGAGCTGTTCCCACTAAACTAGTGATATGGACGTCGTGACCACAGGCGTGCATTACCGGTACTTGATTGCCGGTAATAGGGTCGATTTGAGTTAACTTAGACGCGTAATCTAGGCCTGATTTTTCTTCAACCGGCAAACCATCCATGTCGGCGCGCATACTTACAAGCGGCCCATCACCGTTTTTCAACATAGCTACAACACCGGTGCCACCAACCCCGCTAGTTACCGTAAAGCCGGCCTCTTGTAGCTCTTTCGCCATACGCGCAGCGGTTTTATTTTCGACGGTGCTTAGTTCTGGGTTGGCATGAAAGTGTTTAAATAAAGGGCCAAGATAGCTTTGGTAATCGCTCTTTATGGTCTCTGATAAATTTGCGGCGGCTAGCGCCGGCGATGTCGCGATAAGCAAAGTGGCTGAGATGGCGATAGAAAGTAAATTTTGGCGCATAGTGGAGATTCCTTAAGATTGGTTCAGCACAAGGTTATTGTTAGTGAAGTCTGCATTGATGTCGCTTGGTTGCTCGATTAGTTGACAGAGTAGCTGCGCACTTATATTGCGTTAAGTGCTAAAACGTTAGCCATGCAAGTTTGGAATCAAATCGCTCTCAAGCTTAGCTATAGTATCTTTTAGCTTTAGCTTCTGACGTTTCAGGCGTCCAATTTCAAGTTGATTGATATGCACTTGCTCAGCTATTTCTTGAATCGTAATATCAAGCTCTCGGTGCTCTTGTTTGAGCTCCGCAATGGCTTGTAGCAATCGCTGTTTATTTGATTTTACAATCTGCATATTAATGACTCTAGTTATTCTAGCCGATAAATTTCTATAAGCGATAAGTTTCTATCGGAGATCTCACCATAAGCTAGCGTCAGCGTAAAAACTAGTTTGCTCGTAAATAAGCAGACTTTGTTGCCTGCTGCGGTAAAAGAGGCAGCGAATTGACAACGACGATGGTATTCTTTAGTCAGACTTATCTTGGTGATAAATGCAATGACGATTAGAAGTTTTGTAGCCCTACCTATCCCACGTGAAACAGCCAATCAATTAGGTGATCTAGCGGCAAAAATGTCATACCAAGATAAAAGCGGTGCGGTCCGGTGGGTTGACCAAGAGAATTACCACGTAACCTTAGCGTTTCTAGGTGAACAGCATGAGGCCGGTCTTGAGGTTCTTGCTGAGCAACTCGACTACCATATTCGCCAAGTCGAGTTTCAAGCGGAGCTAAGCCACCTAAGCCCATTTCCGGAAACGCGACCAAAACTAATCGCGGCAATGGTTAATCGTTCGAACGAGATCAAGTGTCTACACCGACAAGTGATAAGTGCAATTAAGTCGGCTGATATGTTGATTGATAAACGAAAATTCATACCGCATGTCACCTTAGGGCGTTATCGTCATAGTAGAAACGTCTTCGCTGGGAGCATTCCGTTGAACGTTTCATTTGAGCCTCTAATTGATGAAGTTGTATTATTCGAAAGTGTTTTGACCACCACCGGCGCTGAATACGAACCTATTTACCGTTTTCCTCTAGATCAATATGATGAACAATATGAGCACCAAAATAACACCGAACTGCTATCCAGTGAGCATCAGGAGTCTATAGCTGATGAAAGCTGATTTACATTGTCACTCGCACTTTTCTGATGGTTCGCTAAGCCCTACTGAGCTAATTGCTCTAGCAGCGAAAGCCGGTATTACCGACTTAGCGTTAACCGATCATGACACCCTGGATGGTTTGCCAGAGGCCAAATTTGCGGCCGATAAAGTAGGCATAAATCTTATTAATGGTATTGAACTCTCTTGCACTTGGGAAAAGCAGCTTATTCATGTGGTTGGCTTAAATGTAGACCCGAACAATAAAATACTAAAGGCCGGCGTGGTGCAAAATAAGCAGCGCCGAGCTGATCGAGCCGAAGCCATGTTTGAAGACTTCGAGCAGCACGACATTTTTCTTCGAGAAGATGTGACTGGGTTAATTCGAGAGCGTGGTGTGCCGACACGACCACATTTTGCCCAGGCCCTGGTCGACCAAGGTTACGCCAAGGACAAGAAGCAAGCGTTCAAGCGCTACTTAGTAAAGGGTAAACCTGGATACATTCCAATGTTGTGGCCTGATGTAGAGGCAATTGGCGCTTGGATTACCGCGGCCGGCGGCATCGGTGTGCTGGCGCACCCAAACCGCTATAAGTTAACGCGCACCAAATTATCTCGTTTAATTAGCGAGATGCTACGGGCCGGTATTCAAGGCATCGAGGTCTCTACCTCTACTACCGATAAACAACAATCGGCAATGCTTGCTGATTTAGCAAAACAGTTTGGTTTGTACTCTTCGGTGGGCTCTGATTTTCATTCGACCGAGCAACCGTGGGCGCGTCTCGGTGGTGCGGTTGACCTATCGAAAGAGCTTAACCCTGTTTGGGCTGGATTTGCCTAGTAGCCCAGCTTAGCGGCCAACTTGAAAACGACATCAATCGCATAATTGTTTAACACTACTTTTTAATAGAGCTTGCCGACACCATGTTAGAAACTGACTTCGCACCATCTATGAGCCCATCCACGGTATATCTTAAAGATTACCAAGCTCCCCAATTTTTGGTGCCAACAATTTCCTTGACTGCCGAGCTTGGTAACGAGCGAGCAATCATTACCACAATCCTGCGTATAGAGCGCCAAGGAAAGGGCAATGAGCCGTTAATATTGGATGGTGAAAAGCTGACCTTAAAGCACCTAAAAATTGACGGTAAGCGGCTAGATGATAGTCAATATTCGTGTAGTGACGAAACGCTAACCATTGTCGATGTGCCAGACTTTTTTAGTCTAGAAATTCAAACCAAACTAGAGCCTCATTTGAACACCGAGTTGTCAGGCTTATACCGCTCGAGCGGTAATTTTTGTACTCAATGCGAAGCCGAGGGTTTTCGTCGAATAACTTATTTCCCTGATCGTCCAGATGTTCTTAGTGTTTATGACGTGACGATTAGCGCCGATAAAACTGTCTGTCCAGTGCTTTTGTCAAACGGAAATCCTGGCGCAAAAGGTGATAACGCAGATGGAACACACTGGGCAAAATGGCATGATCCACATCCAAAACCGTGCTACTTGTTCGCTTTGGTTGCCGGCGACCTAAAGCATATTAGTGATCGATATCAAACCATTAGTGGTAAGCGAGTAGAGTTAAATATCTATACTCAAGCGCATAATATCGAAAAGTGTCAGCATGCGATGGAGTCGCTTAAAAGTTCGATGCAGTGGGACCAAGATGTCTATGGCCGCGAGTACGACCTTGATATCTATAATATCGTCGCGGTCGATGACTTCAATATGGGGGCGATGGAAAACAAAGGGCTTAATGTTTTCAACTCTAAGTACGTGCTGGCCAATCAGCAATCCGCAACCGACTCCGATTATGAAGGTATAGAGAGCGTAATTGGTCACGAGTATTTTCACAATTGGTCGGGTAATCGGGTAACTTGTCGTGACTGGTTTCAGCTTAGTTTAAAAGAAGGCTTTACGGTTTTTAGAGATCAAGAGTTTAGTGCTGATATGGGATCACGCTCGGTTAAGCGAATTCGTGATGTACAGGTGCTTAGAGCATATCAATTTAAAGAAGATGCCGGCCCCATGGCGCACCCTATTCGGCCCGATTCATACCAAGAAATTAACAATTTTTATACCGTCACTATTTACGAGAAGGGTGCCGAAGTTATCCGCATGATGCATCGCTTAGTCGGTGCTAAGGGCTTTCGTAAAGGCACCGATCTTTACTTTGATCGCTTTGATGGCCAAGCGGTTACTACCGAGGATTTTGTCACATCAATAGAGCAAGCAAACGATATCGATTTGCAACAATTTAGACGTTGGTATACCCAGTCTGGAACCCCAGAAGTGCATCTAACTCAGCGTTTCGAGGGCGACATACTTTATTTAGATTTCGCTCAATCGTGCCCATCAACACCACATCAAAAAGACAAAGAACCATTTGTCATTCCGCTAGCAATGGCACTTTTTTCGGCAACCGGCGATAAGTTGCAAGAGACTACGCTAGTGTTAGAGCAACGGTCACAGAGTTTTGAATTCAAAGGTCTAGCCAGTAAACCGTTGGTATCTTTATTGAGAGATTTTTCAGCGCCTATCAAGTTACATACTATGCAGTCAGATCAGGAGCTCGCTGGTCTAATAGAGTTTGATGATAATGGTTTTTCACGCTGGGAGGCTATCCAACGCTTGTCTCTTAATATGATTCTCCCTGCTTTAGAAACAGGCGAGATTAGCGAGCCTGCTTATCAAAACTTATTGAAGGCAATGCAAGGATTAATAAGTTCAAATCCAGAAGACAAAGCTGTGTACGCCGAAATGTTGACCTTACCGTCAGCGGCCTATATTGCTGAACAATGCTCACCGATTAACCCGCAACGTATCGCCAGCCTAAGAGATCAGTGTGTCAGCCGTTTAGCACGTGACCTTGAGTCACAGTTTCACGCCTTGTATGCTAATAACAATCAACGCTCTGGATTTTCACTGGATGCCGAAGCTGTCGCAGAGAGGGCGTTAAAGAATAGAGCGTTGACTTACTTAGTGGCCACAGAACAGGCGGCTTACCATGCGTTAGCAAGTCACCAATATCATATCGCCAGCAATATGACAGATCGATTAGCGGCCTTTAGTGCGCTGATAATGTCGAGTTATCCAGAACGCGCAGTGCTGATAAACGATTTTTATCGTCACTGGCAACATGATACATTGGTACTTGATAAATGGTTTGCATTGCAAGCTATGACACCAAAATCTGAAACCCTGAATGATGTTAAAGAGTTATTAACGCACCCAGATTTTTCGATGAACAATCCAAATAAAGTGCGTTCATTAATCGGTGCGTTTACCAGTAATTTGGTCGGTTTTCATCGTCAAGACGGCAAGGGTTACGAGTTTTTGGCCGACAGGGTTATAGAACTAAATACAATTAATCCTCAAGTAGCGGCTAGGTTGGTGGGGGTTTTTAACAATTGGAAGAACTACTCAGAACCGAATAAATTAGCAATGAAAACTCAGATACAACGTATTAGTCAAGTTGAAAACCTGGCCAAAGACGTGACAGAAATTGTCAGTAAGGCGCTAGATAGCTAGACGTTATTGCTAGAAACGCAGATTCTATGCGAACTCACACAGAGTTTTATTAAAAGTTCAAAAGAATTGAGATAAATTTTTAACAATCGACTATTGTTTTTTCGGGTTATAAGCGGTATGTTTTTTGGCGGGGGCCATCACTAGGTCTTTCGGAGTAATTACTCCTAACTAGTGGTCATTATAAAATAGACTCAAACAAAGACTCGGTACCCCCAATGTCGATAATGTTATTCAGAGATGACCCGTCTCTATTCAAAACCACTGTGTTAAAAGCACAGCGCTGTTCGCGAACGCTGGCAGTGGCCTTTCTATTACTTTCCATCAGCACTCAAAACGCAATCGGCGCTCAAGGTCTTGAGCCGAAGCGTATGGCCGGCGTAATGGCTGCGTTGAATATGCTTCTATTAGACGCAATCCCTGAGCCAAACGGAGACCGCGTTGAAGTTGGCCTATCCACGCCGATATCCGGTCCAATAACGGTGAGTGATGCTGCCTTTGCGGTGTTTGATAATCAAGGCGACGATGTCGAATTTTGTCTCGACATATTGGCCAATCAAACGTTGCAAAGTGGCGATATCATCGTTGAAGTGAATGGCGTTGCTGCGCCGGTATTCGAGGGAAAGGATAACTGCTATTCAATACCTACGCGCGATCAACGTTCAGTAAATTATATTCTTGTTCGAGTTGTACGTCCTGGCTTAGTGCTGACCTTGACTCGACTCGAACTGGCTTCTCTGCAGCAAACTCAATTTGCATTACCTAAACTCTCTCGAGGCCAATGGAACGAGCGAGCGGTGCGTAAAGTACTAAAAATATTTGCCTTTGGCGGCCACGCACAAGGCCAACAAATTCAAGCTTGGGCAGACATGGATTCGCTAGACGCGATCAAAGAAATGCTCAACTTTGACGAGCATAACCTGAAGTTATCACCACTGGCGATAGGCGAAACCTATACTGATTCTGCTACCCAGCACGGAACCTTATTGGAATGGGTAACGTTTCTATCTAGTGAGAGTTCCAACATCCCAATTCCGCTCAGCCGGCGAGATAGTTTCTCTCTTAATAGCAGCGGATTTGATGATGCCTTTAACCGTATGATTACGGTTCGAGGGCTTAACCCGTTCCGTCAGCGAATTGGTTTTTGGGAGACAAATTACCATTTGGCGACCAATTTGGATGCCGCTGTTAGCAGGGCGCAAATGGCTCGATACTTCGACATCATTATGCAAGCTCATGAAGCCGGCCTGCCGTACCATAAAGTGATGGCGATAGCGGCTAAATCGGCCGCCGTTGCAGAACAGTATGGCCATGACCGCAATAGATGGCGCTTTGATCGCAGCCTCGGTGAGTATACTTGCCAATGTAATGAGGACTTTGCGCGCGAAATTCATCAACTATTCTACGGTATCTTTGGTGACTATGATCCGATCCCTGGCGATGGTATAGACGGACCAGATTTTCACGAGAATGTGACCATTCCGAATACCGCCAAAATGCTCACGGGCATGCCGATTTTGGATGACGATAGTGAGGACGACGGGCTGGTCGTTGATTTTCGTACAAGTGAGCATTATCAGGGCAACGGCATTGACGATGGCCAAGGCGATGCTACTCCACTGCTAATACTTGGGCAAACGGTGTCGGGAGCTGATGCTAGCGCGAAAATTGATAGTCTGATGCAAATCTCTATGCAACACCCTGAAAGCCTTAAAAACTTACCAGTAATGATCGTTGCCGTATTAGCCGATGATAACCTGAGTGAAAAGAGTAAAAACCAGCTGCGAGAAGCTTGGGCATCAATGCCTGTTGGTCAAAAAAACCTACTACAATTTATTCGTGCATACGCGGTATCGCAGTTACTTCATGGGCCAAGCCAGGTTAAATACCTGACCAGTCACGAGCGGGCTTTATTTATCGCTAACAAGCACAACATCGATAACCTAGAAGCGTTTTTTGGTGGTGCTACTTATGACGGCGGGCGCGCCGGTCGTTCTGTCGGTGGTGTGATTAGCGATGATGATGCAGGTGAGTTTTTCAGACCGACACACAATGTATTTGGCGGTCAAACAGGGCAGGAAGCGGCTGATTCAGCACTGGTATTTGAAAATAACTTTAACCTATTAACTGATAGAGAAGACCTGATCCGAAATGCAGTGGCATGTGATCGCTGTGATCTTGGTGGACCGTGGGAAAAGAAATGGCCGACAGTGCTGCCACAAAGAGCCGACGGAAAATACTATGTCGAGGACATTGCGCCGTGGTTGTGGAACCATGTGACCGGTAGTATGGAGAATTATACAGAGCTAGAACGAGCTCATCTTTACTCCTTGCTCGGTGCCGCAAGAATAGATATAGATGACGACAATGACGGCGACTATGCGCACGACTTTAATATGGTGATGTGTGTGATCGCTGATTATCAAATAGACCAGGGCGCCAGTGATGCGCCGATCATAGATATTCTCACTCACGATGTTGATGGTAGTTGGGACAACTACTGTCGCGAGTTCGATGATGGAGGAAGCTATCTACCTCACGAGCTAGCTGCGTTAAACGCCGCGCTCACTGGGGATGACATTGCTAGCAACCCACAGATTCAAGATATTCTCTCGCAGCTCGGGCAAGTGACGCTTAACTTTAATGAGACTGAAGGCTTTAACCGTGGTGCCAACGTCAGGAAACATGCGCGCGAGCGTGTTAGTTCTGCTCTGGGCTTTATCTTTACCACACCATTTGTATTTGCGGAGGGCCAGTAATGAATAATAATGATTTTGATAAAAGACGGTTTCTACAATCTGCGTTTTACTCTAGCTTAGTGTTAGGCGCTGGTACTTTACCCAACCTAATCTCAAATGCGGCGGCGATGCCGGCGGCGTTGAACAAGCGGATTCTAGTTAACCTAAATTTGAGTGGCGGGCCAGACCTTCGACATTTAATTGTTCCGGCCTACGACCCATCAGACGATAGTTTTGGTGGCAAATATTGGAAACATCGTGCCCGTGCACATAAATTGGCTGAGACCGGGGTTAGCGCACAACAACGTTATGAAGATGACTATGTCGAGTTTACCGTCGGCAACGGAAGCTGGAACAGCCAAGGCTTGGTTGATGCCAGCGGTGTTAATGGTAGTGTTAAATTTGGTATCTGGCGAGAAGCTGGGTGGTTGATTGACATGTTCAGTCGCGGCAATGCGGCGCTGGTGTTCAATGCCGTGGGCGGTACTAATCGCGCTCACGACTTGTCATCACAAATGTTAGAACAGGGCGATGTGCTTAGCAGTTTAAACGATCGAGATGCGTCAGGCTGGGGTGGGCGTTTAGCGCGTTCGGCGGGTGGCAAGGCAATTTCGTTAACCAGCTCACCGAGCCCATTTTTGTTTGGACCGGTTGGCTCCGCACCAAATTATAACCCAGCGTCTACCGATAATATTGATCTGCGGTCGATAGAAAACTCACGCAATATAGGTTTGTTTGACTTCAACGTAGAGTCAGATCAGTTGACCAATTTCGATGACAAAATGGGTCGCGCAGCAAAAAGTTATTACGCCGCGTTACGCCAAGAAAAGATAGGCTTGGCTTACCGAAAAGCCAGAGATCACGAGCGTACAGTGCGCCAGTTTGGTGAACTTGTCAGTGGTCTATTGAATGATACCGATATTCCGATACCGCAAGATATTCGTGCGCTCTATGAGACTGTAGCGGGCGTTAATATTGACCCAAATGATGCTGGTAATAACGGTCGCCGAGTGTTGCGGTCCTCCGGTTTTGGCCGCCAGATTAGAAATCTCTATGACATGATTGCGGTTAATGATTTAACCCAGCTCGACCCACGTGTGATGTCAATGAGTTATGGCGGATGGGACAGTCATGGTAACCAACGGCAGGTGCCGGCGATACTCGCAACTGACCCCAACAACCCGTTTTCGGGGAGAGGCATAGAAAGTAATCTTAAAGATATTTTCGGTGGTAAATTTGGCCCTAGCCCGAACGACCCTGCGGCATTGCATGGTGGTTTTTCATCACTCTGGGCGAGCCTACCGCGCGAGTCAGATCGAGCGAATATAGCGATTACAATCGCAGGCGAATTTGGTCGTCAAATTCGAGACAATGGCGACAGTGGTACCGATCATGGCAAGGGTAACCTTATGCTGATTATTGGCGAACGTGTTCGTGGTGGTGTTTACGGCGAAATTTTTCAAGATGCCGAAGTCGATAAATACGACAATACCAGTCTACGGAGTCCGGATATTGACCCGCTAACCGAGATTGATTCAATATTTAGCAAAGTCTCAGATTGGGTAGTACCTGGTTCAGGCTCGTCAGTATTTCGCCGTACAGCGTCTGGTTTCTCCGGAAACGCGCCGCGAATTGAAGTACCCGGCATGTTTAATAACTTGTTTTCATAACCCGACTGTAATTAACCCTGTTACTGACAAAAAAACCTACCTATGCGTTCATTTAAGTTTTCTTTTCTGGTTTTTCTTTTTGTTCAATGCACACCAGCTCATAGTTTAGAAATTTATCTGAATGCATGGCGTTCAATATATCCAGATTCAAACTCTGATGATATCGGTATTGGTGTTGAGCCACACGGCTGTCAGCTTTGCCATCAGAACGACAACGGATTTCAACCGTGGAATCCCTATGGTTTTGAAATTAGAAAAGAGTTTCTTGACAATGGTCGGGATATTTTCACGGCAATAACAACAGTTCAATTTGATGACAATGATGGTGACGGAGTCGAGTCTTTGGATGAGATTATTGGCAGTTATCAGCCTGGCTGGACCGCGGGCGCCGTTAATTCGGTTTTCCGCGCGAACGGTAATGAAATAGTTAATCAATCACCACCTGCGTTACCCCCGACAACTGGCTTAGACTTTCCTGATTCAAATGAAATAAGCGATCCTGTTGTCAGTATTCCACTAGGCCCTATTAGTGTTGAGTTAAAAGAGATTTCTGGCGGCTTTAATGCACCACTAAAAGCGGTTCGAGCGCCGGGAATTGATGGTAGCTTATTTGTTGTGGAGCAAACAGGTAAAATATTTAGAGTTGATCTTATGACTGGGGAAAAGAGTTTATTTCATGACGTAAGCGCTAATCTTATTACCTTAAGCGTAAATGGATTCGATGAGCGAGGCCTGCTCGGTCTGGCGTTTCATCCGGACTTTGTTAGTAATGGCCTGTTTTATACCTATCAGTCCGAACCGAGGCGAGAAAGCCAAGATACAGACGTTGATTTCTCAACCGTCGCACCTCAACGCCTTCCAGATCATAGATCGGCGATTGTCGAGTATCGAGCTTCTGACTCGAGTTGTAATTCGAGTATTAGCAAACGCGACACGCTGTTGATCATAGACCAGCCACAAGGCAACCATAATGGCGGTGATTTAGTATTTGATGATGATAATTACCTCTATGTATCTCTGGGCGACGGCGGTGGAGCGAATGATCAAGGCCCAGGGCATGGTTTGCTGGGCACGGGTAGAAATAATACAAATGTATTGGGCAGTATTTTGCGAATTGACCCTCTCGGTAATAGTTCGGCAAACGGTAAATACGGAATACCGATGGACAACCCTTTTGTCGGCGAGGCTGGAGAAGATGAGATTTTTGCGTTTGGCTTTCGCAACCCTTTTCGCATGTCGTTTGATCAGGGTACGGGTGAATTGTACGTGGCCGATGTTGGTCAGAATGAAATAGAAGAAGTCGATATAGTTACCTCTGGTGGTAATTACGGGTGGAATTGGAAAGAAGGAAGTTTCTTCTTTTATAACACTACTAATACGGGCACTTTTATTAGCAGTGTAGCCCCTCCAAACTTACCGAATAACTTAGTAGATCCCATTGCCGAGTATGATCATGATGACGGAATATCTATTACTGGAGGCTATGTCTATCGAGGCACTGAAATACCTGTATTGCAAGGGAGGTATGTTTTTGCCGATTTTTTAGGAAGGCTATTTTATCTAGATGCTGACCAAAATATTTTGGAATTCTTAGGCCCTGGATCCTCAGAGCTAGTCGCGGGTTTCGGCCAAGACTCCGACAATGAGTTATACGCTTTGACACGTGTAGATGGTAGGCCGTCTGGAATGCAGGGTAAGTTGCAAAAAGTCATGTCTCTTGGCGAAACATTATCGGCTCCAGACTCGACCGACGAATCGGCAATGTGCCCGCCAAGCGAAGACCTCTGTTTTCCAGTGCGATCCAAAAATGATGCCGTAGCGCTGATCTGTCTCTAGCGTCTAATCAATCTGGTTTTAGGCGATTGCTTGGCTTATAGTTTAGACCCAATAAATACAAACTAATTCGCTTCACTATGGATGTTAAAACCGCCTTAATCACGGGTGCGTCTGCCGGCCTGGGCCTCGCGACAGCAACACGCTTGAGTAATGCTGGCTATCAACTGATTCTAGTTGCACGCCGCGAATCTAAGTTGCTCGAGCTAGCGAATAGCCTAGCAACTGATTGCCATGTTATTGCCTGTGATGTTAATGATTTTGAGCAATTGGCGGCCAAGCTAGAGGCGCGGCCAAAGCAATTCAAAGACATTGATCTATTGCTCAATAATGCCGGCTTAGCGTTGGGTTTAGCGACTGCAGACAAAGCCGATTGGATCGATTGGCATACCATGATTCAAACCAATTGTATGGCTTTGGCGTTTTTAACCCGCCAAGTATTACCGGCTATGGTTGAACGCAATAAAGGCCACATCATCAACCTTGGATCAACCGCAGGCAACTACGCCTACAAAGGCGGTAACGTTTACGGTGCCAGCAAAGCATTCGTTGATCATTTCACTATGAACTTACGAGCGGACCTCTTAGGCACGCGTGTCAGAGTCACCAACTTGGTACCAGGGTTGATTAGCGAGACCGAATTTTCGCAGGTCCGTTTTCACGGCGATAGCGATGCCGCTGACGCCGTATATGCTAATTGCGAGGCACTAAGGCCAGACGACATTGCCTCTAGCATTGAGTGGATAGCGGGTCTTCCCGAACATGTAAATGTGAATAAGTTGGAGATAATGCCAACCTGTCAGGCGCCGGCGGGGTTGGCGGTTGATAAGACGATGTCGTAATTTTGTCGGCAGAGCAATATCGGCAGGTACAAAATAGTATTCAGGTCACTCTGATAACGCGGCTTAGGTCAAAGCTGACCTGATGCTGTTCTATTTCGAGATAGCCACGCTCATTTACAGATTGCCTAGCGACTTCGATATCACCATTGTGAATCAGCCAATGCTAAAGGTTTACTCAGGGTAACGATTAGCGTGTCGCTAGCAACCGACTACTAATTATCTTTGTTTGATTTAATCAATAGATAGACTAGATATACAGGTAGCCCAAAGATGAACAGAACAATTCCGATTTTAAGTAACAGAGCCGAGGTCATTAGTTAATTCTCATCATAGCGAAGAGGCACTCGCGGTACCGACTCCGTGCTTAAGCATAAATTTTTTAAATTTAAAGTAGATATCAAAAACAATGGTTTCAGCGTCTTGTTCTACTAGAAAGAACGGCGCACGAGCAACCCCATACTGCTTGGCTAAGCGCACACCCTCAGACTGCGCATCACGCTCGTCGGCTATGGCTATATAGTTAATTGAATCGAGAAGGCCCTCAGCTTGTAAGCGTTCGCTAACCTCACGACACTTTTTACAAAGCTCGCCAGAGCTGAGAATTTTTTTTACGAAGGTAATGTGCATATTGACAAGCCTACTGGTGGACTAGTGAATAGCTCGTCGACGAGAAAAAATTAACGCGCCACTGTCGCTCGAGGGCTGATAGACATCACTCATCTCGGTAAAAGCCTTTAGTGCTGTTTCGAGGTTTTCTCCTTCAGGCAGCTCAAATGCATTACAGCCTGCACGCGCTAGAAAACCTAACTGATCATACTTAACGTCGCCAATTGCACGAATTTCGCCCCGATAGTTAAAGCGAGTACGAAGCTTGTAGGCGTGCGAATATGAGCGGCCATCAACGTGAGTAACCACTGGTAATACAATGCACGAAATTTGTGAATACTCGTCGCTAAAGTCTTCCGGAAACTGATCGGCGGCGATCTGTACAGCAACCAAGCTATCGCGAGTCTTAAGCTCGGCTTTATGCTCAAGCCATAAGCTCATGGGCACACTTATATCACCTTGTGGTAAGTTAGCCATGCTCAATGCTTCAGTCTCAGCAACATGGTGAATTGTATTATCTACAATCCTTTTCTCGACGATTGCTTTAGCGCTAACAATGTCTTTTTGAATTCGGTCCGGAGTTCCTTTGGAGCGAGCCTTAATGGTTCTATTGGCCACTGTTTTGGTAGTCGACATTACACCTCCTCCGAATATACTTTTTGTTTAAACGGGTCGATGCCTACGCGGCGAAAAGTATCCAGCAATCGTTCATCATCACTTCGAAGGTCTTTATAGACTTCTAATATGTCGCCAATCGCGTCGCCAACTTTGTCTTTGGCAATTGCTTTGCCTAGGTGTGTGCCAAGCGCCGCATTATTTGTAGCATCTCCGCCAACCGTGAGCTGATACCACTCTTCGCCTTTCTTATCGACGCCCAAGATACCAATATGGCCAACATGGTGATGGCCACAAGCGTTCATACAGCCGGACATCTTGAGTTTCACTTCGCCGATATCGTAGAGTTCTTCAAAGTCATCAAATTTCTCATTGATTTGCTTGGCGACTGATATTGAACTGGCGTTGGCCAACGAACAAAAGTCTAGGCCTGGGCAGCAAATCATGTCGTTAACCGAGCCAATGTTTGGCGTCGCGAGTCGTTCAGCATCGAGTGCTTTCCAAACCTCTAATAGGTCTTGTTCACGAATGTCTGCGAGCACTAAATTCTGCTCGTGAGTGACCCGAATTTCGGAAAATGAGTATTGCTCAGCGATAGCCGCAACGGCATCCATTTGTGTGTCAGTGGCGTCGCCCGGAGCCACGCCGTGTTCCTTAAGCGAGACATTGACGATGCGGTAACCTGGCTGAATGTGCTCAACTGTATTGTTGTCATACCAAGATTTAAAGCGGCTGTCTAGGGCTCGCCATTTGCTAATTCGGTCATCGCCCGCCGACAAATTCTCGTAAGCTGGCTTTGGGAAGAAGGCTTGCATTGTCTCAAAATCGATATCATGCAGTTTTAGCTTGCCGTCCTTAAAGTGCCCCCACTCGGCGTCGACTTCCTCGCGAAAGTCATCGATACCCATGGCATTTACTAATATTTTGATACGTGCCTTATACTTATTGTCTCGTCGACCGTGAAGATTATATACACGCAGTATCGCCTCACAATATGACAAGATATCTTCACGTGGGAGAAACTCTTTGATTACTTTGCCGATCACCGGTGTTCGGCCTAAGCCGCCGCCGACGTAAACTCGAAAGCCTACTTCGTTGGCCTGGTTATGAACTACTTCTAAACCGATGTCATGAAACTTTACCGCAGCACGGTCTTCAGTCGCGCCGGTAATTGCTATTTTGAATTTTCGTGGCAACCAGTAGAACTCAGGGTGCAGAGTTGACCATTGGCGAATAATCTCGCAGTAGGGGCGTGGGTCAATAATTTCATCGGTAGCTACACCCGCATAGTGGTCTGATGAAATATTACGAATACAGTTGCCGCTGGTTTGAATAGCATGCATTTCAACGTTCGACAGATCTTTCAAAATATCCGGAACATCGACTAGCTCTGGCCAGTTGAACTGAATGTTTTGGCGCGTGGTGAAGTGGCCGTAGCCTTTATCGTATTGACGCGAGACCTGAGCCAAGGCTCGCATTTGTTCTGAATTGACCAGCCCATACGGAATAGACACACGAAGCATATGCGCGTGAATTTGCATGTATAAGCCATTGCGCAAACGCAGCGGTGCCAAGTCGGCAGCGCTAAGTTCGCCAGCAATATGACGTGACACTTGGCCACGAAATTGCTCAACTCGATCTGCAACAATGGTCTTATCGACCGCATCATATTTATACATAGTAAAGACTCACAAAATGTCTTGAAAAGCACCGCCACTAGGTCGACTAAAACGCGTTGAAACGGTGCTGGGCGCAATAGCCCAAATTGTCCACGCGACTATAACGTTTAGTTCTTAGAATCTAAAGTAATAAGCACTTATACTTATATAAGACCTACTTCTTAGGGCTGCCTTAAAAGACCTTTGCTAGGGTTTAGCGAACGCGGGCAATTTCGCTCCATCGAGTGGTAAACGAGGGCGACAGTCGAGCCCTTTTTTGACCTCCAAGCTGGGAATTTTTTATTGATAGTAGCGTCTCTACGGTAATTGCCTGCGGCGAGTCACTATTTGCCATAATTGCGGGCCTCTGGCTGGTCATTGGGAATAACCCGATCTGATCACCGCCGCCGGCACTCAATCCGCCTAAACTCAAGCTCAACGATTGATACTGGTAGCCATCGCTCCAGACACTTTCTAATAGCTGTACTGCAAGCTGTCTAATAGGTGACACGGAATCGGCTGACTTGCCTAATTCGCCTGAAAGGTCATGCCTAAAAACCGCTTGTTGAGTGCATAGTGGGCCAATCGCTAAGCTTATTGTCACTGTCGTACAGCTATTTGACCGCGCGTTTAATTGCTCTGTCGCGCTATGGACTTGGGTATTAAGTAGACGCTTTATGTGTTTTAAACTATGCGTTTCAATTTGCTTGCTTGTGGTAAAAACCTCACTCGCGGCAACGCTTTGCTTGGGTTCCTTGCAAGCCAAGCCCGATAACTCGATAGCGATGCGTTCAGCAATTATCGAACTATGGCGTCTAACTTGATCTTTTGACGCCTGACTGAGCTCTAAGGCTGTATGGATGTTTATTTGGCTTAAGCGATTGGCTACTTTTTTGCTCACACCGGTGATATCGGCAACCGCGATTTGTTTTAGCACTACTGATCGCTGTGCTGCGCTACTGAGGTCAACAACGCCATTATATTCAGCCTGATTTTGCGCCGTTTTGCAGGCCAACTTGGCTAAGGTTTTGGTGGTGCCAATACCAATGACCGCTGAAATTCCGAGCCATTGCTTGAGTGTGTCTTTTAGCTGTATGGCGTATTGTCCATGAGCGCTGGTGTTTTGCTCGCCATCCGCAACCGAGGCTCTTTTGAGTGACTCGAGTTCAGGCAACTTAAGGCCTTGCAAACCTAAAACCGCTTCATCACTAGCATAGGCCGACACCTTCGGCGCCAATAGTGCCAGTGACTTAATCAAGCGTGAGGACAGATCGGCATACAGTTCATAGTTTGGGCTACACACTTCTATGCTGTGATTTGATGCCACACTGGTTAGTAGTTGATCTAGTTGTTCGCCAACTAGGCCGGGTTCTAAACCGAACTCACGCGCTTCTCTGGAGCTGGTGATGATTTGTGAATTGCCATGTTGGTCGTTGCTGGTGATCAATAAAATTTGGTTGCTTAGTTCCGGCCTAAATATGCGCTCACACTGTATGTAAAAGTCGGGGCAATAGACTACGCCAAACATAATATTAATTGCTAGCGGACGGCGTGAACGACATAGGTGACGACACCGAACACTTCGAACGCTGAGTCATCATCAATGTTGGTCGGGACATAATCGGAGTCTTGGTGGTTCATCGGTATTAAGCGCAATTTGGGCGAGAGCTCGAGCTTTTTTACGGTAAATGAATGATCAAGATTAGCGACAACAATGTCCCCGTCTCGAGCGACGATTGATCGGTCGACCACCAAAATGTCGTCGCAATGAATGCCGGCATCAATCATTGAGTCACCACTGGCTCTAACAAAGTAGGTCGCCGTTGGATGTTGAATGCACAATTCGTTAAGGTCGAGAGCTTCGTCTGATTCGCCAAAGTCATGAACTGCTGCCATCATATTCATAGTGAATAAAACCCTTATTCTTGATTGTTGTACAATAATAGCATTACTTTCTACGGCTGCAAACTTTTGCGATCAATTTGGCCTGTAAATGTTTGCAAGAATTAGCGATTAGGTCAGTTTTAGCCTTTTAGTGATCAATAAAAAATGCCAATTTCAGTAGGTTTCTTGTCACAGACCTAGACCGCTTGCGCAGATATGCTGAATTTAATATTCAATAAGAAACTATCCGCATCAATGAATAAGCTATCGACTGAATTCGCACCGCGCCCGGTTTTAGACTACCCGTTTAAAATGCGTTGGAGCCCAGAGCCCGGAATACCATTCGAGGTTGTCGATGGCGTCTACTGGCTGCGAGTTCCATTGCCAATCGCCTTAGACCATATAAACCTTTGGATTCTTCGCGACGGCGACGGTTGGACCTTAGTTGATTCTGGCTATGATGCTCAGGTCTGCAAAGATGTTTGGGAAACCGTGTTTGACGGCTTTTTGACGCCCGAGTCAGTAAACAAGATAATCATTACTCATTTTCACCCAGATCATATAGGTCTGGCGTCTTGGTTGGCGTTACGCTGCGATTGCCAAATACTGATTTCTGAAGGCGAATACCGACATTACGAATCGATAATTAATCGTGATGCCGATGAATTTAAGCAAGAGGCATCGGCATTTGTACGTGAAATGGGTTACAGCCCTGAGATGGTAGAGAAGTTCGTAGGCTTCATGGAAAACGATGATAAACCGCTAGAGTCTCGCGTGCAGCGAAGCATGTGCGAATTCATAACAGACGGCGATCTTATCGATATTGATGGCCGAGATTGGCGCGTTGTTTCAGGCAATGGTCATTCTCCGGAGCATTCATGTTTGTACTGTGTAGACCTTAACACCATGATCTCTGGTGATCAGTCGATCGCTCGAATTTCTTCAAATGTCAGTGTTTACCCTTCAAATCGACATAAAGACCCGCTGGGTGATTGGCTAGAGTCGTGTGAGAAACTAAGAGATTCATTGCCTGCCGACACTTTAATGTTACCTGCCCACCAAGAACCATTTCGTGGCAATATTGAACGAATGCAGCAGCTGATTGACGATCATCATGCGCAATTAAACCGTCTTCGCTTAGCCGTCGACGCACCTATCTCGCCAGTTGAAGCGCGTGCGGTTTTGTTTGATAGAGAATTGAATGTAATCGAAACCTTGCTTGCCACGGGTGAAACCTTGGCACACTTAAATTACTTAATGCATCGCAAAGAAATTAGCTTAGATTACGATGCGCACGGTGTCGCGCGTTATTCAGCTGGCTGATGTGAGTTTTTTCGCTGCCAAAAATAAGATTATAAGCGAGCGCTCTAGTCGTAGCCGCCTCTATAAATATCGACTCTAGAGGCTGAATTAGAGCGAATCCCTTGATTTGGGTTTTGCTCTAGTAGCTCTTTCACTCTGGCGATCACCATTTTGACTTTGTTGGCATATCGTCCACGCTCTTCGATGGTTGCAGATAGATTATGCGCTTTCTCCAAATCCTTGATGGCCGCTACATGCTTGTTTATGACCTGCTTGATACGACTACTTAGTTCATAAAAATCAGGGTCCTCCGCGTGCAGATGAATGGCTTTCTTTATCGATTTAGAGGCGCTTCGATAGTCTTTTGCTTTATACGCATCCTCGGCGTTTTGGTAGTGCAGGTAAGGGTTTCGTTTGCGCGCCCGTGCGGCCAGTTTCTGGAATCGTTGAGCGACTACTTTTCGGCCTTGTTGGCTGTATAAGCGCTCAAGATTACTTGCCGCAAGGCTATTTTTGTCGTTAATGGCGAAGGCTTGGAGATACAATTTCTCGGCAAAATCTAACATGCCAATATGTTTATAGGCCGCCGCAAGGTTAATCCACATATCGGGGTTAGATGGATAAACAGATGCCGATAAGCTTAGATAGTGAATCGCGTTATCAACATTATTCTTCTTCAGATGTTCTATGCCGATGTTGCTGAACAGTAGAGCCGCTGCTTCGCGCTTGCTAATCAGTCGTTGAGGGAAGCCTTGTTTATACTCTTCCATCGCCAAGTCAAAAATTTGCGTACTGTGTACGGTTTTAAAAACCGCATTTACGTGTCGATAAAAAATCAGATCATCTTGCGAATCCTGCCCCCACATATCAGGGAGGTCAACTTTGTTAACTCTTAAGTTAATTTCTAGTTCGGCGGCTAATTCGACTAATAGCAGGGTAAAACTTAAGCAATTACCGCGACGCTGCTCGAATGCTTGGGCCGGTGTCAGGTTAGCGCTTATGTCGTAGCTTAAATTGTGCCCGTTAGGGTCCATGAGCCATTGCGCTAATTCTCTGGCGCTTCGATGTCGATCGCTCGAGTTAAATTTTTCTCGTATTGTCTGGCGAACGTTATCGGGTAATTTAAATATTCGCTCGATGGAGTCAGGGTGGTTCTCAGGCAGTGACGCTTGGTAGCTTAGAATAGACGAGATGACCTTATCGTCGGTATCTATGGCCGGGGTACTGGCGCAACCCGCCAATATTACTAATAACAATAAGCCGAGCGCCAGAGTGCCAAATCCGCGCGTTAGTCGGGCGAAAAAAGTAAGCCGAAATGTGAACCTAGTAGCCACCATATTATTTAATCATTGTTGCATTGCGTTCTAGTCTACGCCCTTGGTCATAAAAGCCTCGTGTGTTTTTCGAAGACTTTAAACAAAAAGGGCCCAGAGCTGATAGAGATTTAGCTATTAGTCAGACGTTATTATGCTCTCAGTAGCGGCAATAGAGTGCTACGGCGCGCCAATATTTAGTCTGCCCGACGCTTAATTGGCCCGCACCGCCTTTAGATTATTAAAGTTAATAATCGCTTGCGACCAGCTTGGCTTGAGTTACCATCTTTGGTACCAGAAAACTTATAGCCGTCAGCGTGGTGTAGAAATATGAGTAAACATGAATCAATCGACTACCTTGAATATCCTGCTCACGATTTGCTCAGCAGCAAGCGCTTTTTCGAGGCCGTTTTTGATTGGACGTTTACTGACTATGGCGCAGGTTATAGCGCCTTTGAGGCGAAAGGCCTGCAAGGTGGTGGCGGCTTCTATAAAGCAGCGCTAGCAAGTAAATCAGATCAAGGTGCGGCGTTAGCGGTGTTTTACAGTGATGATCTAGCATCCACGCAAGCCAAGATAGAAGCCGCAGGCGGCAATATTGTAAAACCAATATTCTCATTTCCTGGCGGCCGTCGTTTTCATTTTGAGGAGCCGAGCGGCAACCAATTTGCGGTTTGGACTCACGAATAGTCGCAAAGCTTGGCTAAATCGTGCTGTGTCCGCGGCAATAGTTAGCAAGATTCGGCCGCATTATGGTGACTGAGTAACGAGGCGTCTTTCTAGGCTGAGCTCTGACTTATTGAGTCGCTAGGTATGTTGGTAATGATCTTGTCAGCCATTAGTAAAAGTGCTAACAGTCATAATTAAAAGTACTAACAGTCTTTAGTTTTACACTAGAATTTTACCGAGAGCGTGTCTATAATCGCCGAGATTGCTTAAGGAGCGTTGCAACGGGAGTTCTTCTCGTCAGGCTTAAGCGAGGTTATTTTGTCGTTTTCAGTTAACTGATTAACTGAGTCAACAGCAAAACAAACTGCAACGACGCTCATTTTTCTAACTTTTTAAACGGAGACGAAAGATGAGTGCTAATCCATCTATCCCAGAATTTAACGACTATTATGTCGCTGACATCAACCTTGCTGACTTCGGTCGCAAAGAAATCGCGATTGCCGAAACAGAAATGCCTGGCTTGGTTTCAATTCGTGAAGAGTTCCGTGCTGCGCAGCCGCTAAAAGGCGCCAAGATCACGGGCTCACTGCACATGACTATCCAAACAGCAGTGCTAATTGAGACTCTAATCGCTCTTGGTGCTGAAGTACGCTGGGCGTCTTGCAATATTTACTCTACGCAGGATCACGCTGCTGCAGCAATCGCCGCACAGAACATTCCTGTATTCGCGATCAAAGGCGAGACTCTAGAAGAGTATTGGGATTACACTCATCGCATCATGTCCTGGGCCGGTGATACTGGGCCGAACATGATTCTTGATGATGGTGGTGATGCCACAATGTTGTTGATCCTAGGTTCAAAAGCTGAAAAAGATATTTCAGTTCTCGATAACCCTGGCAGCGAAGAAGAGACCTTTCTTTTTGCCGCGATTAAAGCAACACTTGCTAAAGACAACACCTGGTACTCACGTCGTCTAGCTGGCGTTCAAGGTGTTACTGAAGAAACCACGACTGGCGTAGCGCGTTTGTACCAAATGGTTGCTAGCGGTGACTTACCGTTCCCAGCTATTAACGTAAACGATTCAGTAACTAAATCTAAGTTTGATAACCTATACGGTTGTCGCGAGTCTTTGGTTGACTCAATCAAACGCGCAACCGATGTAATGATCGCTGGTAAAACTGCGGTGGTTTGTGGTTTTGGTGATGTTGGTAAAGGCTCCGCGGCTTCTCTGCGTGGCCTAGGCGCTATCGTAAAAGTGACTGAAATCGATCCGATCTGTGCGCTACAAGCGTCAATGGAAGGCTACCAAGTAGTAACGCTTGAAGATGCTATGGCTGATGCCGACATCTTCGTTACAACAACCGGTAACTACAATATCATTCGTCGTGAGCATATGGACGCAATGAAAGACCAAGCTATTGTTTGTAATATTGGCCACTTTGATAACGAAATTGACGTTGCGTCATTGGCCGATTGCGAATGGGACAATATCAAAGACCAAGTGGATCACGTGATCTTTCCAGATGGCAAGCGCATCATTTTGTTAGCACAAGGTCGTTTGGTGAATCTTGGTTGTGCAACCGGTCACCCGAGTTTTGTAATGTCAGCATCTTTCACTAATCAAACCTTAGCGCAAATTGAGCTTTGGACTAAAGGCGAAGAGTACGGCAATGATGTATACATTTTGCCTAAGCATCTTGATGAGAAGGTAGCGCGTTTGCACCTTGAGCGTGTTGGTGTGAAATTGACTGTATTGACTCAAGATCAAGCTGATTATATTAATGTGCCGGTAGAAGGACCATACAAGCAGGATCATTATAGATACTAGTTTGTAGTCTGGAAGGGCGGCTTTTTGCGCGGCCCTTCCAGACTTGATGTGCGTCACAGCACCTCGATCCGCGCCAAAAGGCACTCCTTCGTTTTACTGTGGCGAGCACTAGTATCGCTTGCCACATTTAGCCAAAGCGCTGGCTCTGGTAGCCGATCTGAAATATCAAATTTAGGTGCATCGATTTACACCACTGGACCTTTCCGTGTTGTAAATGGCTGTATCAATGTCTATAGGAGACAATTATGTCTGACAATGACAGTCTTGAGCTGAACACCACCCCTGAACTAAGTTTTGAGTTTTTTCCTCCGCGCTCGCCGGCAAGTTCTGAAAACTTGATGAAAGTGCATGCTCAGCTAGCCAAGTTTGAACCGCACTTTGTGTCGGTAACCTACGGTGCTGGCGGAAGCACTCAGGAAGGAACATTTGACGCGGTTAAAAACATGCTCGCGACTGGCTCTTCTACGGCACCTCACATAACCGGAGTCGGGGCCTCTCGCGACCATATCAAATCTACCATCAAGAGTTATCTAGAACTTGGTGTAAAACGACTTGTTGTGTTGCGTGGCGACCTTCCTAGTGGAATGGTTGAGCGTGGGCATTTTAAGTACGCTGAACAATTAGTTCAATTTGTGCGCGATGAGTTCGCTGATGAACTTCACTTAGAAGTTGCTGCTTACCCAGATTTTCATCCCGAGTCAGCTAGTCCATCTACTGATATTCAGTATCTTAAGCGTAAGTTTGATGCTGGCGCCAATTCAGCAATAACGCAATATTTTTACAACGCGGATAGTTACTTTTCATTCGTTGAAGAAGCTCAGCGAGCGGGAGTTAGTGCCCCGATCGTGCCCGGCGTTATGCCGATTATTAACTATACAACGCTGACTCGGTTCTCCGACGGCTGTGGTGCCGAGATACCACGTTGGATTCGTGCACGCCTTGAGCAGTATCAGCACGATGAGCAGTCGTTAAAAGCCTTTGGTTTGGATGTGGTGTCACATCTGTGCCTAGACCTGCTTGATAATGGTGTCCCAGGTCTGCATTTCTACACCCTAAATAAAATCGAGCCAGTACAGGAAATCTGTAAGCGCATCGGTTTTCAACAACAGCCTTAATCTAGCCATTCTATTATGAACAAATCTGAGCAAATCAGAGCGCTAATGGCCGAACGAATTTTGATTCTTGATGGCGCCATGGGCACCATGATTCAGCGTCATAAACTTGAAGAAGAAGATTATCGCGGTAAGCGCTTTGCAGACTGGAAATCTCCACTCAAGGGCATGAATGATTTGTTGGTACTGACGCAGCCAGAAATAATTGCCGGCATTCATAAGCAATACTTGGAAGCCGGCGCCGATATTATCGAGACTAACAACTTTAATGCGACGACCAGTGACTTACTACGCTACAACTTACAAGACTACGCTTATGAGTTAAACCTAGAGGCCGCAAAACTAGCTCGCAAAAGCGCCGACGGGTATAACTCGCCGGATAAGCCACGTTTTGTGGCCGGCGTGCTTGGCCCTAATCAAAAGACAACGTCAGTGTCAGTTGATGTAAATGATCCTGGCGCTCGAGCTATCAGTTTTGACGAGTTGGTAGAAGACTATTCATTAGCGACTCGAGGCCTTATTGAGGGTGGCGTTGATATTATTTTGATCGAAACTATCTTCGACACTTTAAACGCCAAGGCCGCGGTCTTCGCTGTTAAAACGGTGTTTGATGAAGACGGTGTAGAGCTACCCATTATGATTTCGGGCACCATAACGGACGCCTCTGGCAGAACCCTAACCGGCCAGGTCACCGAAGCGTTTTACAATAGCTTGCGCCATGCGCAGCCGATTAGTGTTGGCTTGAATTGTGCGCTTGGCCCCGAGGATTTACGTCAGTACGTACAAGAGTTGTCGCGGATCGCCGACTGTAGTGTGTCAGCCCATCCGAATGCGGGCTTACCAAATGAATTGGGTGAGTATGACTTAACGCCGGAAGAAATGGCCGACCATATCCGTGAATGGGCTGACAGTGGTTTCTTGAATATTGTTGGCGGTTGTTGTGGCTCGTCTCCAGATCATATTCGCGCTATCGCCGACGCCGTCGCGAAGAGTGAGCCACGGGTTAACCCCGTGTGATGTTGTCAGTAATAAGATATTTTGGATGTCAGTAACGAGAGAGCCGTGATGCCAGCAGCAAGAGAGCCGTCATGCTGAGCGCAGCCGAAGCATCTCTAAGTACCAGGCATGTGTGTATAAGATCCTTCGGCTACGCTCAGGATGACAAGAACTGCGCTCAGAAGCATATTCGCAACGCACAAAGTGCCACCACAGCTTGCCGCGTGCCGATATAAATTAGTTGCTTAACAAAGATAAACAATATGAAAAACCAAGTAAGCATGCGTCTATCAGGTTTAGAGCCATTCAACGTTAACGAGCAAACATTGTTCGTCAACATTGGCGAGCGAACCAACGTTACTGGCTCAGCACGTTTTAAGAAGCTGATTAAAGAACAAGATTATGAAGCGGCTCTAGAGGTGG
>JBLHXJ010000003.1:0-36979 GCA_047629535.1 Arenicella sp. | reverse complement strand
TGCGCTGCTTGACCTCACCGAGTTTATTACTGAATAACCTGACCGCACTGGTGGCACTCTCAGACGTACTGTATATGCCGAGAGATACGATCAGCGACCCATCATCTTGTTTGCGCACGAAATGATCTAGTACTTTCTTTCTCTTTAGATCGACACGAGCATCGTCGACAGCCGCCTTATCGGCAAAAGGGCCAAGATAAATTCGGAATACGTTGGATGCCTTGCTAGCTCGCTTTGATTTTTTGTAATCAACACCAGTGTTAAACAAAACGGCCTGAGCAAGCTCATAGTTAGCTTGATGCATAAATGGCCCAATCCGATAGCAACCCTCTCGAGGGCCCGCTGAGAGGCTCACCTCGAGGTCATTCGAGAGACTAACCGGCTCTGAGCTCGAGTCATCGCTAAGCTCTTCGATCGGACGACTATAAAAGCGCTCTTCGATTTCCTTGTTTAGCCTTACAAAATGAGGATTGACATCCTCTTTCGCGGTATACACATGTGCCGCCGAAGCAGCCTTGTCTGGCCACAGCAACGCGGCTACATTAAGCAGCACCAGAACAGCAACAAAATACAATAGTATGCGGGTCATGTTTTTGAAAGAATCATCAAGCCGTAAAAGATCATATCTGAGTGTAGCTCAAAATCAAGTTTAGAACCCGCTACAATTTCAGCAGCGTCGCCGCCCATAATTAATAGCTTCGGCGCCGCACCTGCACCACCACCTGATGCCCCAACAAGAGTACTCATCTCAGCCACGACTCGCTCGATCGCACCCAGTAAACCGTACTGGACTCCAGAATTGACACAATCACGGGTATTTTTACCGACCACGGAATCCACCATTTGCAACTGCGACTGAATGCCCGCGGTACGCCCTAGCAATGCGTCGTGCATGATAGCGAAGCCTGGCAATATAGCCCCGCCTTCGAATCGATTTTTGGCCGACACCAAATCGATAGTCACTGCGGTGCCTGCATCAATGATGATTAGATCACCTTGGCTAAAAATTGATCTGGCGCCAAGTGCGGCTACCCACCGATCAACCCCCAATCTAGCTAAATCGTCGTAACTATTAAGCATGCCAGCGGCACTAGCTGTGACCGTAGCTAGCTCAGCCTTAAGCCCAAATAATGATTCAACCTTAGATAAAATAGAATTTCGAACTTGCTCACTAGCAACACATGACAGCCATACTGACTCGAACTTACCAACATAGGCAATCAGCTCGGACCAATCGTCGTCGTCAATTACGCCACTCACGGTAATGCCGTCCAACTGATCCGATGAAACAGCCCATTTGATTCGAGTATTACCAGCATCAATCAGCAATATCATCAGCTCGCCGCCAATCTTACGCTTACATTGCTGTCTGCAAAGCGGTGCTCGCAACCGTCATCATCGACCACGAGCAGGGCACCTACACTGTCGACAGAGGCAATTACGCCCTCAATCAAGGCATCATTGTTGCCGACCGTCACTCGCCGACCGGAATAACTATTCAAGGCATTCCAACGATTCACCATCGGTGAAAAACCTGTGTCGGCAAATTGCCTCAACATATTAATTACGCTATGAGCGACTTGCCCAATCAAATCATTACGATTAGGTATAACCCCCAAAGACTCTAAATCTGACCACCTATAGGCGGCACCGCTGTCCGACCAATCAGGTTGGTACACATTTAAGCCAAGACCGACAACAACATTACATGATCCTGATGACTCGCCCGCCACGTCAATCAAAATACCCGCTAACTTGTCTTCTCCAACCAATAAATCATTCGGCCACTTAATTTTTATATCAAGAGCGTAAATATCATTTATCGTTTCAACCACAGACAATGCCACCGCTAAGCCAAGCCCAGTAACAGTTTCAGGCCAGTGGTCGAAACCCCAACTAATTGACAACATGACATTTCGGTATGGCGCCGATTTCCAATCATTGCCGCGCCGACCGCGTCCAGCACTTTGCGCTTCGGCAACGCATAACTTGGCCTTGCCATTAAGGATTTCTTGGTTAAGTAAAAATGAATTGGTCGACTCTATCGACTGCAGCACCTCGACAGACTCGCAGTGCGCTGGATCTAGGTGCGCGGCTATATCTCTATCGCTCAGCAAGCACACTCCGGCAGGCAGCGTGTAACCCTTACCCGTCACAGCCTCGATCGGCAGACCGTTTTCTACCAGCGCCTGAATTCGCTTTTGTACTGCCATTCTGGAAATACCGAGCACTTCGCCAATTGACGTGCCCGACACAGCCCCTGGCTGGTTCAACAGCTCAACTAATGTATCTTGATCTCGCATGCCGATAGTGTAGCAAAAAGATCAGCGTGGAGACCCGTATATGCGGGCTTGATTTTACTCTATAAATCTAACTTAACAGACAGGTAAGCACCTAAACCTAGATTCAGGTCTGCAGCATCAGACCGCACTCACGATGCTCTTCTCCCTTGGTAGGGTCGAAGTAATCGCTATTGTCCGGTAAGTCACGATCATAGATATACTCTTCCACGTCGAGCTCATTGAGATGAAACATCGGCGCCACTCGAACCGTGCCATGACTGCCAAAGGTGAATGCATCAAGGTTTTTACGGTGCGAGTTTTGGTCGTGGCGAATGCCGTTTAACCAAACATCAGGCTTTAGCTCAGACATTGCTCGATTAAATGGCTCCAGTTTTACAATTTGAGAAAACTGGTCATGCTCTGGCGTGTCTAGCGCTGGAATTGGGCCGTAAACAGCCGTGTAATGTGCCGCCGACATCTTTGGTGAATAGACCTGCAGATTTAAATTCAAACGCTCGACGACTCGCTCGATATGGCGATAGGTCTCAGGAGTATTGAATCCATGATCCACCCAAATAACAGGTATGTCTTTTAATGGCTGAGTGACCAGGTGTAAAAACGCCACCGCCAGCGGCCTAAAATTAGTGAAAATAACTGGGTTATTCGCATGCTCTACCGTAAATCGCATGATCTCGCTCGGCTTACTGCCTTTAAATCGCTGATTCAGAGCAATCAAATTTGCGCCAGAATGAAAGGTTAGAGACTTATCAGTTGCTGCTTCGACTAATTCTAAACTCATTGCTCGCCGCCCGGTTCTACACCAGATATTGGTAAATATGAACTTGAGTATAATGCGACGATGAATTTAGAAAAAAGAAGTTTAAGCTATTTGCTTATACGCTTTGCGTCTAAGCGGCTTACACAGCTCGCGTCGATACGACTTATTGCCTTTGAGCATTAGCGACTAATCCAAATCTTTGTCAGCATCGATTACCTGGCAGACAAATGATGACGGGATGTTTAAACTTACCGCTATTTCTTCGAGTAGCCGCCTTTCACTAGCCCGCACACCGCCGTCAGCCTGGGCCATTACACACATATCATGAAGCACCTGCATAGCTTGAGACTGAGATGCCCGCTGTTTGACCTCAGCCGCACGGCGTGAGACTGTTTGCTTTATTTTTTCGATGTCTAACTTATCGGTAAAAGCGTACTTACCAAAAAATTTCCCGAAAACCTCCAGCTCTTCTGAGGAAATGCCATCGGCCACATCGGCCACTGCGATAAGACCCGCGAACAATAGTCGGCGCATTGCTTCAGCGGTATCGGTTTTAGCTTCGAGATAGCTCGGTTCCATTAGGCTCAAAACAGACTGCACACCGATTTCCAAATTTTCTTTGCTTTCGCTACCACCATACAACTCAGAGCGCTCAAATAACTTCAGCGCCTTGACGCGAAGCGGACTAAAAGGGTGGGTTGAAAACCAGTCGCTTTGTGGCGCGCCCTGCCCCGGCTCTTGGTCAACCGTTTGCATGTCGTCTACCTGAGCCACAAAGTCATCTAAACTAAACTTGACCACTTTCGAGGTTAAACCAGATGAAAGCTTAAACAAGGCGCGAGCAACGGCATTCATGTCTTGCGCGCAATGAGCTCCAGCTCGATCGGCGGATATCTCCGCATAGCGCGACCATGCGAACAACTCTAAAGCAAGTTCGGGGTCGGGCCGTTGACTGCCTCCCAGTAAATAGCCCACCGGCACGGCATGATGGTCATAAACATGGTGGCCCAACTCATGGCCGATCACAAATTTTAGCTCTTGAGAGGTAAATCCCTCCAAAAGGCTGGACGAGAACATCACATAGAGGCGGTCGTCTTCTGGTTTAAAACAGGCTGCGTTGAACTGTGGGCTTGAATATACGTATAGCTCCAACGGCAATTCGACGCCTAGCTTATCGACACACTCATCGGCCATATCGGCGATTTCAGGCGCCATACCGCGGGTTAGCCGAACCGAGGTCGACAACAAGTTACGTCGAATGCCGCTTGGGCCTTGCGCTTCGTGGCGAGCTATTTGCTGATTAACTCTCTTTACATCAGAATGATTTATTAGTTTTTGGTATAACGCGAGGTCATTCGCACAACGGATGTCAGCGGCTTGCATAGATTTTTAACGATTAGGCTAGATGATTTATTAAGCCTAGCACATTAGAGTTTATCGACAATGAATTGGGTGATTGCGCGACGCGACCTGACCACCTCTCGCGACAACCCATCGATACAATTGTGACGGAGATTATTGAATAGCTTGAGCCTTACGTGCGGCATAAACGTGTCGGCGGTAGGCGCAAGGGCTATCGCATCGTCCCTAGAATGAATCAGTAAAATCGGCAACTGCATCGTATTCAAAACTTTTTTCGCCGCCACACTGGTTTTATATACTTGGGCCGATGTATTCAGTGGTATTCGCCCTTTATACACCAGCTCATCTTGGTCGATCGAATGCTGCACAGCTGGATCTGAAGATATAAGCGATACGTCCATTTCGCGAATCGTGACATAACTACTCCATCTCGGAGCATGCATAAACAGGAATCGAGATAGTGGCGCGATCGCGCCCGCTAGCGCTAGCTGCCATCGCGGGACATTGTGGCCAACATCAAAAGCGGCACTCAAACCAATAAGACCTGCCACCTTGGGTTCGAACTCGGCATCTTGCTCAAGCCTATTCGCCGCTAACGCCATCAACGCGCCGCCAAACGAGTACCCCATCAAGACAACTTGCTCGGCGTCTCCCGCCCGCCGATTAACTTCCTCACAAATCATCGCCACAAGCTGACGATATTCAGGAACCATGCAGTGCTCGAGAATGGAATCTTCTCCGTGACCAGGCAACTCTAAAGACACCAAACAAACGCTGAGAGACTTGACCATATGCTCTAGCGCTGCTTTTTGAGCATAGCCATGGCCGCGCAAACCGTGCAGATAGAAAACGACTGTTTTCTTACTGCCAATTTCAAACGCTTTCATCACTCGGTCGCTATTTCTTGAGGCTTGGAATTATGCGGCTTGGGCATCTTTGTAGCCAAGGTATGCTTCATACGTTCCAACAAAGTGCTCGATTTTACCATCGCTGATCTCAAAAATCTGAGTCGCCAAACTTGATACGAATTCACGGTCATGACTAACAAAGATCAAGGTGCCATCATAGTTAGCAAGCGCTAGGTTCAAAGACTCAATTGATTCCATATCTAAATGATTGGTTGGCTCGTCCATCAAGATAACGTTGGGCCGTTGCATCATGATCTTGCCAAACAGCATGCGACCTTTTTCACCACCAGAAAGCACCTTTACAGGCTTCTTAATATCGTCTTTGGAGAACAGCATCTGGCCTAGAACGCCGCGCACAAATTGCTCGTCTTCATCTTCTTTACGCCATTGATACATCCAGTCGTAAACATTTAAATCGGTGTCGAAGTCATGTGCGTGATCTTGTGCATAATAGCCGATCTCTACGTTCTCAGACCACTTATAGGCACCGCCACTGACCGGCACTTCGCCCATTAGATTTCGCAGCAAAGTAGTTTTGCCAACGCCGTTTTGACCAATAATGGCAACTTGCTGGCCTACTTCAACATTGAATGTTTCGCCGCTAAAAAGCGTTTCATCAAAGCTCATTGTCAATGCTTCGACTTCTAATGCGTTACGATAAAGTTTTTTATCTTGCTGAAAACGAATGAAGGGATTAACACGACTCGATGGTTTAATATCATCGAGCTTAATTTTATCAATTTGCTTAGCACGCGAGGTTGCCTGTTTGGCTTTTGATGCATTGGCCGAAAAGCGGCTCACGAAATCTTTTAGTTCAGCGATTTGTGCTTTCTTTTTGGCATTTTCAGACTGCATACGTTCGCGCACCATGGTCGCAGCGGTCATGTATTCGTCATAGTTGCCTGGGAACAGCTTCATATCGCGGTAATCTAAGTCGGCCATGTGAGTGCACACCGAGTTAAGAAAGTGTCGATCATGCGAGATGATAATCATGGTGCTCTTGCGCTCTTGCAAGACTTTTTCTAGCCAACGAATAGTATGAATATCTAAGTTATTGGTCGGCTCGTCGAGCATCAAAATGTCAGGATCCGAGAACAATGCTTGAGCTAAAAGAACACGTAACTTCCAGCCAGGCGCGACCTTGCTCATCGGACCAAAGTGCTGGTCAATTGGAATACCAACGCCCATCAGCAACTCGCCGGCACGAGATTCGGCGGTGTAGCCGTCCATCTCGGCAAATTCCATCTCAAGATCACCAACTCGCATACCCTCTTCTTCGCTCATTTCTGGTAAAGAATAAATACGCTCACGTTCTTGCTTTACTTGCCATAATTCGTCGTAACCCATTATCACCGTATCAATCACATTTTGCTCTTCATAGGCAAACTGATCTTGGCTTAACTTACCGATACGCTCGTTTGGCGTTATCATGACATTACCATTAGTCGGCTCAAGTGTGCCATCCAATATCTTCATAAACGTAGACTTACCACTGCCGTTAGCACCGATCAGTCCATAGCGATTGCCATCGCCAAAGTTAACGGAGATGTCTTCGAACAGCGGCTTATCGCCGAACTGCATTGTGATGTTTGCGGTTGAAATCATGATCTACTAATAAAGTGGTAGGTTAACTCCCCGCAGCAAGCGGCGGGAACTATTTTTGCAGGCGGAAAACAATTCAGTGGCAAGCCACGTAGAAGCAATTCTCGCTAGCGATTTAATCGGCGTAATATACCGACTTGATGAGTAACGGCATAGCCTTGAACGGCTAAAATACTAGGTTTTAGGCAAAATTCGTGGCTACATAAGCAAGAAAAGCCCGACACCGGAGCGTCGAGCTTTTTAAAAATCCATTTTAGAACTTATTCCTGTTGTTACTTTTTCCTAGGCCTTTTTAGAATGCGAAGCCCAGACGTACTCGGAATTCGTTACCGTCATCGTTGCTAAGGTTATCTTCACCATCAGTATAGTTAACGCCGATACGGATATTGCTATTGGCATAATAGTTAACACCCAATGAGTACGACGTGGCATCTGTTCGGCCTAACTCTATATCACTGTAGTTTCCGTCGCCATCTTCATAACGAGCAACCACTTCCCATGCCCCAGCTTTGCCATCTGGTTTTACGCGCTTAAACTTACCACCCTTATAAGGGCGGGTTTCGCCGGTTAAAATATAGCCCGCTTGTACGTAGAAACCGTTAACATCATTGCCGTTAATTGTGCCGTCATCGAGCTCAGCTTGAATATGAAACGAGCCTGAAACAGCCGCCGCTTCGATACCGAAAGCATCACTTTCGTGGCCATCGTCAAGGTACGCCAAGCCAAGGTGTATCAAACTAGTTTTAGTCTTGACCGGTGCCCAAGTTACTCGTCCAGCAAAGCCCAGCTCTTCGCCCTCTTGGCCTTCATCGACGTCTTCAAAGAATGCGCCCACGCCGTAGTAAACATTGCCGGCTAGGTCGCCGCTTAACATCACTCCTTCGGTACGACCCGGTGCAAATAGCTCAGCCAAAGCTGAGCGCTCTAAGACACTAATATCATTCGATGAGGTCTGGTCTTGCAAACCAAATGGCTGTCGCTGATTACCTACTGTTATCTTAGCGGCTTTACCAAAGCCCTTGTACTGCACATACACGTCTTCAAAGCCGTTGCCGTTTAAGTTGAAGTTAAGTTTATAGCCCCAGTCTTTATTGACGTTGCCTTTGACGTAAAGACGAGCACGGCGGTCATCAAATTGATCTTCATCAACCGCGCCATTTAGTTCCGATCTATTGTAGTCGTACATCAAACGACCACCTATTTGAATTGTGGATTCGCCGCTCGATACCTTCAAGCCACCGCCCTTGGTTGACACTTTTACTTCGGCGTTAGCATTTGTTGTAGCAAATGCGCTTGCAGCGATTAAAGCTGCGATCAATTTAATTTTCATTTAGCTCAAGCCTCTTTATTTAAGAAATGCAGCACTTACAACAGCTCTTATTTTTAGAGATTAGGAGCAAGTACTTTATCGTTGTGTCTACTCAGAAGACAGGCGTATTTTGACCAGACTTGGTTACAGCTATATGACAGTATTTTCAGGCATAAAAAAAGGCCGAGTTAGACTCGGCCTTGGCTAAAAAATAAAGCTTGAAAGTGAGCTATGGCTCGTTCTCACGCTTTTTTCTCTCAGCTTCGCGACGCTTTCGCCATTCGTCAAATGACACTGTTTCACCCTCAGGAGAAGTAGTGTCGGCGGTATTTATATCTTTTTCAACCACCGGCGGGCGAGTAATATCTCCGGTATCGATGACAGTACTTTGCGATGCCGCCTTTTTATTGCCGCCACAGGCGCTGATAGAAAAGCTTACAATTAGAAGCAGGGCTAGTTTGCTGATAGAGTTCATGGTATTTGTCATTGTTGTTATTGCTTATTCTCAACGATTTGGGTTGCGATGATAGCAAATATACAACAATAACAAAAACTCACTAACCGTCATTTAATTGTCAACCAAACTGATTCGCCGTCAGCGAGAAAAAATCATGAGCCAGCAGCGACAACACTTATTTCTCGGGCCACTGGCAGCGATACTGCTATACGCGGTCATGATATTCAATGACGTCAGCGTTAGCGCTAGCGCCACCGCCGCGATCACGCTACTGACCGCATGGTGGTGGGCTACCGAGGCGCTACCGGTTCCAGCCACATCGCTAGTGCCGTTTGCGCTATTTCCATTGGCAGGTGTGATTGACCATAAAACCGCCGCAGCCGGCATGGGCTCGCACATAATTTTGTTGATGCTCGGTGGCTTTCTAATGGCTAAAGCATTAGAGCGGTCGGGCGCACATAAACGGTTCGCGATTGTAATTTTACGCACCGTTGGTACTAATAGTGCTAAACGGTTGATTGCGGCATTCATGCTTACCGCCGCATTTCTCTCAATGTGGATCAGCAATACCGCTACCTGCTTAATGTTAATGCCAATAGTGTTGGCCTGCTTAAAACAGGTTAACAACCCTAAACTCACGGCGCCGCTTATTATCTCAGTGGCCTACGCCTGTTCGATCGGCGGCATCGCCACCTTAGTGGGTACGCCGCCGAATGTGATTTTCGCCGGTGTTTACGAACAAGTCGCTGGCAAGGAATTTGGATTTTTAGACTGGATGATGATCGGTCTGCCGATCGTAATAGTGATTCTGCCAATTACTTGGCTTTGGTTAAGTAGAAACGTAAAAGGTAGTTGTGAGGTCTCGTTACCTGCAATAGGCGCTTGGAGTAAAGACGAGAAGCGAGTTATATCGGTGTTTGCTCTGATTGTGTTTTTATGGGTATTCAGATCACAACCCTTCGGCGGCTGGACTCAGGCCATTGGTGCAAGCGGAGTTGGCGATGCTACTGTCGCCATGCTAGGCGCTGCGCTGATGTTCGTAATCCGCTCAGAAAAAGGCGATGGCTTGCTTGATTGGCCAACCGCGACCACTATTCCATGGGGAATATTGCTGATGTTTGGTGCCGGTATTACCATTGCCAAAGCGTTCTTTGAAAGCGGTTTGGCCGAGCTTATTGGCGGTGGGCTCAGCGGCGTTGTCGCCAGTCTACCGATTTACCTGGTAATTCTATTGCTGTGCTTAAGCGTGACTTTTTTCACCGAAGTTAATTCAAACTTAGCCACCACTACTCTGGTGCTGCCGATACTGGCGGCTACCGCCACCAGTACCGCTATCCCAATCGAATTACTGATGATTCCAGCCACCATTTCAGCCTCTTGCGCGTTCATGTTGCCGGTAGCAACCGCGCCCAATGCGATTGCGTATGCAACCGAAAAAATCAGCATAAAAGAGATGATGCGCGAAGGTTTCATGCTCAATATCATGCTGGCGGTGGTGATTAGCGGTTTGTGCTTCTTATTGCTGGCATAGTGAGTCGCTGCACCTCTAAGCAAACACCTACTCTAAGTTTCTCATTAGGCCAATTCGAATCATCGTCTCGGTGACTATTTGCAGGTCAAGCAAGAATTGATCGATGGTTTTAAATTCGTTAGCCTTCTCGCCAGCGTTCTTGTCGCTAGGCATTGCTAAACCAAACTGAACGCCATTAGCTAGAGCGTGCACCGAGTTATCGGCAGTTGACCAAGCCGGATCGCGGGCTAGCCCGAGGTTTTCTGAGGCTATATCGAGCAATGCACTAAGCCAGCGACTATTTGGCTGGCGATACATGGCATGTTTATCGATGAGCTCAGATTCAGCGAGGATGACTGGGTAACCACCATCGAAAGCAATATTATAGTCAGGCTTGGGGCGCTGTTGAAAATAATAGCGCATAGCGGTCGAACGGCTTACCCGGGTAGTGTCAACCAAAAGTTTGATGCTATTGAATAAACGGATCTCTTCTTCTTTGATTATTCGCATCGCTATCATGCTCGCAACAATTGCATTTTTATTCTCTACTATGCCTCGAGCGTAGAGCTTATTGTCCACTTGCGTCAGTTTAAATGGGTCAAGTTTAGTGCCGTCTTCTAGCACCCAAAGGTCTAGATTAACTGGTGCAACATCGCCGTGTGCGTAAAAACCGACCTCCACCCCCCCTTTGCTGGGCAGGCTGATTTCATATACTCGTCCGTCAATATTTTTATACTTGAGCTTAAATTGCTTAGCATAGCTGGCAATGGCTTTCTGCAGACGAATAAAGTTAGCGTTTTCATGCTGCTCAACAGAGGTTTGGCTAACGCTCGGAATTGATACCAGCTTTGCCAACATACGCCTCGCCTCGCCTCCGTATTTTAGGCGTGTATATACGCCCAATAGCCTATGCACAACGAATGCCTGTTCTGGCTTCAAACGCTTGTTGGCGGCGAACCTACCAATCGCATTATGCTGCTCTCGGGTAAACAATGGCTTACTTGTGGTGTATGTATCAAGTGCGAATCGACTGAAGTTCTCATAGGCTTGGCCTCGATAACGATCTAAGATTTTTGTCAGTGTCCCTGCACTCAGATTTTCTAGCTGAGCCTTCTGAGCCAGCAACTCCGTGGCGTTCAGGCTGAATCCCAGCAAAACACACACTAGCGCTAGTCTCATGCTGCAGATATTTAATAGTAGGCTCATTGGTCTGACTTACTTTGCGTTGTTATTGACGACACCTTGGCTTAACCAACGGTCCCGCCTAATGGTGTACAAAACATGCTCTTCTAATCGGTGGCCTTGAGCTATCTTTGGGTGTAAAAAATTATTCGCTTGTTTGCTCATGCCAAGTTTTTGCATAACTCGCTCTGAGGCTAAATTAGCAACCGACGTAATTGACACCAATTGCTCCAAGTCGGTCTGCATAAAAGCGAATGCGATGGCACCTTGAGCTGCCTCTGTAGCTAAACCTTGGCCCCAATGCTGACTACCGAGGCGCCAACCTATATCAACACAAGGAGCAAATGGCAGGCCGTCTAAGTTGTAATTAATGCCGACAAAGCCAATGAATTCGCCGCTATCGACCCTCTCTGCGGCCCAAAAACCCCAACCTGAGGCATCGATATCACCACTGAATCGCTCGATTAGAGCGTCGCTCTGCGAGCCAGAAAGTTTATTTGGAAAATACTCCATTACCCGCGGATCAGCATTAATTGCGGCAAACAACGGCTTATCTTCAAGACGCCACTGCCGAAGGATTAGTCGCTCTGTCTTCACTGCTAACATTATATGGCCTCACTCTCAGCCTGATAGAGCCGATGATATTATCTAAGTCTTAATGTCAAAGGCTAGCATGCCACCCTAGACGAGTCATTTTCGTCAGTTACTTTCAGTGGCATTCGAGGTAACATAGTCAATGTTCGAAGCTGGCAATCCGGCGACCGCAAATTTGAGACTCAATTAGTATGAAAATCGGCGTAGTAATGGACCCTATCGGCTCCATCAATATTAAAAAAGACAGCACTTTCGAGATGATTTGGCAGGCGCAGCTATTAGGCTGGGATGTCGAATACCTAGAGATGAATGATTTATCTATCGACAACGGTATCGCCTATGGTGATGCTCGGTCATTGACGGCCTATCAAAATGCCGATCATTGGTTTGATCTAGAGGAATCTCGTCGTATAAAGCTGGGCGACCTAGACGCAATTCTAATGCGCAAAGATCCGCCGTTTGATATGGAGTTCGTGTACTCGACCTATATTTTAGAGTTAGCCGAACAGCAAGGCGCACTTGTTGTTAACTCACCGAAAGCACTACGAGACTGCAACGAAAAAGCCTATTGCGCTTGGTTTCCAGAGGTCTGCCCAGACACTATTATTACTCGTAAAAGCAGTGACTTTCGCGCCTTTCTAGCCAAGCATGGAGACATTATTGTCAAACCGCTTGATGGCATGGGCGGAGCCTCGATATTTAGAGTGCAAACGGGCTCTCCTAATGTAGGCGTGATCATCGAGACGCTTACTCATCACGAAACTACCTACGCCATGGCACAACGCTATATGCCTGAAATCGTCGATGGCGATAAGCGGATATTAATGGTTAATGGCGAGCCAGCGCCCTATGTCTTGGCTCGTTTACCGGCCAAAGGTGAAACTCGAGGCAACCTTGCTGTCGGCGGCAGAGGTGTTGCGCAAGCGATTAGTGAGACCGATCGGCACATCGCTTCGGTTGTAGGGCCAGAGCTAGTAAAGCGTAATATTATGTTTGCGGGCTTAGATGTTATCGGCGACCGTTTGACCGAAATCAACGTCACTAGCCCTACCTGCATTATGGAAATCAACCAAGCCTATGGCACTAATATCGGTTTAGATTTGCTCAAGGCGATTGAGCAAAAGCTTGCCGGCTAATTTATCTAAGTGAGCACTGATACCCAAAAGGACCTGCTCAGCCTAACCGCGTTTTTCTCGGTATTACTGCATGCGGTGATAATTCTTGGCATTACCTTTAAATTGCCAGATATCGCCTCGCAGCCGAGCACCGATAACACCCTAGACGTGGTGTTATTGAATTCATCCAACAATGAAAAATCTGATCTGGCTGAAATTATTTCTAGCTCAGACAATGCCGGTGGAGGGGAGTTTGATCGAGAGTCCGAATCACCAACAGAGTGGAAGCCGGTAACTCCGTCAAAGATCGAGTCGATCCAAATGATGGCTGACCAACAACCTCAAACTAACTTAACGCCAGATCAACTGATCACCGCCAAACAGGGTGTGATTAGCGTTCGCCGTCTGGCGCCACAAGAGACTGTATTAGCCAGTAAGAAGGCCAGTAAGGGGCCGAATAAATTTAACGTTAATGCCCGTAAGCTTGAGCGTGAACGCTTGCTAGCGAAGATCAGTCAAGAGCAACTTGACTATGGCAAGCGTCCGCAGAAAAAATTCTTATCGCCGACCACCAAACAACATGGCGCCGCTGAGTATTTAGACAAGTGGAGAAAACGACTGGTTGAAGTTGGCAATGCTAATTATCCGGTAAGAATCAAGGCTAATAAGTTACAAGGGACCTTAATCGTTTCTATCGAAATCAATGATGATGGCACCATTAGCGATATTAAGATCATTCAACCGTCGCCGCATAAAATATTAAATGATTCGGCCTTACGTATTATTCGCGATGCATCGCCGTTCGATGCATTTCCCGACCAGGAGTTCTTTCGTGGAACGGATATTCTAGTAATAACCCGCTCGATACATTTTCTTAAAAGCAATCGTATAACTAGCTCTTCCGGCTAGATTCAAACGTGGCAAGAAAAAAAGACTTACAAAGCCGAATTAGCAACGCAGCAACTTTTTTGGCGTTTGACATTGGTTTAAGACGCACTGGCGCCGCTAGTGGCAGCCTATTCACAAAAACAGCCACACCTGCCGCTACAATTGTAGTCAGTAATGGACGACATGACTGGGTTAGCGTCGATGCGCTAATAGAAGAATGGCAACCCGATGCAATTATAATCGGTGATCCGCAGAGTTCTGACCCTCACCTGAATAAAGCAATTAACCGTTTTAAAAGTCATATTAATCGCTGGCATAAACTACCGATCATTGATGTTGACGAACGACTAACATCGTCGGCCGCTAATCAGAGCCTCAGTCAACGAGGCTTAAGTCAGCAACGCAAAACTGAGTTGCGCGACCAAGTCGCTGCAGCGCTTATACTCGAGACGCATTTTAACTCGCTGGGTGAATAAGCTCAGGCAGTTAAAGCGCCATACGGCTTTGGCATATTGCTTAAAAGCTATGCTATTCTTGCGCGTAATTAGCCGATGAGAAAATTCAAATGCTGCCATTCAAATCTCTTACTTCCTCTAAGCAACTAACGCCTGAGATTATCCAACAATTGTTCACCGTCATCGATCAAATGGCGGTAAACATTGAACGCAAAGGACGCATAGATTTATTAGACGATAAGGTCGTCGCCCTGCTATTTTTTGAACCAAGTTCTCGTACCATGATGAGCTTTCAAAGCGCTGCTCAACGACTAAAAGCGGGCATGGTGTTTGCGCAAAATGCCAGCAGCACATCATTTGAAAAAGGTGAGAGCTTAGAAGACCTGATTCGCATGGTCGAAGCTTATTCAGATATTATTGTCATGCGCCATGCGCAGCAAGGCAGTGCCGATATCGCCGCCAAGATTAGCAAAGTACCGTTTATCAATGCCGGCGATGGTGGTAATGAACACCCAACACAAGCATTGATTGACGCTTACACAATTCACAAAGAAAAAGGTCGCTTAGATTCACTCAATATTGTCTTTGGATATGACTCACTGCAATCGCGTAGCATTCATTCATTATCACGTTTGCTGTCGCAATATAAAGGCAACCGCTTTACCTTTACTGGCCCTCAAGAACTTGAACCAAGTGAGCATTTATTAGACGAATTACGCGCCTCGGGCACTCAATGCATAATTGCTAGCGAGGTTAATTTACACCATGGTTATGACGTCGCTTACGTCAATAGGCTGCAAGAAGAGCGCTTTGAGAATCGAGAAATTTTTGAAAAAAACCGGCAAAAATATCGCTTAAATAAAGCCGATGTCGAGAACTCTGGCTGCCTGATATTAGATCCACTTCCGCGCATTGATGAGATCTCTACCGAGGTGGATGATCTACCCAACGCGGTTTACTTTAAGCAAGCAAGCTATGGTGTGCCGGTCAGAATGGCGCTGTTAGCCATGTTGCTGGGTAAAGCATAATTAAACTATAACGCCTCACTCTCGCGGCGTTATAGCCATTACTATTAGTAATATTATTAGTATTCGCCTTCGTCTTCGTCGATTTCAACGCCGGCCAAGGTTTCGCCAAACTCGGTGTTATCCGCATCTTTGCCGCGTAGCTTAATCGCCAAGCGTAAGTCGTTTTCGGACTCGGCGTTTTTGATCGCGTCTTCGTAGGTGATTAAGTCGCGCTCATGCAAGTCGAATAAGGCCTGGTCAAAGGTCTGCATGCCCCACTCAACCGATTTCTCCATTGCGCTACGAATCTCATCAATACGATGATCCTTAATCATGTCGGAAATCATTGGGCTATTAATTAGCACTTCCACCGCCGGAACTCGCCCTTCTTTACCTTTAATAGGCAGCAAACGTTGAGAAACTAAACCATAAAGATTCATCGACAGGTCCATCGAAAGCTGATCTCGACGATCGGCCGGAAAAAAATTGAAGATACGATCTAGCGCTTGATAAGCGTTATTAGCGTGCAAAGTGGCAATGCATAAATGGCCGGTTTCAGAGAATACAATCGCCGAATCCATGGTTTCGCGAGTACGAATCTCGCCAATTTGAATAACATCTGGCGCCTGCCGCATAGCGTTGATCAGTGCAATATCAAAAGAATTAGTATCCACCCCAACTTCGCGCTGAGTGATGATCGACTTCTTATGTGTATGCAGGTATTCGATCGGGTCTTCGATGGTAATAATGTGGTCTTGAGAATTGCGGTTACGATAATCAACCAAAGACGCCATAGAGGTACTTTTGCCGGTACCAGTGCCACCAACAAATATCAACAGACCGCGCTTTTTCATGATCATCTTTTTCAAGACGTCTGGGATTTTCAGCTCTTCGGTTGTCGGTATATTGGTTTTAATCGCTCGCAATACCATGCCAACGCTGTCTTGCTGAATAAATACGTTTACTCGGAAGCGACCGATTTGCTTAGGATGAATGGCAAAATTACATTCCTTCTCACCCTCGAATACCCGACGTTGCTCCTCATTCATGATGCTGTAGCACAGCTCTTGAGATTCTTTACGATTTAAGGGGTTGCCTGCGATCGGGAAAATCTTACCATCCACCTTGAAACTGGGCGTGGCATTAGCAGTGATGAACATGTCTGAGGCATTTTTCACCATCATTGCACGCAACAAGTCGGCCATTTTATACATTTGGGTAACTCCGAGTAGGGGTGTATTTTACGAGTTATAGATAGCGTTCTACAAGAATTTACTCTTGTCTACAGCACGCAAGCGCGCATCGCCAGGAGTAATTAACCGGTCTCTGACTAAGCCCACCAAACATTGATCAAGCGTTTGCATGCCATCCGCTTGGCCAGTTTGAATCATCGAATACATCTGTGCGATTTTGTCCTCACGAATCAAGTTTCTAATCGCCGAGGTGCCGACCATTATTTCGTGTGCAGCAACACGTCCACCGCCGATTCGCTTAATCAGCGTTTGCGCAATGACCGCCTGAATCGACTCCGACAGCATCGAGCGTACCATCGATTTTTCTTCCCCAGGAAAGACGTCAACGATACGATCAATAGTTTTTGGGGCTGAACTGGTGTGTAATGTAGCAAGCACCAAATGGCCTGTTTCGGCGGCGGTCATCGCCAAACGAATAGTCTCAAGATCACGTAGCTCGCCGACTAAAATAACATCGGGGTCTTCACGCAATGCCGAGCGCAGGGCATTATCAAAACTATGAGTGTTTTTATTTAACTCGCGCTGGTTGATCAAGCACCTCTTGCTCTTATGCACAAATTCGATCGGATCTTCTACCGTCAGAATATGCGAACGTTGCTTCTCATTAATATAATCAACCATTGCCGCCAATGTTGTCGACTTACCCGAGCCTGTCGGTCCAGTCACCAATACCAAACCTCGGGGTTTACTAACTAACTCGCGAAAGATTTGCGGTGCGTCAAGATCATCTAAGCTCAACACTACCGACGGGATTGTACGAAACACGGCCGCTGGTCCGCGGTCTTGATTGAACGCGTTGACACGAAAACGAGCCACATTCGGAATCTCAAACGAGAAATCTACCTCTAACTGTTCTTCATACGTTTTACGCTGTTGGTCGTTCATGATATCAAAGATCATTCTCAACACAGTTTCGTCATTAAGCGTAGGCAGATTTATCCGTTTAATATCACCATCAACACGAATCATTGGTGGCATACCAGCTGATATATGTAAATCTGACGCTTTATTTTTGTGGCTAAAGGCGAGTAACTCTGCAATATCCATACCTTCTCCGGGGCTATTTGATGTACATTTTGGGTAGAATTAATTGAATCAAGTATAACCACAAATTTGACCATGAGTAATAGCGATTACGCCAGCCAAAAATTGGCAACCGTGCGAGCGCGCATAGCAAGTGCTTGCGAGACCGCCCAACGACCGTCGGACAGTGTTAGCTTAATAGGCGCTAGCAAAAAACAAGCCATTGACTTAATCAGCCAATTTGCCGAGTCGGGCCTACGAGACTTCGGCGAAAACTACCTTCAAGAAGCCATTGATAAACAACGTCAGTTGCCAAATCTATCGGTAGACTGGCACTTTATTGGTCAAATCCAATCGAATAAAACCAAACTTATTGCTGAACACTTTGATTGGGTGCATGGCGTAGATCGCTTAAAGATAGCCACACGTTTGGCCACGCAGCATGGTCGTCAGGCCCCTATCAACATACTCATGCAACTTAACCCCGATAACGAAGACAGCAAAGCCGGCGTGGCACTCAAACACGCTGCCGAATTGTGTCAACAAATATCTGAGGTCGAAGGTGCGCGTTTACGTGGATTTATGATGATTCCAAGAGCTCGAGAGCATCAACACCAGCAACAGGCCGTGTTCGCCCAAGCGCGCGAACTACTAGAACGCTGTAATCAACAATACGGTCTAAATCTAGACCATCTTTCGATGGGCATGTCCGGCGATCTAGAAGCGGCGATAGCCGAAGGAAGTACCATGGTCCGAATTGGCACTGACCTGTTTGGCGCGCGCGCGTGATCATATTTCGCTAACCCAGGCTTTAACTATTGACGCTATTGCGGGCAAAAGGCCCTGGCAGCTTTAGTATCCGATTAGGCTTAGCCTAATGCCGACTAAAACGGTACAATTTAGGTTCATCTCTATTTAACTTTTAGCAAGACCAAACAGTGACTAACAGAATTGGCTTTATTGGTGGCGGCAACATGGCGACCAGCTTGATCGGAGGCATTGCCTCGCAAGGTGATACGCCGGTGAAAAACCTATGGGTATTCGAGCCCAACGCAGATAAGGCACAGGCGTTAGCGATAGAATTTGGGATTAACGTGGCTAAAGACAACTCTGAGCTTATCGCCAACTCGGATATCGTTGTTATCGCCGTCAAGCCTCAGGTTCTGCAAAAGGTTCTGACACCATGCGCGCAGGACTTTAAACGCCAGCGACCTCTGATTATATCGGTAGTCGCCGGGATTGCCGCGGCGTCGATCGAAAAATGGCTGAATGACGAGTTCGCTATTGTGAGAGTTATGCCCAACACCCCTGCATTGGTTGGCATGGGTGCCTGCGGCTTGTATGCCAACCAGAAAGTAGAGCAACACCAGCGTGATGCTGCGGCCAAACTTTGCAACACCGTTGGAATCTCGGCTTGGGTTAACTCTGAAGCCGACATCGACAGCGTCACCGCGCTATCAGGCAGTGGCCCTGCCTACTTTATGTTATTTGTCCAAGGCCTAATAGAGGCCGCTGAAGCCGCTGGCTTAAGTTCGGATACGGCAAAGGCATTTGCGGTTCAAACAGCGGCAGGGGCGGCTCAGCTAATAGCGGCCAGCGGCGATACACCACTACAAACATTAATAGACAATGTCACGTCACCGAATGGCACTACCGAAAGGGCGTTGCAATCTTTCGGCAACGCCAACATCAAACAAGTGATCGCAGATGCTTTTGAAGCCGCTCGCACTCGATCAGACGAACTCGCAAAAGAACTCGGTTAATTTATGCCTTATATTCAAAACGCCAGCGCTTTTCTAATCGAAGCGATCTTTAATTTTGCGCTCTATGTGGTGCTATTACGATTCTGGATGCAGTGGGTGCGAGCCGATTTCCGCAATGACTTCGGTCAATTTATTATCTCCGCAACTAACCCCGTGATTATCCCCATTCGACGAGTTATCCCGAGCATTGGCGTTGTCGACACCGCCACCGTGTTGCTGGCGGTAACTATCGCGCTGATTAAGTTCTATGTGCTGGTGCTGCTGGCTGGCGGCGGTCTTACCTCATACTCGCTGTTAAAATTATTAAGCGTCGCCGTTGCGGCTGTCTTAGATTCCAGTATCTATGTGTTTCTCGGTGCAATTTTAGTTGGCATTATCGCCAGCTGGGTAAACCCAAATAGCTACCACCCGATTCTAAGCATCGCGCGCTCGATCAGTGAGCCACTATTGGCGCCAGCTCGAAAATTAATACCGTCAATGGGTGGCATCGATTTCTCACCAATGTTAGTGATCTTATTTTTACGAATAAGCCAAATGTTGCTAATCGCTCCTTTATATCGATTGTTTGCTTAGACTTTAGAGTGATGGCCAACACAATATCTAATATCAATCAGCTAGTCGAACCTCAGCACGTAAGGTTTGACGAGACTCTGGTGCTTGAGAGCAATGGGCGTTTAGACGGCTACACCTTGGCTTATGAAACCTACGGTGTTCTAAATCCAGCGAGCGACAACGCCCTACTAATATGTCACGCGCTGAGTGGCGATCATCATGTTGCCGGCCGCTATGACGACTCTGGCAAAAGCAATGGCTGGTGGCACTTATTAATCGGCCCTGGCAAACCGATTGATACCAATAAGTTCTTTGTGGTGTGCAGCAATAATATTGGTGGTTGCCATGGTAGCACTGGCCCAAGCTCGAACAATCCGGCAACCAATGCGCCTTATGGCACTGACTTTCCGCTGGTTACGGTGAAAGACTGGGTCTACACTCAAAGCAAGCTAAGTGACCATCTTGGCATCAGGCAATGGGCGGCGGTAGTCGGCGGTAGCCTTGGTGGCATGCAAGCAATGCAGTGGAGTATTAGCTATCCAGAGCGTTTGCGGCATTGCATAGTAATCGCCAGTGCAGCCAAGCTAAACGCACAAAATATTGGCTTTAACGATGTCGCTCGCCAAGCCATACGCACCGACCCCGATTTTCATAACGGCAACTATTATCAACACGGTAGCTCTCCTGCACGTGGCATGCGAGTGGCTCGTATGATCGGCCATATCACCTACTTGTCTGAAGATATAATGGGTCAGAAATTTGGCCGCAACCTGCGCAAGAAAGCCAAGTTCGATTACGAGTTCACACCTGAGTTTGAAGTCGAGAGCTACCTTCGCTATCAGGGCGACGCGTTCATCAATAAATTTGACGCCAACACTTACTTATTAATGACCAAGGCGCTGGACTATTTCGACCCAGCGGCGGAAACAGATGACAATCTCACTGCCGCACTTGCGCCAGCTACCGCTAAATTTTTGGTGATTTCATTTAGCAGCGACTGGCGCTTCTCTCCCGAGCGATCGCGTGAAATTGTAAGAGCCTTACAAAGTAATAAGTTGCAGGTCAGCTACGCCGAAGTGACATCGCCACAAGGGCACGACTCTTTTCTGTTAGATATAGACGACTACACCAGAGTGGTACGGTCTTACCTAAACAGAATCGCTCGTGATTCTGACTCGGATATTGAACTCGAAGCCACAGCAAAGGGGGAGGCCAAGCATGTCTAAACGCCTAAATACTTCAACTCTATCTCGTTACGACCACCAAATAATTTCACAATGGGTTGAAACTGGTAGCCGCGTAATCGATTTAGGTTGCGGCAATGGTTCATTGCTCAAGCATTTACAAAGCAGTAAAGACGTCACTGGCTATGGTGTTGAACTTAACCCAGCAATGATCGATCAATGTATTGATAACGACATCAACGTAATTCAGTTCAACCTAGACCAAGGCCTGGGGCATTTTGACTCAGATTCGTTCGATACGGTTATTTTATCGCTAACGCTACAATCAATGCGTAAGCCTCTGACCCTGCTCGAAGAGATGCTACGAGTCGGCCGTCAGGGCATAGTCACTTTTCCGAACTTTGCGCACTGGCGCAACCGCTGGCAGATTGCTGTTGGTGGCCGTATGCCCGTGAGCGACGAGTTACCATATAAATGGTATGACACGCCAAACATTCACCTCTGCACCTTGAACGACTTTCACCAGCTATGCGATCAACTGGGTTTTCAAATAGAATCGTCGATCGCTGTACGTGCCGATGGCAAACAAACACTAGGCTTGAAAAGTCTGCCCAATCTATTTGGCGAAATTGCCTTGTGCCGCTTTAGTAAGCGATTAGATGCACGCTAATAATTCCAAAACCAACCGCATTTAACTGCGCTATGCTACCCGAGCTATTCTACCCGAGCAAAAACAGACTATGAACAATAATGACATTCTTCGACGCTTGCGTTTCGCATTCGACTTCTCTAATAAAGACTCAGTCGCGATGTTCGCGCTCGACCCAAGCTCGAGCGCAGAGATGACACAGCCCGCATTTTTAAAACGTTTAGCCAAAGACGAAGACGACGATTTTGTTGAGTGCACCGACGACGAACTAGCGGCCTTCTTAGATGGGCTGATTGTGTCGAAACGAGGCGTACGTGAACCAGCACCTGCCGCCGTACCTAGGGCCGCACACTTTCGCATCAGCAAAAATGACGTGCTCAAAAAGTTACGCATTGCAATGTCCTTCAAAGAAGAAGAAATGCTTGCCACATTAGAGCAAGGAGGCACTAGCATGTCCAAAAGTGAACTCGGCGCGCTGTTTAGAAGTCCGAGCCAAAAAAATTATCGTGCCTGCGGCAACCAAGTCTTACGAAATTTCATCAAAGGCTTAACAATGCAACTAAGGCCCGACGAGAAAAGCTAACGACACCGATGAATATGGTACCTACTGCGATCATAACGAAGTGAGAATCACGTTTTTAGTCAACCATGATCTTGCCGCTTTATTGGCATTAAACTATCTCCTACCGTCACTGAGTGAGCACCATACCAGCGTCTTTTTTAGTCGCAAAAACAACTCTATTAAAAATCATAGGCTCGCTGAGCTGGCTGACTTTGATTCTCGGCAGCTTAGCAATTGCTCGGCACTGACTAGCTTTAGTGAGTTTGGCGCAGAGCAATTAAACCAAGTCAATACCGTTGGTTACCAGCAATTTTCTAACACTAGACCAGATTTAGTAGTGTGCATTAGGCATATGACGATACTAAAAGAGAGGGTGATTACTACCCCGCCATTAGGCGTTATTAATTTACATTCAGGGCCCCTGCCAAGCTATCAAGGAGTAATGGCTACATTCTGGGGACTGCGTAATAAAGAGGCTCTGATTGGAACAACCCTGCATTTCATTGAAGACAACGAGGTCGACACTGGCTCGGTAATTCTAAGCTCTTCAAGCGAGGCAAATTATCAACGTTCATATCTATGGAACGTGCTAAATATTTATCGCGCCGGCTGCAACAACCTACTACAGGCAATCAGCCAATTGAGTACCGGCCAAGCGCTTATATCTAGATCGCAATCGGGACAAGCTGACTACTATAGCTTTCCAAGTATTGACGACATTAATGACTGCGACCAGCCTTTGTTTAAGCATGATGATAACGCCGCAGAGTTTATCTAGTCGCGCCAATTCGTATACCTAGTAACTTGGCCCTAACCGGTGCCACCATTGGTTTTCGATTTTCCCCTCAGCGTACCAGGCATCTGCGCTAACAGGCACCCCAGCAACATCATTGCCGCTCCGATCAAGGCCGCCAAAGGCATTTTTTCAGACAGCCACAAGTAACCAGCGAGAGCACCAAACACCGCCTCCAGAGACAAGATCAAGGCTGCTGCAAATGGCTCTGCGTGATCCATTATGATTACCTGTAAGGTGTAGGCAATTCCGACCACCACAACGCCATTGACTAGTGGCCAAAGATAACCGATTGCTTCGGTCGGTAATATTTTCTCTTCATAGAGTGCTGCAATTGCAAGACTAAGTGCAGCGCAGAAGAAAAACTGAAAAAACGACAAGACAATTTGATTGAACTTAGCGGCTTTCTCAGCGATTACCAATAAGTGAATGGCCCAAAGAAACGCGCCGACCATAGCAATTAGGTCGCCGTTCAAACTGCCTGCATGGCCTCCGCTGGTCATTAGGTACAAACCTAGCACCGCGATCAGCCCGCCGGCCCAGACGATTAAACCGTATCGATAGCCAAGAAAATAGCCGATTAGCGGCACCACAATGGCATATAAGCCAGTTATAAATGAAACATTAGCTATCGAGGTGTATTGCAAACTAATTTGCTGCAATAGCGCGCCGCCAAATAGAAGCGCGCCCAACAGCAAACCCATCAACAAGGTCGAACGACTAAAAAATGCCGCGGCCGTGACTGATTTCATTAATAGCATCACCGGCAGCAAGGTTAATGCACCCAAGGCGAATCTGAGTGCATTGAACGCTGCTGGGCCGAGATACTGCATACCTAGTTTCTGCGGCACAAAGCCAAAGCCCCAAATCACGGCAATAAGCAGCAACACAAGATTTACCAGAATTGGCTTTTTCATACCGCGGCAACCCGAATTAAACTGAGAACTGAGAACTGAGAACTGAGAACTGAGAACTAAGAACTAAGAACTAACCGCCGCTCTCTCTTGCTCAGTCATTGGCTCAATCCGCTTAATCTTAATCATGAACCAAGCAAATAGCAGCGTCATTAGTGGGCTTAATAGATTAAAGAATGCGAACGGTAAATAGGTAAAGGTGCCAATTCCCAATACCGCCGCATGATAGGCGCCACAGGTATTCCACGGGACTAATACTGACGTGACCGTACCAGTATCTTCAAGCGTGCGGCTCAAATTCTCTGGTGCATAGCCCATCTCCTTGTATAGGCCAGCATACATACGCCCAGGCAATGCCACGGCAATGTATTGGTCGGAGGTGCTTATGTTGGTAACAATACAGGTGCCCGTGGTGCATGCCACCAAACTGAAAAAACTGGTAGCCAATGATTTAACTGATTCCATTATTCGCGAAATCATGCCCGACGCTTCCATTACACCACCGAAAGTCATGGCCGCCAAAATAAGCCAAACGGTGCCTAGCATTCCGTACATGCCACTTGAGCTGAAGAGATCGTTGAGCTGAGGATTTGCGGTAACGATATCGACACCACCATACAAAGCACCCATTACCAAACGGTACATGGGGTATGAGTCTTGGCTAACTATTTCGGCCAGTAACTGATACTGAAATACCAAGGCACAAACGACGCCAGCAAGAATACCGACGAACAAGGCTGGAATCGCATCAACTTTCTTAATGATTAGCGCTAATGTAACCGCCGGTGGCAATAGCAGCCATAACGTCACATTAAAACGCTGGTCAATCGCATTTAAGACTATGCTGGCGTCGACCGAAGTAGACGAGGTATCTAAGTTAAGACCTATCACGGTAAATAAAATAAGGCTGATTACAAATGACGGCCCAGTAGTCAGAAACAAATAACGAATATGATCAAACAACGGCGTTTCGGTTACCGCTGCAGCTAAGTTTGTTGTGTCAGACAAAGGTGAAATTTTATCGCCAAAGTATGAGCCCGAGATAATTGCACCACCAATTAGTCCGTCAGGAATTCCAAGAGCGCGACCAATGCCAACCATCGCCACGCCAATCGTCGCGGCAGTTGACCATGAACTTCCACTGACTACCGAGGTTAGTGCGCAAGCGATGCAACATGCGACCAAGAAGATGGTCGGATTTAATAGTTTCACACCGTAATAAACCAATACTGGAACGGTGCCACAAAGAAGCCAGATACTAGCCAAAGATCCGACTAATAAAAGAATTAGAACCGACGGCATGGCATTACTGATTGTTGATATCACGCTGGCTTGCTGGGTCTTCCAGGAGACGCCTCTGATCAACCCAATCGCCGCGGCAAAGCCAGCTACCAAAATAATTATCATCTGACTCGAGCCGCTCAATGCGTCGTCGCCATAAACGAATAAAACGTTAAAGCCAAGGGCCAGAATTAAGACCACAATTGGAAGAAGCGCAATACCTAAATGCATGTTTTTTTGCTCGACCTCTGGAGTCGATGAAAGGTTTGCCATGAATCGCCTATTGGTTACTTTGATTTATACTTTAGCGATTCATCATAACCACGTTAGCACCACACGCCCACTGAAATTTTTGTCGTTTTATACTTACGCGACCTCTATTTGGTGAAAACGCCTGATTTACCGACCTTAGTCGGTTGAATCTGTTGTCTTAAAAGCTTGTTGGCATCAAAAAAACGGCGTAATATTAGGATTGTTGCCTAAATACTACACACCGAAGTGTAAAAACAACAGTCGATGCAGTAAAGCAAGTTCCCATCCCCTAATAGGTGAACCGCAGAGGTTCACAGGAAGTTTCAAGTTATGAAAATGTTTCAACCAAGATTAATAGCAGTCGCTGTTGCTATGGCGGCAGTCGGTGGTGTTTCAACACCATCGTTCGCGCAGTCAGAAGCGCTCGAAGAAATTGTAACCATCGGCACACGTGGCAAACCACGTTCTGCAACCTCATCAGTTGCGCCGGTTGATGTTATCTCGGCGAGTGATTTCGTATCACAAGGTGGCGTTGACACCAGCAACCTGCTACGTAACGTTGTACCTTCGTTCAATGTTAACGATCAACCAATTTCAGATGCAGCAACACTAGTTCGCCCGGCGAACCTACGTGGATTGGCTCCTGACCATACACTAGTATTGGTTAATGGTAAGCGTCGTCATCGCGCCTCAGTAATCACTTGGTTAGGCTCAGGCTTGGCTGACGGTTCACAAGGCCCTGACCTTTCTGCAATCCCATCTTTGGCGATGCAAAGCGTTGAAATATTACGTGACGGCGCAGCCGCACAATACGGTTCAGATGCTATTGCCGGTGTAATTAACTTCAACCTAAAGAACTCGGCTTCTGAAGGTTCGGCTGAAATTAAATATGGCCAATATACTGAAGGCGAGAACCAATACACGCTTGCTGTAAACCAAGGCTTTGCGCTTGGCGAAAATGGCTTCTTAAACTTAACTGCAGAGCTTACTGAAGCTGAAGCAACCGATCGTTCAGTACAACGTGCTGATGCGGCGGGCTTGATTGCTGCTGGCGTTCAAGGTGTAAATACTCCTGCGCAAGTTTGGGGCACACCTGAAATTGATGGCGACGTTAAATTATGGGCTAACTTCGGTACAGAATTTAGCAATGGAATGGAGCTTTTTGGTAACGCCAACTACAATAATAAAGAAGCGATCGGTGGCTTTTACTACCGTAACCCATCAAACCGTGGTGGTGTAAACGCGGCTGATGGCAACTTGTTATTCGCTGACTTAACCGCGGATGGTTCAGGTAACTGCCCATCTAACATTCCAGCAACCGCTGCTGGTTTAACTAGCGCTGCTTTCACAGCCGCTGCGGCGCGTCCAGAGTGTTTTAACTTTGCTGAGCAAATCACTGGTGGCTTCACACCTAGTTTCGGCGGTGAAGTAACAGATACTTCTTTGTTGATCGGTTTGCGTGGCGTAACAGACGGCGATTTTGGCTGGTCGGTTAATGCTTATTACGGTAAGAACGAAGCTGATTTCTTCATCAACAACACAGTAAACGCTTCTCTTGGTTCAGCCACTCCTCGTGACTTCAATCCAGGCGCATACGAGCAACAAGACCTTAGCTTAAATGCTGATTTCAGCATGCCTCTGTCAGAAAACGTATCATTCGCATTTGGTGCTGAGTACCGTGAAGAAGAGTTCACTATTGTTGCAGGTCAAGAAGAATCATATATTGACGGTGGCTTAGGCTCTCAAGGTTTCTCTACGTCAAGTAACGGCTTCCCAGGCTTTTCACCGGCAATTGCTGGTTCATTTGATCGTGCTAACACATCTGTCTATGGTGATTTAGAATGGCAAGCAAGCGATGCATTATTGATCGCTGCTGCAATTCGTTTTGAAGATTTTGACGGTTTTGGTAGCACTACCAATTACAAGTTAGGCGCTAACTACGCACTCACTGATTCAGCCGGTATTCGCGGTACTGTCAGCACAGGCTTTAAAGCACCTACACCTGGCCAATCAAATGCATCTAACATCTCTACGCAGTTAGTAAACGGTATTTTGACTAACCAAGGTGTGATTCCATCAACTAGCCCGGCTGCATTATTACGCGGCGGCCAAGCACTTGGTCCAGAAGAGTCAGAAAACATCACTTTTGGTGGTTTCTTCTCTGCCGGCCCAGTTGACATAACGGTTGACTTTTTCAAAATCGATCTTGAAGATCGTTTGAATATTTCAAACACTTTCAGCTTAACTCCTGCTGACCTTGCGACCCTCTCGGGTCAAGGTATCGATGCGTCGGACCTTGCTACATTCTCGTTCTTCACCAATCAATTCGATACAGAGACAGAAGGCGTCGATATCGTTGCCACTTGGAACACAGATTGGGCTGGGGGCGCGACAACTTGGAATATGGCGTTCAACAAAACAGACACTACGGTAACTCGTCGTAACGCTAATTTGTTAAGTGATAACCGCGTACGTCAAATCGAAGACGGCGTACCTGAAACTCGTTGGAACTTCACAGCTAATCATCAGATGGATAAAGTTCGCCTATTGGCACGCTTGAGCCATTACGGTGACTACTATGATAACGAAGCGGGCGGCGTGTTTGGTTCAAACAATCTGCTTGACCTTGAGATTGGTTATGCTTACTCAGACAAGATTGACTTCTCATTCGGCGCACGTAACGTGACTGATGAGCAAGGCGATCGTGCTGCTGACGTTGGTAGCTTCGATTTTGGTGCGGTACTTGGTTTGGAATACAGCCAGTTCACACCTTTCGGCTTCAACGGTACATTCTTGTACGGCAAAGCTAGTTACGCCTTCTAGGCTAAGTAGCTGAAACGACAGCAATGTCGTTAGTAAGTAATTAAGAAACGGGCGCCTTGGGTGCCCGTTTTTTTGTTTGCCTTAGTGTAATTTAGCCGCAAATTAATAGCGGCTTAATACCTGCGCGATGCAATTCGGAATTGGCAACGATTTCAGATATAGTCGAGAGCTACGAAAACCATACCTCCCGAAGCGCTAGAGGCGATTGGTACTAAGAATATCCTGCAGGCTAATTGAACAACGACTCATCAGAGATAAAAATAATTATGGAATCAATCGTCAACTCTATTAACAATGTAGTTTGGGGCACATGGGGGCTTTCAGTATTTCCCGTGTTAGTCGTTCTTTGCCTGCTCGCAGGCCTGTTTTATACCATTCAGACACGATTTGTACAGGTTCGCTTATTTTCAGAAATGATTCGTTTACTGAAATCCAACAAGAGCTCAGCGCAGGGCATTTCATCATTTCAAGCACTCACAGTGTCACTCTCAGGACGCGTTGGCACCGGTAACATTGCCGGCGTTGCAACAGCGATTGGTTTTGGCGGCCCCGGCGCTATATTCTGGATGTGGGTAGTCGCCATTCTTGGAGCAGCAACCGCTTACATTGAAGCGACCCTTGGCCAAATATATAAAGAAACCGATGTAGAAACTGGCGAATATCGAGGTGGCCCTGCGTTCTATATTGAAAAAGCCATGGGGCAAAAGTGGTATGCATGGGTTTTCGCGATTGCGACTATCATCGCCTGCGGCTTATTGCTGCCGACCGTGCAGTCCAATGCTATCGGCGGCGCTATCGCGCAAACCATTGGTGAGGGTACGCCGATCGAGACTTCGTTGGGCGTGTTCAGCTCAACTAAAATTATCACCGGCTTAGTGATCGTCACTATGTTCGGTTTCATTATTTTTGGCGGGGTTAAACGTATTGCCAACTTCGCGCAAGTAGTGGTTCCTTTTATGGCGTTGGCTTATATTTTGACCGCGTTAACCATCATTGCTTTAAACATTGACCAGTTACCGCGAATTATCGGCATGATCGTCGGCGATGCGTTTACACCGATGGCTGGCCTAGGAGCGGCGATCGGTTTAGGTGTTAAACGCGGTGTTTATTCAAACGAGGCGGGTCAAGGAACAGCACCACATGCCGCGGCTGCAGCGGAAGTTGACCACCCAGCACAACAAGGTTTGGTTCAGTCATTTTCGATTTACATCGATACGCTTTTTATCTGTACCGCAACCGCCTTCATGATTCTAATTACCGGTATGTTTAACGTTGGTTCAGCCGAAGCTGGTTTCTATGTTCAGAACATCGCCGCTGAAATTTCAGCTGAAGGCCCAGCCTTCACTCAAATGGCGATCGAAAGTGTGATGCCCGGCATCGGCAACCCATTTATCGCCGTCGCTCTATTCTTCTTTTCGTTCACGACTCTGCTGGCGTATTACTATATCGCCGAGAGTAACGTAGCCTATATTCGCCGATCGATTAAAATGCCAGGAGCCATTTTTGTTCTAAAGCTGGTGTTAATCGGAGCAGTATTTTTTGGCACTATAATTCAAGCGAAAATAGTCTGGGACCTCGGCGATATAGGCCTAGGTATTATGGCCTGGGTTAACATCATCGGCATACTGATCATCTTTTTTATGGGTCGACCAGCTATGAAAGCACTTAAAGACTACGAAGCACAAAAGGCCGCAGGCGTTGAAAAATACACCTTCGATCCTAAAAAGCTCGGCATTAAGAACGCTCATTTTTGGGAAAACAGAAAGTAAACTGTATCTACTTTAGTGACTTATTAACCCTTGCAGATAGGGCTTATGAAGTTTGATGAAACTCAGTATGAATAAATACTGAAGATATGGTCGACAGACATAGAGGAGCCGCTCGATTAATTTCGGTGGCTCCTTTTTGATTTTAGGCAGGCCGAGAAATTATTCGGCAGAATCTAGGGTTGGAAAAGGTTTCAGCGATAAGTTTAGTAGGCTTGCAATAACAAGAAACACTGCAGCAACCATGAACGCACCGTCGTAGCGGCCGCTAGTGTCGTAAACATACCCAGCCATTAACGGCGAGATACTGGCACCCACTAGAAATGCGGCATACAGTGATCCATAGATTGCCCCTTAGGATTTCAAGCCAAAGTAGCGAGAAACTAGAGAGCCAATCAGATCAACTTCAGCTGCCATCGATAAGCCTACTGCGACAGCGGCGAATATAGCGAACTCGTTACCGCCGACTAGAAAGATGACGTATCCAAGCGCCGAAAACCCCAATTATCGCGGCAACGCCTCCCGCTTTCGATGCTGAAACCCCGAGGTCAAGCAGCATTGGAATGAAGTGTATGATTGCTCCGCTTACGGCAAGAGCGACTAAAATAAAGACGATACGCAAGACTATGAAAATGGGTGCTTTTATCGTATCTTTGAACGCCATGCCGTGCTTAAACTTAATCACACTCACACTTTCGTCGCCTTCTTGGCATGTATTTTCGGGGTCTTCTTTGATGAAAAGCCAGACCACAACTGTCGCAAGAGCAACCACAACCGCAAGGGCACGATAACCAGACCGCCAACCGAACTCTTCGACAAAACCGCTTAACAATGGCGGAGCAAGAGCAGCGACTAGACCTGTACCCATCAATAATATGCCTAGAGCCAGACATCTAGAGGTATTAAACCAACCGTTTATCACTCGAGTAAATGTCACTGGCGACGAGCCTATAGCAACCAAGGCAGTGACAATCGATAGCAGGTAATACGACCAGAGCGATTGCACCCAGTAACTAGCACTAAAAAGGCATAGTGCATAAGCCGCTAACGAAAAAACAGAAGCCGGGCGCAGCCAAGCTTGTCGACTACTCTGCCGATCAGTGGTGAGCCGATAACCAATAGGACGATACCAAATAAGCCTTGCGCTGAAATTGCGGTGCGGCTCCAAGCAAACTCCTGCTCAAGAGATATCATGAAAGTACCCGCAGTCTAGTAGTTGATCGAAGCCATGCCCCTAGGCACGCCGCAAAACCCGGGGAATAAAGCCAGTCGGCGTTGGCGAATATTTCAGAGCAAGATAGTTTCTATGCTTTTCAGTTTTTACTAGGCTCGACAATCTCCACTTTTACTGAAAGCAAAAGACTAGAACTGCTATCGAGCGGCACGTTATTAGGCTCGGATCTGAAGTCGATCTGCCATAGACTCGTTCGCTATACCGCCGCTGGGATCAAAGAAATGGCCGCTCAATGAGCGACCATTATTTTTTTGACCCACTATTTTGGCCGCTATAGCATAACCATCATCGAACAAACTTAACCATCGTCGAGCAAGCTGCGCAAATCAGCAATGGCTGAGTTAGCACGTGCTATATAAGAACTCATCACCAAAGAATGGTTGGCAAACATACCCATTCCCTTACCATTCAAAATGATCGGACTAGTAACACCCTGTTGAGTGGCCTCAAGCTCTCGAATCACTTGGCGCAATGTTGGAATCGCATTTTTATCTCGCAACACCGGGCCAAAATCTACTTCGGCTGCATGTAAGAAATGAATCAAAGCCCAAGAGGTGCCGCGAGCTTCGTAAAAATTATCGTCTATTTCGGTCCAAGGTGTTTCGGCAATGATCTCAGAGTCCGTGACAGTCGATTGCTGAGCATTTCGATCGCCAGCTAGGTCAGTATTAACTCTAATTTGCGGACGTGCCTTGCTGAGACGCTGAGAGAGTGAGCCCAAGCGCTTTTCAACCAAACTTAGCCATTCGTTTAGATTGTCGGCTCTAGCGTAAAACTGTGCATTCTTTTGCGAAGGGTCACTTAGACGGTCCAAGTACTTTTGCAGAGCTTCGACACCTTCTCGATATTCGCCTTCCGCTGACGGAAACAACCAAGCGTCGCTATCGACATTAAACTTTGGCTCAGCAACTTCTAAATCGGGGTCGGCTAAAGATTGCGTTTGCGAACGACTATAGTCATTGCGCATCGACTTGGCTAAATCGCGAACTTGCTGCAATACTCCAAACTCCCAGTTTGGTACGTTATCTAGGAACACGCTCGGTGGTGTAATGTCATTCGATAAATAACCACCGCGCTTATTAAGCAAGGTGTCGATTGAACCAATTAGCGCTGAGGTAGTGGCAACGCCGATCACTGGTTGAACGGTTTCGCTTGATCGATCAGTTACGGGCTGGGTTGGCTCGTGACTCCAATACCATCCTAACAATACGAACAACAATAAAATAACGATGGGCGCTATGACCCAAGGCTTGCGGATATATTCCATGGTGACCCCAATAAATAAAAACTGATAAGCGATGTGATTTATCTTACATTACAGAGTTAAAACTGGGATCTTTTGGGCGAATTTCAAGGGGATTTCCGAAAAAGGTTAGCCAGGGATTGCCTATTCATAGATGTTTTGAAGGTGTAGATACTTCGGCTGCGCTCTGTATGACGAAGCAAATTGAGGCTCTGTGTAACGAAGGGCTGAGGCTCTGTGTGACGAAGCCTGCTATTGTTTTTGTATATGAGTGAGCTTGACGCGGCGCGTGACTCACGGGCTGTGTATTTCGTGACGCTGCCGGTCATCCCCTAGTAGGCTCGACTTAGCATGCTATTTCGGCGAGGCTAGAGCCAGCAGCAAGCCGGCTATCTGCCCGACTACTTAGCTGACCCGATAGAAAATTAATTTCCGCTAACCGCCTTACATAATTCGGTAATAGCATCCCAATCGCCGTTACCCACCAGATTCGATGGCGCAAGCCAACTGCCACCCACGCACATAACGTTAGGCAACGCTAAAAAGTCACGGTAATTGGATTCACTTACGCCGCCTGTAGGGCAAAATTTCATTTCACCAAACGGGCCGCCAAAGGCTTTTAGCGCGCCAATTCCACCGACCACAGTTGCCGGAAACAACTTACATTCGCGTAAGCCGTATTCAATAGCCAGCATTACTTCGGATGCAGTCGCAACACCTGGGAGGTATGGGATAGCTTGTTGCTTGGCGGTTTTCAAAAGGCTTTCAGTGATCCCTGGACTGATTATCGCATCGACACCGGCCTTCACAACGGCCACCATTTGCGCTGGCAAATTAACCGTGCCAGCCAATACAACCATGTCTGGGAAATTTTGCTTAATGACCTCTATGGCTTTAATTCCATAGGCGTTCCGCAAGGTAATCTCGATGACATTAACGCCGCCATCTAACAACGCTTGGGCCAGGCCCAAGGCTTGTTGTTGGTTTTCAATAACCACCACCGGCAGTACTTTTTGGCCGTTTAACATCTCGCTGACTAACATTTGACTATTCACGCTAATTTCCTGTACGTTACTTTTAACACTGCTTTCTTCAATCATTGTCTTATCTTCTTACTTGATTATGAACGACGCGCCATGCGTTGAATCGCTGACCACAGCACGCATTTTTTCAAATAGACCTCGGCCCAAAGTTTGACGTATTTTAGGCTCATCAGCCGGCTCACGTTCAGCAAGCTCTGCTTCATTAACCAACGCGCATAGTTCGCCTGTATGGCAATTAACACGCACCACATCGCCGCTCTTCAAATACGCCAGCAGCCCACCTTTCTTGGCTTCTGGGCTAACATGCATAGCGGTTAGCACCTTGCCAGAAGCGCCAGACATACGACCATCGGTTACCAGCGCTACCTTGAAGCCTTTGTCTTGCAAGATGCCTAAGTAAGGAGTGAGCTTGTGCAGCTCTGGCATGCCATTTGCAGCCGGCCCTTGGAAACGTACTACGGCAATGTGGTCGCAGTTCAAATCGCCGGACTCAAAGGCCGCTTTTAATCCGTCTTGGGTATCAAAAATTTTGCACGGCGCTTCAATTACTTGATACTGACTATCCACCGCCGAAATTTTAACCACGCCGGTACCGATGTTGCCAGTGACAATTCTCATACCGCCCTCGGCGGCAAACGGTGCAGAGGTGGTTGCCAGTATTGTGTCATCACCACTTTCTACGATTGGCTCGCCCCATGAAATATTTCTATCGGCATCAATTTGCGGCTTGCGGGTATAAGCGTCTAAGCCCTCGCCCATGACATTCACCACGTCTTCATTAAGCATGTTCACTGAGCGCAACTGATTGACTAAGTAAGGCAGCCCACCGGCTTGCTCAAAGTGATTTACATCGGCTTGACCATTCGGGTAAACGTTGGCTAATAACGGTGTAATACGAGAAATATGATCCATGTCCTGCCAGTTAATTTGAATGCCTGCGGCCGCTGCCATGGCGATCAAATGGATGGTCAGATTGGTCGAGCCGCCTGTGGTCATCAGCATCACCATTGCATTGACCACTGATTTTTCAGTAAACACTTCGGCCATTGGGCGATAATTAGAGCCTTTCGATGTTTGATCAAGAAGCTTGCGCACTGATTCTCTCGTTAGTTCAGTACGTAATAAGGTGCCCGGGTTGACAAAAGATGTTCCCGCGAGCTGCAAGCCTAGCGCTTCCATTAAGGTTTGATTGGTGTTGGCGGTGCCATAGAAAGTACAGGTCCCAGCACTGTGATAGGAGGCCGATTCGCTTTCTAGTAACTCCGCCTTATCTATTTCACCAGTAGCGAATTTCTGTCGCGCGAGTGCCTTGTCTTTATTTGGCAGCCCCGATGGCATTGGTCCCGCCGGCACAAACATCACCGGTAGATGGCCAAACTGCAATGCACCAATAATCAAGCCTGGAACGATTTTATCGCAAACACCAAGACACATCACACCGTCGTAAACGTCATGGCTCAGCGAAACCGCCGTTGCTAAGGCTATTACGTCTCGGCTAAATAGACTCAACTCCATACCCGGTTGACCTTGAGTAACACCGTCGCACATCGCCGGTACGCCGCCAGAAACCTGAGCTGTGGCGCCGAGGTCACGAGCCGTCAGCTTAATGATATTTGGGTACTGGGCAAACGGTTGGTGAGCTGACAACATATCGTTGTAGGCCGTTACAATACCAATATTGGCGCCCTGCCCGGCCGGCATGGATTTTTTATCCTCAGCCGATTCGGCGGCAACAACATGAGCCCAATTACTGCAGGACAACCGATCTGGAGCTGGCGGTGCATTGCGCATCTCATCCACCATTGCTAAATACTCAGCTCGCGTTTCTTTGCTTCGTTCAATAATACGATCGGTTATTTCTTTAATACTCATAATTTTCTCAATCTTGGCAACGGACAAATTTAACAACTATGTTTTTATAGCTATGCGTTCATGACTAATTTTAACTACTTAGTCTGCGTAGTAAACATTCAAGCCAACTCGGTCTTGAAACATGACGCTGCGTATCGGCAGCGCTGTGATATCGCCGCCCTCACTGGCCATTTCAAATACCGCTCTCTTAGCGTCACCGGTAAAGTGCAACGCAAGAAAGTTGGTATTTAATAATATTGGCAAGCTCCACGTCACTCGCTCGACTTGAGTACTTGGCGAATTACAGCTTAGCAAAGCTTCAGTTGACTCCATATCAACCAGCTCGGTGATGTTCTCAGCATCTGGAAAAAATGAAGCCGTATGACCATCGTTACCCATTCCAAGAATCACAATATCAAATGACCTCGGTGCATCAACAGTAGTATTAGTAGCCTGCAAGTAGTCGGCGACCACAAACGGAAGCGACTCTTTAACCGAGACAGCCGATTGATAGAGAGGCACAAAACGAACCGAATCAGGCAACTTATCGAGCAAGTAAGTTTTCATAAATGCGGCATTAGATAAGCTATGACCTTCATCAACCCAACGCTCATCAACTAAGGTGATGATCACTTTAGCCCAATCAATATCATGCTCAGAAAGCGCTTCAAACAAAGGTTTCGGGGTAGACCCGCCGGACAGTGCCAGCACCGCTGAACCTTTGTCCGCAATCGCTTTAAATATATGTTGCGCAATTTCGCCGGCTAGATGCTCGGCTAAACTCTGGGCATCAGCACCTTGGTGGAAAGTATAATTCGAGTTCATACTTTTCTATCCTTCAAAGTCTTGCCACTTACGACCGTCTTTTATCAATAAGCCCAGGGCATCGTCTGGCCCAGTAGATCCGGCCTTATATTTCTGTGGTAATTGTTTAGCCGCCTCCCAGCCATCAACCATGCCATCGACCCACTCCCAAGCTCCACGCAATTCATCAGAACGCATAAACAAGGTTTGGTCACCGCGCGTGACGTCTAAGATTAATCGCTCATAAGCACTTGGGCTGCGATGATCTTCAAAGGCTTCTTCAAAAGAAAGGTTAAGACCGACATTCTGTAGATCCATGACCTCGTTTAAACCGGGCACCTTGTTCATCATCTTCATTTCAATACCTTCATTCGGCTGCAAGCGAATTACCAGTTGATTACTATTCAAGGCGTTTGGATCAACGTCAATAAACTTGAAGATCACCGGCTTAAACTGAATCACGATTTCAGAATAACGCTCGGCCATACGCTTACCGGTGCGCAGATAAAACGGCACACCCTGCCAGCGATTATTTTCAAT
>JBLHXJ010000002.1:0-52059 GCA_047629535.1 Arenicella sp. | reverse complement strand
AAATCTTTCTGCACGAGGTCCACTTGAAGGGTTATCAATTAGAACAGGAGGATTATCACCGGATAAGTTAACGCTAAACAACCCAGCCTGAGCACTAAAAACGACAGTCTCAGAATTTTCACTTATTCTAAACTCAAATACTCTACCTTCGCGATTCGCAGCGGTTAACTTCCTTGGATTGGAACCGTCAATATCAACACTATAGAGCTGTATGGAAAATCCAAATTCGGAATCCTCCGCATCGGAAATACCACCATAAACGACTTTGCTTCCGTCGGGGCTGAGTTGATAAAAACTATCACGCTCAAAAGAACGTGTTTCAACAACACTCTCCGAAAAGTGACCACTAATAGCTTTAGCCGCGTGTGTATCATCTAAAAATGCAAATAGGCCGACGCTCACAAAGATAAGAAAATTGAGGCTAATACTGTGTTTCTGCATGAAATTCCTTTTATAGCTAGGCTGTCTTAAATGTACATTTAAATTATCTTACTACAGCCGAATTAAACCACCTAAAGATTGCACTGACTTATTTGATCGCGGCGCGCGCCTTTTAACTGACAAGCTTACGTGGCTTGGCGCTGGCAGGGCTGACCTTAATAAGGTAATCAGCAATAGACATAAGTGTTTAGTGCGCAACCGTTTTCGAAAATACATTGATAACCACGACACCTAAAACAATCAGACTCATTCCAACTATCGCTGCCGCGTCCGGCACCTGCTTAAACACGATGGTACTGATGATTGTTATAAAAACGATTCCCATTCCAGACCATAGAGCGTAGACAATGCCAACAGGCATCGTCTTTAAAACCAATGAGAGAAAATAAAAAGCCGTTGCATAAGCGATTACGACGATTGTGGCTGGCATAGCCTGAGTAAACCCGTCCGATGCCTTTAACGCTATTGTGCCGACCACTTCGGCTATTATTGCAATTGCCAAGTACCAATAAATCATTTCTATGCTCCAGCATTTTTTTACAATATAGCAGCTTTAGTAGCTGATATTATTTAGACAATGGCTGTCTTTTTTTGATCAGCGAAGACTTAACAATCGAGGTGTTAGTTTCGGCGCAATCGTGAAACGGTTCCAGCAGATCATCTAGTTCATCAATCGATCTGAGCATTAGTTTTGCTATGTAACAATCGTCACCAGTCACCCTGTCACAGGATACAAAACGGAGCTGATTCTCGATCATCGTCTCGACCTCTTTTAGTTTCCCAGGCCTTGGCTTTATTCTAACAATTGCTTGCAGTGGGTAACCGAGTATTGACAAGTCCAAATCTACGCTAAAATTACGTATTATTCCCCGGCTTTGTAAGCGCCGCAGGCGCTCAGTTATGCTCGGTGCCGACATGTTTATGGTCTGCGCCAACTCCCTGATGCTAATCCGTCCGTCAGTTTGCAAAATAGTAAGCATTCGCACATCAACGCCATCTAATGAATAATTTTTTTCTAAGGTCATTGTCGTTATTTTCCTTTTTTTACACGGCAATTCTTTAGTATTTACTAAATTTTACTTATGCACAATGAGCCTGGATCCTAATATAATTCACTCAGATTAAATCAGACTCTAGTGGTAACAATGAACATAGTAAAAATAGCCGCCTTTGCGGATGGCCAGCACGGCGGCAACCCAGCCGGAGTTGTATTGACGACGGCAATGCCATCGGCCAACGAGATGCAAAAAATTGCCGCCGAGGTTGGCTTTTCAGAAACGGTATTCGCGCAAATGCAAGGCAATCAAAAAGAATGGCGTGTACGATACTTTTCGCCTGAATCGGAGGTTCCCTTTTGTGGCCATGCGACCATAGCCTTGGGCGCCGTACTTGCCGAAAAATATGGTAACCATAGCTACCAACTAATACTCAATGAAACTCATATTTCTGTTCAAGGTCTAGGCCATGAGGGTCAGCGGTTGGCGGCGTTGCAGTCTCCTGCGACTCGCTATGAGCTATTAGACCAACAGCAAATAGACGATACCTTGGCATTATTCGGTTACCAGCAATCACAGGTGTCTACGGCGATCGCCCCAGCGCATATTCACGCGGGCGCAGATCACTACCTAATCGCACTAAAATCAGCGGCCGATTTAGCCTCTATGAGCTACGACCTCAATCGCGGCAGAACGTTTATGCAGGCACACAAGCTGGTTACTATTATGTTGGTAGTCGCCGAAACCGACACGCTATTCCATGCACGAAATGCGTTCGCCAGTGGCGGCGTACTCGAAGACCCCGCCACTGGCGCTGCGGCTGCTGCATTCTCGGCTTACCTAAGAGATGTTGGCTGGTCAACCGAGAACAAAATAACCATCATCCAAGGTGCGGATATGGGGTGCCGTTCAATTATTACCACCGAATTTAGCAGCGAGACTGGAAGCTCAGTACGCGTGTCGGGGGCTACGCGTAAATTAGACTGAGCCGATAACTGTCGAAAAGTTGACACTGGTTGATAGCCCGATGGCGAGCTACAGGCTGCTGACTCTGGACGGTGACCCTGAGTCGTGGTTAACCTCATATGACATATTCTTGACACAGAACCCGATCAGCGGCGCTGAGGATGGCACAGACTAAACTGGGATGACATGGGGATAAATTGGCTTTAGCCAGTAATGATTTTACCTTGCTAGCTTCTCAAACGAGTGACGCTGATGCCAAAGAAATTTGCCCTAGACTCGATTTTAACGTCGAGTCTAGAGTAAAACTATTGGTGTTTAGTTTACTTACCCAAGACACTCAACAGCTTGTGATAGATCGCCGTATTCTCATAGACGCCGGCAAACTTCTCGGCGCCTTTGCCGTAGGCATAAACCGGCACCATTGTTGAGGTATGACCAATAGATGAGAAGGCGTGACCCGCTTCACTATACGGTTCGTCGCTCTCAATGTCGGATGTCGGCAAGGTTAGTCCACCGGTTTCATGATCGGCTGTTATCAGCACCAAAGTATTGCCGTCCTTCTCAGCAAATTTGATTGCGGCACCGACCGCTGTATCGAAATCATAGAGCTCGCTGATTGCGTAGTCGAGATCGTTGGCATGGCCACCCCAGTCGATTTGTGAGCCTTCGACAACCATAAAGAAACCGACCTTACTTTCTTTTTGCAAGAAATCGATGCTTGGTTTAATTGACTTCGGCAAGTAATCGCCGCGCCCCTTAATAACCGAATTAGGGTGTTCGCCAGCCGTGAAGTAAGCCACACGGCCAGTGGTTTTTTCTAATGCCGCTAAGTTATTAATAAAGGTAACGCCTTTAGCCTCCATCTCTTTAACAAGATTACGGTCATCCGGTTCGCCGCGTTTTTCATTGCTGCGCTTGTCAAAGTGATCTTCGCCACCACCAATAAAAAGGTTAACCGGCGCACTTACTAATGCTTCAGCTATCGAATAGTAGTCTTCACGGCTTTCAACATGTGCGTAAAAGCTCGCTGGCGTGGCGTGGGTAATGCCTGACGTGGCGATAAGGCCGGTAGAGTAGCCGTCAGCGGCGAGCATTTCCAATAGGCTTTTCTTCGATCGGCCGTTGCCGTCTAAGCCAACCGCACCGTTAAAGGTTTTAACCCCAATAGAAAAAGCGGTAGCGCCAGCAGCGGAATCAGTAATCACTTGTTTCGAACTGCTGGTTTTCATCAAACCAATGTAGTTTGCTTTTTCAAGGTTTAACGGTTCGTCACGGGTCTGCATTGCTTTAGATACTTGAGCTAAGCCCATGCCATCACCGATTAGAAAAATCACATTCTTAACCGGCGTTTTATCTACTTTCGCCTGACCCTTGTGTTTCGAATCATCTGCGCCAGAACACGCCATTACGCTGATTGACAGCAGTACTACAATTAAATTTTTCATCACTACTTTCTATTTAAATATTAATCTTAAAAAATGCTTTGACTGCAAAGCAAAGCTTAACTAAAAAGCCAGCCTAAGGGGCTGGCACAACATGTGCAACCAATGTGCTGCCTTCGAAAACAGCTTCATCCATCACTCCAGTATCACTGGTAAATACAAAATCTAGAACGTTGTTTTCGTTAACGTCTCGATGCAACATAACAATAAACATGTCACCTTTGTCGACGCCTTTATGAACTTCGATATCAACGTTTTTGTTAGTACCGCTGGTAACATAAGTAGCGGCAACATATTTATCGCCATTAGGCTTGCCACCTTCAAACGGGTGCATCACTAGCCAGCCGTTGCCATCAATATGAACTTCTGCGAACGTTAGCGTTTTGTCGTCACGTGTAACACCGTCAACAACAATCCAATTTTTTTCACCATTGTCTAGCTTGATTTTAGGCGCCGGTGAGGTCGCAACTTCAGCGTCTTTGGTCGTCTCATACTGGCCTTCGGCTTGGGCGTAGCCTGCTAACAGCAAGAATGCCGCTGAGGTAAATATTTTAGTGGCGGGATTGAAAATCGCAAGATTAATCATGGTTAACGCTCCTCTAATAAACTATGTATATTCGGAATCTGTTCAGCTTATCAAGTCATTGTGCATAGCCTGCCGCAAGATGGCAAGCACCCAAAGAGAACAACAATAGTGGAGCAAGGTTACAGTTATGAGTAACAATGCCGATTAGCTGATAGAGCGCGCCTGCCGAGGGCCTGCATACGACCACATCAGGAATCTTGCTAGTCAGCGGTATAACTAAGTTTGCTTTGATCTTCTACCAGCCGACCCCAGTATCTATTATAGGGGTGCACCTGATTAGTCATGGCTTGGCTTGAACTGCTCAATTGACGACCTTGGTTGACCCAAGAAAAAACACCACCAATCAAGTTATACGATGACTGGGCGCCGAGTTTAAAGGGCGCATCAGCTAACTTACTCAGCAATGCCGATGAACGTCGGCCAACCGAGCAATAGAACACCACTTGTTTGCCCGCAAGCAGATCGCCATAATTTTGAATAAATTCGCTAGGCTCGATAGCGGGCATAATCTGAATCGCGCCATCGATGTGGCTGACCTCAAATTCTTTTGGCTCTCTAACGTCAAATATCACCACCGTATCCGCGTCTAACTCAGCAAAGCCCGATGCGCTTAAGTGTGCAACCGATTGATACTCTTTCTCGATCACCTTATGCATTGTTTCTAAACGAGGCTGCAACATCAACACCGCAGTAAAGGCGAGAACCATAAACAGCAAGACACTAACCAGCAACAGCCATTTTCGTTGAGCCGTCATACGCGACTAGCGAGCTCACAGAGCTGGTCGATTAAGACTGTTTTTACTGCCTTGGTCATGCTCTTCAAATTATGCCAACCGACGTTGTAAAAATTTATCGTCCACCAGTAACGGGTTCTCAGGTAAGTAGCTAGAGACTTGCTTAGCCCAAGCATTAATTTCAGGCCGGTCTAATATGAACCGCTTGGCGCGCATACCCATCATATAAGCATTGACGACAACCGGGAACGCCGATAGGTCGGCCATCGACGGCTCAGATCTTGCGCCCAAAAATACGCCGCCTTGAAGCTGCTCGACGAATTCACCTTGTAAGCGCAGCAGCATCTCGTCCATCGACTCCGTCAAATCTAATTGCTTGACCATATTCACAATAAACGGCGCGCGCTTGACTGCAAAAGGCCAAATAAGTCTGACAAACATGGGCAGCGGCGTGGCGTTGTTCACCGCTCGCGACAATTTCCAACCATTAGTAATCGAGTCAACGCTGCTCTGCCATTCAACGGCACTACGAAATACGCTAGGAATCAGTGAGTCGCTTATCCACTTGTCGATTTGTAAAATACGATCTCGCTCAGAGGGGGCTGCAGGTAAAATCGGTTTTTCTGGATACAGTTGCTCCAACCATAAGCCTATTTCGCTAGATCCCTTACGCCACTGGTCGCCAATTTGCAGCACCGGCACCTGCCGTTGACGGGTAAATTTGATTTGATCGTTGGTCATTGGGTTAACGCCAACCAAGTTAAATTCTAAGCCCTTATAATCTAAATAACAGCCGACCTTCTGCGCGTAGGGACTTGTTGGGTAGGAAAATAATTGAATATGATTCATTAACTAACTCGGCATGGTGGCGATTTTGGATTCGACGCAGAGCAAACTCTAGCGGTCTATCAGCATACTATACCGTTTCAACGGAAGTGCCTGCATGGACCCCCGCAGGCGAATCACGTTGTTGTCAAAATCATAACCATGAGTGTTGCGGGCCATCACCATTAAAGAACCTGCAAGCGAGCAATTAATTTCAAAATCTTAAACGGACATTCGTCGCCTACAAGTTGACGTTAACGTCAACGTAATTTAAAGTGGCGTCCATTGAGATTCACTAATCATGACTAGGCACAGCAATTTCAGAGGCTAGCAAAATGAAACAAGATTATTTTATTCGCGAACTCGCCGAAGAATTCGACGTAACCACTCGAACTCTGCGGTTTTACGAGGAGAAAGGTTTATTGAACCCAAGCCGCTCCGGTCAAACTCGAATTTACAGCGCCGCCGACCGAACGCGCCTCAAGCTGATACTGCGCGGTAAGCGTTTGGGCCTTAGCTTAGACGAGAGCGCTGAAATTATTTTAATGTACGACCCTATCGGCACTAACAGCAAGCAGATATTAAGTTTGATCGATAAGATTCAAGACAAACGTTTGCAGTTAGAGCGACAGAAGAAAGACCTCGAACTGACCCTGTTAGATCTCGAAGCCGCTGAAAACCGCTGCACAGACTCGCTAAGTAGAATTCACTAAGCCACTTAACCCGATTGAGCCACTTACTTAATTACCCCATTCATACGCTAGGCATTTAAGCCTACGGAGCACGCAATGACAGTTTCTTACCCAACGCTGCAACACAATCTCGGTGAAGAGATCGATATGTTGCGTGATATGACTTACCAATTTTCTCAAGCGGAGATCGCCCCTAGAGCGGCGCAAATAGATTCCGAGAATGAGTTCCCGATGGACTTGTGGCGTAAGCTCGGCGACCTCGGCTTACTGGGTATTACCGTAGACGAAGCCTATGGCGGTAGCAACATGGGTTACTTGGCACATTGTGTTGCGATGGAAGAAATCAGTAGGGCCTCAGCATCGGTAGGCCTATCCTATGGAGCGCACTCAAACCTTTGTGTGAACCAAATTTCTAAGAACGGCAGCGAAGCGCAAAAGCTAAAGTACTTACCTAAGCTATGCTCGGGCGAACATGTTGGCGCACTGGCAATGTCAGAACCGAACGCCGGTTCTGACGTGGTAAGCATGAAGCTCAGAGCCGATAAAAAAGGCGACCATTACGTGCTTAATGGCAACAAAATGTGGATCACCAATGGCCCCGACGCGGATACCTATGTTGTCTACGCCAAAACCGATGTAGCCGGTGGCTCACGCGGCATCACCGCGTTTATTGTAGAACGCAGCTTTGCTGGTTTTAGCCAGGCGCAAAAGCTCGACAAACTGGGCATGCGCGGCTCCAATACCTGCGAGTTAGTATTTCAAGACTGTGTGGTTCCAGAAGACAATATTCTAGGCTTTGAAGGCGGCGGTGTACGCGTCTTGATGTCCGGCTTAGACTTCGAAAGAACCGTTTTGTCCGGTGGCCCTGTCGGCATTATGCAAGCCTGCATGGACGTTGTTGTTCCTTACATTCATGAGCGCAAACAATTCGATAAAAGCATTGGCGAATTCCAATTGATGCAGGGCAAGATTGCCGATATGTACACATCGTTAAGTGCCAGCCGAGCGTATTTGTATGCGGTTGCCAGAGCATGCGACCTCGGCCTTGAGAGTCGCAAAGATGCGGCTGCGGTTATTCTTTATACCGCCGAGCAAGCGACACAAATGGCATTGCAAGCAATCCAAACTCTGGGCGGCAATGGCTACGTTAATGAATACCCAACGGGTCGCCTGCTTCGTGATGCCAAGCTGTATGAGATCGGTGCCGGCACATCAGAGGTTCGGCGTATGTTGATTGGCCGTGAACTATTCGCCGAAACCAAATAAGTAGCTAACGAACTGAAAAACTCATCATGAATCAACTCAAAAGCAAGATCAACACTCGCTCTGAAGACTTCATTGCCAATGCCGAGCACATGCAAACGCAACTGGATAAGTTATACGCGCTAGTCGAACATATTAAACTTGGCGGCGGTGAAAAGCGTCAAGCTCGGCATCAATCGCGCGGCAAACTATTGGCGCGTGATCGTATCGATGGCTTGATTGACGACGGTTCGGCGTTTTTAGAAATATCGCAATTAGCCGCTCATGATGTCTATCACGGCGAAGATGTTGCCTGTGCCGGCGTTGTTGCGGGAGTAGGGTTAGTCGCCGGGCAAGAATGCATGATTGTCGCTAACGACGCGACGGTTAAAGGCGGCAGCTATTACCCACTTACGGTAAAAAAACACCTGCGTGCACAAACCATCGCCGAGCAGAATCATTTGCCTTGTATTTACTTAGTCGATTCCGGTGGCGCCAACCTGCCGAGACAAGATGAGGTATTTCCTGACCGAGAACACTTTGGTCGTATTTTCTTCAATCAAGCCAATATGTCAGCACAAAACATTCCACAAATTGCGGTGGTAATGGGTTCATGTACGGCAGGCGGAGCTTATGTCCCAGCGATGGCCGATGAGTCTATTATTGTTGGCAATCAGGCAACCATCTTTTTAGCCGGCCCACCATTGGTAAAGGCCGCCACTGGCGAGGTAGTCACCGCCGAAGAACTGGGTGGTGCTGACGTGCATTGCCGAGAATCGGGGGTATCTGACCACTATGCTCAAAACGATCATCACGCGCTGCAACTAGCTCGTCAATCTATCGCTAGATTGAATCGTGTTAAGCCTAGTCAGTTGGATGTTAAAGACAGCGTCGAACCGCTCTACGACAGTAAAGAACTATACGGCATTATTCCAAAAGATATGCGCCAACCATTTGATGTGCGCGAGGTTATCGCGCGGATTGTTGACGGCTCTGAGTTTGACGAATTCAAAGCTTTGTTCGGCACCACGCTAGTCTGTGGCTTTGCTCGGATTATGGGCTACCCTATTGGTATCGTCGCCAATAACGGCATTTTGTTTAGCGAATCGGCACAAAAAGGCGCACACTTTATTGAACTGTGTGGGCAACGAAAAATCCCCTTGGTATTTTTACAAAACATAACTGGCTTTATGGTCGGCAAGCAATACGAAGCCGGTGGCATTGCTAAGCATGGAGCCAAAATGGTGACTGCTGTGGCTTGTGTCAAGGTGCCTAAATTCACCGTGCTAATAGGCAACTCTTATGGCGCAGGCAACTATGGCATGTGCGGTCGCGCCTATGACCCTAACTTCTTGTTCATGTGGCCAAACGCGCGCATTTCAGTAATGGGTGGCGAGCAAGCGGCGGGCGTCTTGTCTCAAGTAAAGCGGGCGCAAAAAGAAAAAGCAGGTAAGCACTGGAGCATCGACGACGAAGCGGCATTCAAACAACCGATTATTGATGAGTACGAAGCTCAGGGGCATGCCCACTATGCCTCGGCAAGACTTTGGGATGACGGCGTGATTGATCCTGCGGATACCCGACAGGTACTGGCACTAGCGATCTCGGCGTCACTGAATAAAGAAATCGAGGAAACGCGCTATGGCGTGTTCAGGATGTAATCATGAGCAATCAAGCGACTACCAGTAATTCTGTCGGGTTAGACATTGACCGGCGCGGCGTGGCCACCGTCACCCTAAATAATCCACTAAAGCACAATGCCTTTGACGATCTGATTATCGCCCAGTTGACCACTGTTTTTAGCCAGATCAATACCGACCAAAAAGTTAAGCTAATGGTGCTCGCAGCAAATGGAAAGAATTTTTCAGCCGGCGGCGATCTAAATTGGATGAAGCGCATGGTTGGCTTTTCGTATAACGAGAACCTAGCCGACGCGAAAAAACTCGCGCTTATGCTGCAAACTTTAAATACTCTATCTATGCCTACCATCGCTCGGGTTCAAGGCGCTGCATTTGGCGGCGCTGTCGGCTTGGTGAGTTGCTGCGATATGGCGGTTGCCAGTAGTAGCGCTAGCTTTTGTTTGAGCGAGGTGAAGGTCGGTATCGCGCCAGCAACAATCTCGCCCTACGTTGTCGCCGCAATTGGCGCACGCGCGTCACGCCGCTACTTTCTTACCGCCGAACGGTTCTCAGCCGATACCGCAAAATCACTAGGGTTGGTAAGCGAGGTCGCCTCGGCAGAGCAATTGGATAGTGAGATTGAGAAGTTTGTCCTCGCACTGCTAGCCAATAGCCCAAACGCAATTAGAGCATCAAAGCAATTAATTGAGCAAGTCGAACATCGCAGCATTGATCAACAACTGATGAATCATACGAGCGAAGTCATCGCCCGACTGCGAGTCTCCGAGCAAGGGCAAGAGGGGCTGAATGCGTTCTTTGAAAAACGTTCACCCCATTGGCAATCGAGTTCACCTGAGTAACCCTATGTTTAACAAAATACTAATTGCCAATCGCGGCGAAATTGCTTGTCGCGTGATTAAAACAGCTAAGCGCCTTGGCGTTAAAACTGTCGCGGTTTACTCTGAGGCTGACCGCAACTCTTTGCACGTAAGCATGGCCGATGAAGCTATTTTTATCGGCCCTGCGGCATCCACTGAATCATATTTGGTTAGCGAAAAAATTATTCACGCCGCGCTGAAAACTGGTGCTCAGGCGATTCATCCAGGCTACGGATTTCTCTCGGAGAACGCCGAATTCGCACAAGCATGCAGTGATAACAATCTGCTTTTTATCGGCCCACCGATTCAGGCGATCAAAGCTATGGGGTCAAAGTCAGCGGCTAAAACAATAATGCAAGACGCCGGTGTCCCGCTAGTGCCGGGTTATCACGGTGATGACCAAAACCCACAGCTGTTAAAGAATGCCGCAAACGATATGGGCTACCCAGTATTGCTAAAAGCAATTGCTGGCGGCGGCGGCAAAGGCATGCGCCAAGTCTGGTCAGAAGAAGAATTTGATGCTGAGTTAGACGCAGCAAAACGCGAAGCGCTCTCGAGCTTTGGCAACGATCATATGCTGGTCGAAAAATACTTAACCGCACCTCGTCACGTCGAGTTTCAAGTATTCTGTGATGCACATGGCAACGCAGTGCATTTGTTTGAACGCGATTGCACAGTGCAACGAAGGCATCAAAAGATAATTGAAGAAGCTCCTGCTCCCAACTTCTCAGAAGCGTTGCGTAAAGCAATGGGCGACGCCGCGGTTCGATCCGCGCAAGCAATTGATTATCAAGGAGCGGGCACGGTTGAATTTTTACTAGACCAGGACGGCTCTTTCTACTTCATGGAAATGAACACACGCCTTCAAGTAGAACACCCTGTAACCGAAATGATCACTGGGCAAGACCTCGTAGAGTGGCAGTTTTTAGTTGCCGCGGGTGAGCGATTACCGGCCAAGCAAGAAGATTTAAAGATACTTGGGCACGCCTTTGAAGCACGTATTTATGCCGAAGACCCCGATAATCACTTTCTGCCAACCGCTGGCAAACTGATTGGTTTAAAGCTACCAGAGACCAACCAAGCAATTCGAATTGACACCGGTGTTATCGAAGGTGACGAGGTTAGCCCGTTCTACGACCCAATGATTTCTAAGCTGATAGTGTGGGCTGAGACTCGCGAGTTGGCGTTAAATAAATTGTTATCGGCGTTAGACCAATACAACATTAGCGGCATTACCAGTAATGTATCGTTTCTGCGCAGAGTAGCTAGCCATACGGCATTTTCTAATGCCGAACTAGACACTGGGTTTATCGAAAAACATGCTCAGGACTTATTCAAAAAAACAACTATTGACGCTTGCTCAGTACTGCCATTAATAAGTTTATTCTTAGTCTTAAATCAAACTAAGGCAAAGTCACCTTGGACAAAAGTAAATGCCTGGCGACTAAATCAAAGCAATACTCAGGATCTAGTAGTTTGCCTTGATCAACACAATTATATAGTTGCCGTAGAGCACCAGCCAAACACTCAGCGCTACCAAATGACGGTCGATGAAAACCGCTATGATGTTTCAGGCGAGTATGCTCAGGGTGTGCTTAAAGCAACGGTAGACGGCCATCAGCAATCGCTGACAATACTCGCTAATATCAAAGGCTATAGGCTATTTATTAATGGCCAATCAGTCGCCTTTGATATTGCCCGGCCAAATTACGGCGACGCTCAGGAAACCACCTCGAACACGCATTTCGACGCGCCAATGAACGGCACCATTGTTGACGTGCTAGTCAGCGCCGGTAGTCACGTAATGCAGGGCGACAGCTTAATTATTATGGAGGCGATGAAAATGCAGCACGCGATTAATGCACCGAGTGATGGCTGCATCGGCGAGGTCTTTTATAGCAAGGGCCAACTTGTCGATGGCGGCTCTGAACTGCTAACTTTTATAGGCAATAGTGTTACCGATGATAACTAATAATGCGTAATGCCAGAATGCCGGCGACGGCTAACATCTTTGAGGTAGGCCCACGCGATGGTCTACAAAATGAAACCGAGCTATTGTCGGTAGAAGACAAAGTAGAACTGATTAATCGCTTATCTGCCTCAGGCTTAAAAAACATTGAGGCCGGTAGTTTTGTGTCACCCAAATGGGTTCCTCAAATGGCAAGCTCTGACAAAGTATTGCAACAGATAGACCGTCAAAATGGTATTACCTATTCGGCATTGACTCCCAACCTCCAAGGCTTAGATGCGGCGATTGAGTCCGGTGTAGATGAAATCGCGGTATTCGCCGCCGCATCGGAAGGCTTCTCGCAAAAGAACATTAATTGCAGTATCGAACAAAGCCTGGCTCGCTTTAAAGCTGTTATTGAAAAGGCCCAGCGCAATGAAATTCGAATTCGAGGCTATGTTTCTTGTGTAATAGCCTGCCCTTATGACGGTCAAATCTCGCCGCATCAAGTTGCTACCGTTAGCCAGCAGCTAATTGACCTTGGCTGCTACCAAATCTCTCTAGGCGACACCATTGGCGTAGGTACTGCAAACAACATAACGAGCATGATTGAGGCGGTTAAAAGCAAAGTTGAGGTAAGCCAATTAGCCATTCATTGTCACGACACCTACGGCCAAGCGATCGCAAATATCGTTGCCGCACTGCAAGCAGGCATCACAACGATCGACAGCTCCGTCGCCGGGCTCGGTGGCTGCCCCTATGCCAAAGGCGCATCGGGCAATGTCGCGACTGAAGATGTTTTGTACTTGTTGCAGGGTTTGGGTATTCATACGGGCGTCGACCTGCAGTCGATCGTTGACACTGGTAATTTTATTTCGACTTGCTTAAAGCGTCACAACCAATCTAGAGTAGCGAGTGCACTAAGCAACTAAAGCTTTGCGTTCGTTTGCCAGCCTTAACGCGAAGGGCTCGGCTGAGGCTGTTAGATCGAAGTCTTGATCACCCATTTTTTCAGCAAGATTAATTAAAACTAGGCAACCAGTCTAGCAAGTCGGGAAATCAGTCGAGCAGACCTTAAACTTCAGTTTAATCAGAGCCGTGGTGTTAAGCTGAGCTGGGGTTACAATTTTTAAACAAGCAAAAAACCAGCACAACTAGCTAGCTTTTTAAGCAATCGGTGTAGTCAAAAAAGCATAGTCGATTTCTATTGGAATGACTTCTACCTAATTGAGCTTCGTTTTTTCAGGGCTAGATCACAGCCGAAAAACCATCTAATTTATGCATGGCGAAACTTAATATGACCGATTTAGAAAAACAAAAGGTGCTGTCTATTGTCTCAAATCAAGGATGGTTTGCAGATCTAAATGATGAAGAAATATCTCGCTTAGTAGAACTGTCGCATTTAACCGACTATGCGATTAACGACGTTGTCTACACCACTGGTGATAGACAAGAAAACCTATACTGCATTATCGAAGGGCTAGTCAAGGTCTCTATCATCGGCGATCAGGGCGACAACTTCCCGCTAACCATGTGGGAAGCGGGCAACTGGTTTGGTGAAGGTGCCTTGCATGAGAATTCAGTGATGCCATTAGAAGCATCAGCCGTTGCTAAGACCACAGCATTAGCGATACCAATTACCGCCATCGATTCGGCATTAGACCATGGCGCTGTATTTTATAAAAATGTTTTGCGCGATATAATCGGTCGCTCACAACAGCTATACCACTTAGTCGAGCTGTTGCTATTTAAAACACTGCAGGCGAGAGTTGCGGCCAGAATCTTACACCTGATAGATTTAATTGGCGAGCCAACCGCAGAGGGCATAAAGCTGCCGTTCGACTTCTCTCAATCGGACATTGCCCATATGAGCGGAGGCTCAAGACAGCGCGTCAACAAGATATTCAGAAGTTGGTCTAGCAATGGCATTGTCACCAAACAAGACGGCTGGTATGTGGTTCATAATGTTGATGCATTGCGAGCTGAGTTAAAGCACCGAGAAGCTTCTTAGCCAAAGCCCAGATCAATACTACAGTGCATTTCAGCGACGCTATTGGCAACCTCTGCGGCGCGCTATTTATGACCTTTCTGCGACATCGCTAAGACTAAAGCGCAACATACGTCATCGCTACTCAATACCTCTTCACTGATTGCCTGTGGCCGATACTGGCAATCGATTATTAGGTTTTAAACAATGGATAAATACCTTTTTTTTCAGTTAAACCTGATACTCTCAAAGACACAGTAAAGCTTCAAAAAACAACCATAGTTTGAAATAATAAGTGTCTGGAAAACAGACCAAGAAACGCTAAGGAGATTGCATGAGTCAACCGAAGATGGCCGAGACAAGTAACTACCGCACGTTTGTATTATGGCTACTCACATTAGCCTATATATTTAGCTTCATCGATCGCCAAATCATGGGTGCCTTATCGCCAAGCATCAAGGCTGATCTTGGTTTTGAAGACTGGCAACTAGGGCTACTCAAGGGCTTTGGATTCGCCTTACTCTACACCACCGTTGGCATACCAATAGCATGGCTGGCCGACCGTTATAGCCGCAAGAAAATCATCAGCATTTCAGTCTTCTTCTGGAGCTTATTCACGGCGTTTACTGGCATGGCTAATAGCTTTACAACTATGCTAATTGCCAGAACGGGGGTTGGCATTGGCGAAGCAGGCGGCTCGCCTCCCTCGCACTCTATAATTTCAGACCTATACCCAAAAGAGCAGCGCGCAAGTGCACTCGGTATCTACTCCTTGGGCATTCCAGTTGGTATCGCCTTTTCCTATATCTTAGCCGGCATGTTGGTTGAGACGCTTGGTTGGCGAGGTACGCTAATCGCACTGGGCATCGCTGGTGTGGTTTTAGCCTTAATTATTGCGCTGGTAGTCCGTGAACCCAAACGCGGCCAAATGGAAGGCGATAACATTGTTTTAGAGCCTGTTGGCATTGCCGAGTCGATAAAGACTTTAGCCAAAATCCCTAGTTGGTGGGCAATGTGCATGGGCATCGCCTGGGTCAGCTTTGGTGGCTACGCGGTGGCTAATTGGGGAGTCGACTATATTGTTCGTTTTCTTCCAGAGTATGCGCCTGGCCTTGGCAACGGGAAATTTCGTTGGTTGATGCTAATGCTTGGCCTAGTTCACCTAGTTGGCTATGGCGCGGGCACTTACTATGGCGCGGTGATTACCGAAAAGTTAGCCAAAAAGAGTATCAGTGCTTACGGTTGGCTACCAGCCTCTGCGCTACTGGTAGGAGTTCCCGCTCTAATCGCCGCATTTTGGGTTCAAAGCATATACCTGCACTTAGCACTGATTACGGTGTACCTAATTTCAGCCGGCGTATATTTGGGCCCCAGCTTTGCCGCAGCACAAACTCTCGCGCCGATTAACATGCGAGCAATGTCGACAGCATTGTTCTTTTTAATATTGAATCTAATCGCACTTGGCGGAGGGCCAACCTACATTGGTCTAGCAAGCTCAGCGCTAACCGAGCAGTATGGTGAGGTTCATGCACTGCGTTTGTCAATTACATCACTAGTGGTGCCCTATATCGTATCGATCATTGCCTTCTTCTGGGCTGCCAAGACCTTACCTAAAGATTGGGCCGAAGCCGAAGCTCGTAACGAGCAAATGGCTAGTAATAGCCAAGCAACATCGACGTGAGTCAATTAATGATTTAGATCTAAGGGCGGTTTCGTAGTGCAAAAAAAAGACCGTACCCCCAGGGGTAGCGGTCTTTTTAGGTATAAAGAGCCAACGCTGTTTATACCTGCTAGCTGAAATAAACTCTAATTCAGACCGGCCATGTAGGCCGAAAGTTGTTTAATCTGCAACTCTGACAAGCCAAACGCAATGCTATTCATTATTTCATTGTAGCCCTTTCGCTCACCCTTTTTAAACGCCAGCAACGATGACTCTAAATACTCTTTATGCTGAGCTGAAACGCGTGGGTAGTTCTTAGGAATACCGTGACCACTTGGGCCATGACAGGCCATGCATGCGGAAATACCGCGATCGGCGAAGCCGCCACGATAAATTTTAGCTCCGGCCGCTGCCAGTTCTTTATCTTGCTCGGTTAACTTCACCTCAACATTTGGTACCAGTGAAGCATAGTAGGCATCCAAATCAGCCATATCTTCGTCCGATAAGCCAATTGATTGCCCTGCCATAACGGCATTGGCACGCTCTCCAGACTTAAACGCTGCCAACTGAGTAGCGATATAGCCAGGAACTTGACCAGCCAAGTTTGGGTTCATTGATAGTGAGCTAATACCTTGTACGCCGTGGCATGCCGCACACACGGCAGATTTGGCTTTACCCGCTTCAGCATCACCAGCCGCCAAAGCGACATTGCTGGTAGCAACGCCTGAAACGAATACAACGGCTGATAACAATAATTTTTTAAACATATTTGGAGCCTCCACAATGAGCTCAAGGAGATGCATTTCTTACTGGTCGGTTTTATATCATGCTAACCGATGTCTCTCAAGTGCAGGTGAGTGTTTTCACCTAATTTAAACAAAGCAATGATTAAGCATAGTACATAAGCATAGTACAGACTACTACAGCGCTTTTTTGCTACAATCGCTGAATGTCAGATACTCCAAATACGCCAAGCAGCAATGCCGGCGACTCTAAGGCTCAATTACCCGAGATATTACGCAACCCTGAGTTTTTACTCGGTGCAGCTGAGCCACATCAATTTCCGCAGGACGATCTCATTGAAATCGCATTCGCGGGGCGTTCAAACGTCGGTAAGTCAAGTGCAATTAATGCTATCTGCAACCGTCGCAAGCTCGCTAGAACCAGTAAACTGCCGGGCCGAACCCAGCAAATTAACTTTTTTTCTATGGGCGAGACCGCTCGCTTAGCCGACTTACCTGGTTACGGCTTTGCTCAGGTACCGCTTTCAGTCAAGAAGAAGTGGCAAGATACCATTCACAAATACCTCGCAGATCGTGAAAATTTACGTGTATTGGTATTGTTGATGGATGTTCGTCACCCACTTACAGACCTAGATTGGCAAATGGTTAATTGGGCAAGTGACTCTGAATTGCCAACGCAGATTTTATTAACCAAAGCCGATAAGTTCAAGCGCGGAAAAGTAGCCTCGACGGTGCTTAGTGTAGAGAGGCAGCTAGAAAAGATACCCGGACAGTTCGCGGTAGAGCCGTTTTCATCTCAAAGCTATCTCGGGGTTGATAAAATGCGCACACAACTGGCCGAATGGGTTACTGGATAGTAATTGAATTTTTGGTTTTTTAGAAAAACTATCTTGTATTCGCAACACATTTAAACTATCTTGCGATTAATAAGTAGATATGTGCATTGCCTATTAATTTACCTATTTTAAGGTTGTTTTTGGCACTGCATTGCACCAATTGCCTAGAGCAGGCAGTCCCCCCAAATGACATCCCCTTGGAATACCTCACCCGGTATTTCGCCTGCTCTAGGCATCCTTATTCGCTAAGGGTGCCTTTTTATTTGCCAATCATAGCTAGGCATTGATAATCAACTGCTGTTTATTTTAAAGCATATTAGCTCTCTGCCGAGAGCGCACCCTGGGCACCAGATAGAGGCGCTGCAAAGCGCTAACAAATAATTTAGCTAATCGTGTTTAATGCATAGATAGCATATACTTTGCCTGTGCCAACTCCTTTCAATAAACCTCTCTAACCATGCTCATATTGACGCACGCGCAAGGCCCTCGATGGCCGATTGTAACGATCACAAGAACTCTTTTGATATTGTCTCTTGTCGGGTCTATTTCAGCGTGTAGCGAAAAGTCGGGTAACGAGATCGGTGATAATGCAGAGCAAACACAAACACCAGAGAATCCACAGCTGCCAGCACAAAAACGCCAACAAAAAAATGATGATGCCGTCAACAAAGAGGAGAGCAAGGCGCTAGCCAAGCGACTGCTTGAGGATGGTTTTTATCAACAGCAGGTATCCGATACGACGGTATCCGATACCCACGTAAATGATGAAACTACGCTCGAAAGGGCCAGCGACTCTGAGCAAGATTCGGCCGAACTCGGTGCTTTATCGCAAGACAATAAATCCTTAATTGAAGACTTGGGCTTCTCTGCGGCTGAGCAAACTCAGTCGACCGAAACAGAGGCCATCAAAGCTGAGCCTTTTTGCTTAGTTAAACAAAAAACTGAGGCTAATAGTGAATTGATAAAAGACGCTTGCCGTCAGATTTCTAAACGCTTAGCGAGTGTTAAATACAGCGCCTGTGAAGCCGCTCAGCTGCAATTAACGGGTTATTCATCGGTTAATGGATTTCCAATATTAATGCGTGAATTCGCGCCGGTGCAAGAGCGCAAACCGCAAGGTAGAATTTTGATTGTCGGTGGAACGCATGGCGATGAACTGACGTCAGTCAGCGTGACCTTGCGTTGGATCGAAAAGCTAAGCCTGCACCATAGAGGCCTCTTTCATTGGCACCTAGTGCCGATGATGAACCCAGATGGCGTGCTTAAGAAGGGTGCTACCCGCACCAACGGTAACGGTGTCGACCTTAACCGCAATATGCCGTCTGACGACTGGGAGCGTAATGCAATAAAGTACTGGGAAGAAAAGGGCGGCAAAGATCCGCGTAAATACCCAGGCGAAACTGCCTCTAGTGAACCTGAGACGCAATGGCTAATCGATGAAATTAATAGCTTTAAGCCAGATGCGATTATCAGCGTACACGCGCCATATGGTGTGGTCGATTTCGACTCGTTATTATTGAATACCGCCCCCAAGAGCTTAGGCAAGTTGCGTTTAAACCTACTTGGAACCTACCCTGGTTCGCTCGGTAATTACGCCGGAATCAATCTCAATATACCGGTAATCACGTTGGAACTGGCGCATTCCTGGGAAATGCCGAGCGAAGCCGAGAGCACTAAGATTTGGCAAGATATTGTTAGTTGGCTTAAAAAGAACGTTAATAGTGACCTGGCTAAAAGCAACTAGAAGCAAAGCAACGGCGAGTCCCTCAACGAGTAACTCCTAGACACCCTTAGCCTTCGTAAATAATTCGCCAGCGTCCGCTAGCATCGAGCTTCCAGAACTGCTCTTTTTGTGATTCACCAGCAAAATTATCGCTCAAGTAACGCTGCTTATATTTAACTACAAACATGTCGTCGACGCCTGGGTAGGCAAACAAGCTCTGAATCTCGAGATCAACCTGTACAAAGGTCTTTGCTTCGTTGATGTTTTTCTTACGCTTTTTCCATGAGACGTAATCGCCTTTGCCTAAATTAAAGTCGCTAACCTCATAATGCGAGATGTAGGCATTGGTGTCGAGACTCTCCCAGTCATCTTTCCATTGCTCGACAACATCAACTAACGACCTTTTACGCGCCGCTGATTGCTCTGATGTCAGCCATTCGATAGAGTCACTTAAAATAACCGGTGTGCGCTTTTCAGCACTAACGTACTTGCCTATATCCAATAAATCATCGTTACTCAAAACAAAGCAGCCTTCACTGGCCCAAGGAGAGCGAGCATAGGTATCCGATGGCGTGCCGTGCAACCAAATACCATACCCTGTTCGCTTCAAATAACGGTCATAGCGATTCGGGTAATCGACCGGGAACGCGCCTTTGCCATATAAATCTGGCAGCGCACGACCTTCGATATAGCGATTGATAGCATACACACCGATCGGGGTCTTATTATCTCCCTCGACTTGCTTGCCGTAACCGGCTGCACCAACCGACATATAGTAATCACGTACCAGCTTGGGCCGACCGGACACATTTTGATACAAATAAAGACGACCCTGCGACATATCAGCCACTACCACATAGGGGTGCTCACCCATATATAACAAGCTAGCGGGCACTTTCTGGTGCACCGTTGCGGCATGCTGATTTTGATGCGCCCACCGGTTTCGCATTTGATGAGTCAACCCGGCAATACTTGCCTCTGGCAAAGACGCATTCGCGGCTATGCTGTTAAGCCCACCAGTTAGCGCGCTCAATGCGTCAGCTCGAAGCAGATGCCCAACTTGGCTCTTTGGGTATTTCTTCAGGTGCGCATCGGCCTGTTCTACCGCCTGCTCAAGCTGACCGGCCATAATTAAATCGATAATTGCCAATATCGCTGGCTCGTAATCTCCATTAGCCTGGTAGGCATGAAGCTCAGCTTTAGTGGTGACGAGTAGAGTCGATTGTGAACTGGGCTCTAAGCCTAATTGAGCATTAACCACTGACGCCTGCAGTAACAATATGCAACCGATCGTAAACACGCTATTTAATTTTAACAACATCGACGATTCACCATTTCGGCTAGCTTGATACCAGCCGCTCGTCGACGATTTTCGATTGGCTCCAGTCATCACTATCTTTATCAAACAGTAGACGCTTAGTAACCGTGTCATCAACCGTATTCGATTGATAGTACTGCGAGAATGTTACCGAGAACTGTGAGCCCAAATCTTCGACTTTAAAGTCGCTTACTTTAACCCTAATAAACTCTTTATTAGTAAGCCGCACTTGGCGCTGATATAGCCATTGTTGTCGGCTAAGTGAGCGACTGGATGAATAGTTAGCCTGATAATGGTTCACATACGCTGCCACGTCTTGAGCAGACCATGCTCCAGCCCAACTTTGCACCAGGCCAATGGCATTTCGCTCAAGCGTTTCTATACTCGTATCGCGCCCGGAACCATCTCCTTTGGGCAACGCAATAACCGCTGCTGTTGTCTCAGTTAGCCGAATATTTTCAGCTTCTAATAATGCCAGTGCCGTGGTTTGCTGTTCCGCCTTGGCAAGCATATTCGCCTGTTCACCGGCTAAGCCTTGGGCGGCAACTAACAAGGCTTTCTGCGATTCTAACTGTTTAGTAATTTCAGTAATTTCATTCAACGCGTTTTGCTCAGCACGCACCACTCGAGCTAATGCCTCTCGCTTCGCCGTCTGACTGAGTAACAAGGCTTGCGACTGCTCAGCTAATTGCTTCTGCAATCCACTTAACTCACGCTGATAAGTCGACCTGTCTTTGAAACTACTTGCTTGGACATCACTCAGCTTTGATTCTAAGCTGCTTACTTTTTCAGCTTGAGCTTGGGTTGCTGACTGGGATATCTGAATTTGACTGTCCTGCAGTTTTTTTTGCAGTGCCGCAATCTGATTAATTTGGTCGCGCCGCGTAACAATATTCGATACACGCGTAAGAACCAGCTTGGTATTTTCTCTATTCGCTGAATTTGTATCAAGCGCTTGACGATATGAATTAGCGGCGATGGCACTGTGAATTTTCTTAAGGTGGTCAAATAACATGCCTGCCTTAGGATTTGCCGCAAAGCCCTTTAGTAAGGTAGTCCTAGCCTTTTCAAGTTGTTGCTGCTCTGCGTATATTGATGCCAAATTCAGATAAGGTTCGATCACGCTTGGGTAATCGGCAATTAAGCCATTGAGGGCCGCAGCGCCGGCTTGCGTATTACCACTATTGATCGCCGCGTTAGCATTATCAAAGCGACGTGCCAGAGAGGCCACATCTTCAGTCGACAACGACTTGGCTTTGAATTCACTCTGAGCAACATTAATACGGCCAGATGCCACGCCGGGGCTGTCCGAGCTAATTGCCGAATTAGCATTAGCTCCAGAGATCGGATGAATAGCCGAGACTAAGGCTGCCGGATCATGCTCGACGTTGTCGCTGACAACATCCTCTATCGAGTCTCTCGGCATTAGAACCCACAGCGCAAGCAGCAACAGCAGTGCAGCCAAAACAATCTTTATTGGAAGTTTTTTTATCATTGTGCAAGCGACCGACCCCTCAATCAGACAAACTTCTAGAATTAATATCCATATCAAGCAACTTTAAACTATTATGCCGAATCTGTCAGTGGCCTTAAGTCGTATTTAAGCAGACTAAGCTATTAATGCGCTAACGCCCAGTTGATACCGCTACCAGCATCAACAACTAACGGCACCTCCAAGGCGACCACGTCTTGCATTATTTGACATATTTTCTGCGTACTTGCGATAAGTACAGACTCTTCAACTTCAAACACCAGTTCATCATGCACCTGCATCACCATCTTAATATCGCTACGATCGCTAAGCCAAGAGTCAACTGAGATCATGGCAAGTTTAATAATATCGGCGGCGGTGCCTTGCATCGGCGCATTGATAGCGGTGCGTTCGGCGTACTGGCGCATGTTGTGGTTCTTAGCGTTGATGTCCGGTAGGTATAAACGGCGCCCGAACACGGTTTCAACATAGCCTGTTTCACGCGCAAATTCGCGTGTGCTTTCCATGTATTCTTTAACCCCTGGATATTGTTCGAAATACTGGTCTATGTAGGCTTGAGCTTGCTTGCGCTCAACATGCAACTGCTTGGCTAGGCCGAAAGCCGACATACCGTAAATCAAACCAAAGTTAACCGCTTTAGAATGACGTCGCTGCTCATCGGTGACCTCATCTAGGCCGGTCGAGAAAATTTCAGAAGCAGTGGCTCGATGAATATCTAAGTCATTATTAAAGGCATGCACTAAGGTTTTGTCACCCGACAAATGGGCCATGATTCGCAACTCAATTTGAGAGTAATCAGCGGCCATAATTTTATGTCCTGGCTCAGCGATAAAAGCTTCTCGAATACGCCGCCCCTCATGACTTCGAACCGGGATATTTTGCAGATTGGGGTCACTCGACGATAATCGACCAGTGGCGGTTACGGCCTGGTGATAAGAGGTGTGCACACGACCCGTTCTGCTGTTTATCATGGTTGGCAACTTGTCGGTGTAAGTCGACTTCAATTTGCCTAAGCTGCGGTGTTCTAATATAAGCCGCGGTAGGTCGTGATCAACAGCAAGCTCTTGTAATACATCTTCAGCGGTTGATGGCGCGCCCTTAGGGGTTTTCTTTAGAATCGGCAAACCCATTTTATCGTATAAAATTTCTTGAATTTGCTTCGGTGAGGCTAAGTTAAATTCACCACCCGCCAATTGATAGGCTGCCTTCTCGGCTTCTTGCATACTCATCGCCAATTCTTGGCTTTGCCCTAACAGCATCGAGTCATCAATCAATACGCCATAATCTTCAATCTTCGACAACACTGAGACCAACGGCATCTCTAACTCAGTATAGATGCGATGCAGGTTCGGCTGACGGGTTAACTTAGGCATCAAGACGTTATGCAAACGCAGCGTAACGTCAGCATCCTCAGCGGCATAATGGCCGGCTAGATCGATATCGACCTGGTCAAACGTTAACTGAGCCTTACCTTTACCGGCCACCTCACTAAAAGGCACCGGTGTATGGCCTAGATGGTTTTGAGACAAAGTGTCCATATCGTGGCGCGAACTTACGCTATCGAGGATATACGACTCTAACATGGTGTCGAATGCCACTCCTTTTAAGGCGATATCATAGTTAGCCAAAACACTCATATCGTATTTCAAGTTCTGACCAATCTTTGGCAATTCAGCGTCTTCTAGCAACGGTTTCAATTGCTCAAGCACCCAGTCTCGATCGAGCTGCTCTGGCGCACCCATATAACTATGAGCTACTGGCACGTATGCTGCCTGGCCGGCATTAATTGCGAATGAAACCCCAACTAGCTCGGCCGCCTGGGCATTAACTGAGGTTGTCTCCGTATCGAACGCAAAACCTTCACTTTCGCTCAATCGAGCAAGCCACGCTAGAAATTGTTGTTTTTCGAAAATAGTTTGATATTCGCCTGCCTTAAACTCGGCAACCGGCTCAGTGCCGACATCGGCTAATGTGTCTGCGCCCAACTCAGCAAGCCATTTTTTAAATTGCAATGTTTGGAACAGCTCAATCAGCGCGTCCTTATCTTGCTCGGTTTGTTTAAGCTCAGCTAGTGGTGGATCAACGTCCAACTCGCAACGGATAGTTGCCAAATCTTTAGATAACGGTAATTGCGGAATAAATTCACGCAGATACTCGCCTACTTTGCCGCCAATCTTATCGGCATTTTCGATCACGCCATCTAAACTGCCATATTCAGCAATCCATTTGACTGCGGTTTTTGGGCCTACTTTGGGTACCCCAGGGATGTTATCCGAGGTATCACCCATTAACGTCAAATAGTCAATGATCTGATCTGGCCGCACGCCGAATTTTTCGAGCACACCAGCCTCGTCTAAAATGACCTTCTTCATGGTGTCAATCAAGTTTACTTTTTGATTGACCACCTGCGCTAAGTCTTTATCTCCACTAGCGATAAGCACCGTTTGGCCTGCTTCGCTCGCTTGCTTTGCATAGGTGCCGATAACGTCATCGGCCTCAACCCCAGGAACCGCTACCAATGGCAATCCTAGAGCCTTGACGGCGGCATGCACATACTCAATTTGGCTACGCAACTCGTCTGGCATAGACGGCCGATTGGCCTTGTAATCTTGATATAGATGATGCCGAAAATTCTTACCCTTAGCATCGAAAATAGCGACAATATTCGAATCTGGGTATTCAGCCTTGAGACTCTTTATCATATTGATTACCCCAAACACCGCCCCCGTAGGCTGGCCACTAGCGGTCTGCATACGCTTTAACTGAGGTACATAAAATGCGCGGTAAAGATACGATGAGCCATCGATTAAAATTAACTGAGGTTGCTTCATGGGCGAGCTACTTTAGTGAGTGAAATATGAATCGGCGAACTGTTTTTAACCCTAGAATCAAGAATCAGTTCAATAATAAGTTTTATGCAGACGATCAGCAGCGCAATTAGCCATATTCAACACGCTCAATCGTTAGTAAACGTTAAGGCTCTGTAGCCTCTTATAAAATTTGCTTTATGATACCATGAGCGTACAACCGACTTAGAGAGAGAGTGAGCTATGAATAGGTATTTATTGAGCCTTACACAGACTATTATTATGCCGCTAGCTATGGCCAGCGTGCTATTTGTTAGCGTCAGCCATGCGCAGACCGCACCGCCACCTAAGCTGGGACAAGAAACCAAAGGCACTCCGGCAATTGAAGAGCGAGCCAACGAGGTGAATGCGCCTGGCAGCGAAACCGATAGCGCTAAGGATGAAAAAATGGAGAGCAAAAAAACCAGCATCTTTGGTAATGCAACGGTGATAGAGTCACGCCGTGAAAGTGGCCAGATTTATTCGATTGAATTGCAACATTCAAGTGCGCCTACGCAATACATCGAAGAAACTGATTCCGATGGCAACATTGAATACCAATCAAACGATCTCGAAGAGACGCCAAATCTGCCAAAGTGGAAGATTGGGTCTTGGTAAGAGGTATGAAAACGCTGAGTCTAAAGAGTCTACTTATTAGCTCTGCTGCACTATTGATAGCGGTCAGTGCCGCTCAAAGCGTGGCCAGTGATAGGCAAACCGTTCGGTTTTACAAAATCAATAAAGATGGCATTACCCAAGCGCTGCGGTTTACCGCGAAGAAGGCCCGCAAAACCGGCTGCCATAACTTTATACGCAAAGCTCGATTACACCGAGTCGTGCAATACCAATACAAAACTTGTCGTGTCTTTGCCGACAAGAGTTGCCAAACTGAATCAATAATGAGTTTCTACCGCGACAAGGAGCCCGCTCCAACCACCGATTTAATTGAAGGTTTTGGTTGGTATCCAGTTGGCGATAATGAGCGTGGCGAGAAAGCAAAATCTTGGTTCTGTGAGTAGCCAAGACTAGCAGGGCAATCAGCCAAAGTAAGTACTAAGTTTTATGGCTGAGTGCAAGATAATCGTGCGACTGCATTTCTTGCAGTCGACTGATTGTGCGTTGAAATTCGAAGCCAACTCGTGTGCCAACATAAAGTTCGGTTGCGGCTGCGTTGGCTGAAATAATAAGCTTTACGTTGTGATCGTAGAACACATCAACAAGATTGATAAAACGCCTTGCTTGATCTTCTTTTAGACGATCCATTACTGGCACGTTCGACAGCAAAATTGAGTGGAAACAACGCGCCAGTTCAATATAATCATTTTGCGAACGAGGCCCATCACATAACTCATCAAATTCAAACCAAATCACGCCGTCCGCTCGGCGAATCGAATTTAACTCTCGCCCCTCAACATTGATGGTGGCGTTTGACTTGCCAGCATCCGGTGCAAGGTGAGTAAAGTTAAACTCCATACCGTCATCAGAAGCTTTGTTAATCGGGCTAAAGTAGGTCTCAGCTTTGTCTAAAAATCGAAGCCGGTAGTCTATTCCTGAGTCAATATTTATCACCTCAGTGTATTGGTAAATCATATCAATCGCCGGAATGAATAAATCTCTCTGTAAGCCGCCAAGGTATAAGTTTTTTGGCTCAACATTGCTGGTTGCGACTAAGGTAACCCCTTCATCAAACAGTACCCGCATTAACTTAACCAAGATCACCGCATCAGCGACATCATTAACCACAAATTCATCAAAGCACAAGACACGTGCCTCGCTGGCCAATTTTTTACCAACAATAACCAGCGGGTCAGCTTGATCTTTAAGTAGTTTACGTTCGCGGTGAACACGACGCATAAAGCGATGAAAATGCATGCGCAGTTTATTTTCAAATGGCAAGCAGTCGTAAAAAGTGTCTGCCAAATAAGTTTTACCGCGACCAACACCGCCCCAAAAATACAACCCTTGAACCGGCTCTTTCGGTTTCGCCGAGATAATTCCAAGCTTCTCAAAAAGACCCACTTTTGCTTCAGGCTGGCTGACTAATTGGTCGTACAACCTTTGCAGATTCTCAACCGCCAACTGCTGCGCCTCATCGGCTTCAAACTCTGGACTTAGTAGATCTCGACGATAACAAGAGAGTGGCGTATCAGACATTATTTATGTTTCTTATTTTGGCGTGTATGCTATTTTAGATGTTTAAGTTTACCGTATCGACTTAGGCTTTTGTGACCGAATCTGCAGATGAGCAATATTCCAGATAAACACCCATATTTACTCCCCTACGAGGGAAAATTTCCAAGCATCGATCGAGCCGCGTTCATAGCTCAGAACGCTACCGTGATTGGCGATGTTGAAATTGGCGCTGGCTCGGGCATTTGGTATGGCTGCGTGATCCGTGGCGACGTTAACGAGATTCGCATCGGCCAGCGTACCAACATTCAAGATCTGACCATGATTCACTGTGCAGAGCTTGGCCAAGGAACCTATCTCGGCGACGATATAACGGTTGGACACTCCGCTGTTTTACACGCTTGTAGCGTAGAAGATAATGCATTTATTGGCATACAAGCATGTGTTATGGATGATTGTATCGTAGAAGCTGGCGCCATGGTCGCCGCCGGCGCTCTAGTAACTCCCGGCAAAATCGTCAAAGCCAATGAAGTGTGGGCCGGAAGACCCGCCAAAAAACTACGCGATATAAATCAGAAGGACCTACAATTCTTTGAAATTAATCGAAAACGCTATCAGCGGCTCGCAGATCAGTACAGGGCGGAACAATACGGTGACCCTACGTGACATCACTAAGGCTTCGAGAAAAATGGCCCAGTTTAGTGGCCTTCTTATTAATTTGCTTTGCTGTATTTGTATTCGGAGGTCTATTTAGGCCGGGAGACTGGTACTTAGCGCTTAATAAAGCTCCTTGGAGCCCGCCAAATATTGCTTTCCCGATTGTATGGACGTTTCTATATTGCTGTATCGCCATCGCCGGATGGCAAATATACCACCGCGGCAACTCAACCTTGCGGGCCCTTTGGACCATACAGTTGATTCTCAATGGACTGTGGTCTTGGCTATTTTTCGGACAACAATGGGTGCTGATTAGCTTGCTTAACATCATACTGCTTGATGCTTTTGTGATTAATCTAATTTTGAAGGCACGGCGAGCTAAGTTGAGCATGGCCAGCCTGCTGCTTACGCCTTATATAATTTGGCTTTTAATAGCTACCAGTCTAAATACCTATATCCTCCTGGCAAACTAACACCTAACTAACATAGAGACTGCCGATTGACCGGCCGCAGGCAGCGATAAAGATTATCAATAACTCGGCTGAGTCAATTTCGCTCTATACCTGTCGGCTGAGCTGGGCTCGCCGAGGGCATCGTAAGAATTAGCCATCAAAACCCAGTTCTGCCTCAGTAGATTTGAGTTTCCGCCAGACAATGTATTCGATTTGGCCGCCAACTGAATCGCCTTTTTCCAGGCATTTTGGTCGTACCTAACCTGTGCTAGTCGAGACCATAGGCGGCCATTTCTGGGTTCAATTCTTAATGCTCGCTCGAGTGAGCTAGCGGCACTATCCCAATTGCCAACGCGACGCTGATCACCGGCGGTTGCCACCAAGCGTTTGACCACCGCAGACATGGGTTGCTCGCCTTGCAGAGGCTCAGCCTTAACAATAGCATCATCAGGTAACGGCAAAGGCTGACCGTTTACCACCGCACGATCCTCTACTTCAACAGGGCTCTGTGACGCTACATCAATGGTCGAGGTACTAATGCAGGCACTAAGGGAAAGCGCCAGGCAAGCTAGAAAAAATAACCGTATCAGCCGAGCAGCGCATACCGACCTAGCCATCGGCTTGTTCGATAACTTAGCCAAATACTCTCTGCCACCAAGACTTTTTCTTAGGTCTAGGGATAGAGCTGCCGGGCAGCGGCTCGAAGTGTTGTAATTCATCATCATGCTCTAAATCATACGGCAATCGATCAGCACAGGGTATGTTTTCTATTGCTAACGACTGGATCAACATGGGTAGCGTGCGAGACAAACTACAATCTTGCTCGATAGGGTCTTGAGAATAAAATATCTCGCGCCGCAGCACTGAATCATTATAAGCAAGCTCCAAACGCTGCAATGGAATCTGCTGCATGGCCTTGGCCCAAATCTTTGCGGCGCCACTGGCACCGGTTAGTTTGCTCGATTTATTATCGTCTCGCCCAACCCAAACTACGGTTAAGTAATTACCACTAAAACCGGCAAACCAACTATCTCGATAGTCATCAGTGGTTCCGGTTTTACCGGCTAGACCATAGTCATATTGAAAACCGGTTAGCACGCTACGCGCGGTGCCATTGCGAACGACATCTTGTAATGCATAGTTAATCAATGATACGAACTCAGGCTCAATGACTTGCTCGATATCGAGTGAGTAGTGGCTTAGAGGCAGGTTATCAGCACTGAGTACCGAGCGAATACTCTTGGTCGGCGTTTTAAATCCGCCCGATGCCAAGGTCAAATAGAGCTGACTAACATCCAGCACCGACATCGATACTGCACCCAACAATACCGAGGGAAGCTCGCTAAATTTCTGCTGGTAACCGACGCGACGAATAGTGCTTGAAACGTTTGACACACCTAACTCCATGCCTAAGTTAACGGTCGCCAGATTATACGATCGGGCTAAGGCGTCAATTAGCATTACTTGACCATGCGGCAAGCCGTCATAGTTTTGAGGCCGCCAGTCTGGACTGCCGTTTTGCGATACAGTGATTGGTTCATCATCCACCAACGATGCCAGTGAATAAGTTTCAGGGCTCTCCAAGGCGGTAAGGTACACAAACGGCTTCAATAAGGAGCCAACTGGACGGCGCGCATTCAATGCTCGGTTATAGCCAGAAAAACCAGCGTTTCGATCCCCTAACATAGCCGCCACTTCACCATTGTCAGTTCGAATAACGACGGCGGCTACCTGCAAACTACCGGCTTCGATAGCTTTACGTTTCTCGATAGCCGCCAACTCAGAGCGCACAGTCTTCTCTAAGGTCTGTTGTATACGCGGGTTCAGTGTCGTATGTATTTGTAAACCATCACTAAGCAAATCATCCTGTTGATAATCTGCTTGTAAATCTTTACGTACTAAGCCCATAAAACTTGGATATGACAAGGTTGCTGCGCTTGCCGCGGTCGGGCTAATCGATAATGCCTGATTAATAGCTTGATCGTAATCAGGCTTATCAATAACGCCCTGTTCGAGCATTGTGCTCAACACTAGGTTACGGCGCTTAAGCGAACGCTTAGGGTGCCGAATGGGGTTGTAAAAACTTGGCCCATTATTGATCGCAATCAGTACCGCCAGTTGATGCAAATCAAGCTCATGTAGCGGCCGCCCGTAGAAGTATTGGCTGGCCAAACCAAAGCCATGAATAGCGCGATTACCCGCTTGCCCCATATACACTTCATTAAAGTAGGCTTGAAGTATTTGCTCCTTGCTGTAGTGAAACTCTAATAGCATCGCCATTATCATCTCAGTAAACTTACGACTTAAAGTAACGTCAGAGGTCAAATAATAGTTCTTGACCAGCTGTTGAGTAAGCGTACTGCCGCCTTGCACTACCCGGCCGGCGCGCAGATTACTAATCATCGCACGGGCAATGCCCATTGGATTGACCCCAAAGTGCGAATAAAAATGTCGATCTTCATTCGCCAGCAAACCATCTATTAGAGGCTGCGGTATGTCTTCGAGCTTAACCAAGGTTCGGTCTTCGTGACTCAGAGGCGACACACTACCAAACAACCTCGGTTCTAAACGTACGATCTCCGTCTCACTTAACTCACCACGATTGGATTCAACGCTAATCGATTGGATTCGACCGTCACTAAGCTGCAGCCGAATTTTTTGTTGTGGGCGCAAAACGTCCCAAAAACGAAACGAGCGCTGATAAATGGCTAATTCATTTTGACTAAAGCTGAAGCTCCCTACTCGATCAAAAGACGTCCTCTCGACGTAACCCAATTCGTCTAACTCTGCTTGCACGAGGGCACGATCAAATTTCTGACCTAGGTATAGCTCCAGAGGACGAGTATAAACATGTGCCGGCAAAGCCCACTTCTGCCCCTCAAACTGCTTACGAATTGTGACGTCTAAATAGACTGTGTAGGCAAGTGTTGGCACCAAGATAATGAGCCCTAGACGAACTACCCAGAAGCGAGCCAAGCTTAGAATGGCTCTACTTTTAGACGCTTTGGGCGAACCAGCATGGCTACTAACAGGTGACTTTGTGCTGCCGCGACTGGCCTTTGTGAGGCGTTTTTTTGAGCCGACTTTTTTTCGCTCTTGACTAGTGTTTTTGCCAACCGCCGTACTCGCCACTTTTTTTGTCGCTTTCTTCTTGCTGATTCTTTTCTTAGTTGTTTTCTTGGTCGCCATTAGATTTAATTTGGAGGCACTCTCAAAACCGCCCATTTACCATTGTTTCTATCAGTACTTATGTTGTTAGCCATTTAACTTTACAGCAACATACTGATTAATATTGGCGTAGTAAAACACACTTAACCACAGCATCATAATTAGCTAACTTGGTTTTAACTGTTAGTGACAGATCAACGTCGAAAATTGATTACAAACACATAAATAACAGAAAGATAGCGCACCCTTATAGGAAAGCACTTTAGTTTTCTTTGACAATTAAGCGGGTGCTCCGCTATTATAAAATTAGAAGCCAGTGCTTGCTGCCAAGCCAACGGGCTATATGGGGCCGTTTTTAGCGACCTTATACGGCATTTAAAAGGCCGTATGACATACATTTAACGTGATTAAATAACTGTGACAGATCAAAAACTTAGTATCGAAATCGAGCAGTACTCGCAATGGCGCCAACGCGTTAGCAGTGCCGTTCAAGACTTGAGTACGTTTTTAAAGTCTAATAATGTCACCGACCTGCGCACTCATCATCAATTTGAGTCGGTGCTTGGTGCGCTCGCCGATGATAATCTTTCGGTCGCCTTTGTCGCCGAGTTCTCGCGCGGCAAGTCGGAGATGATCAACACGATTTTTTTCGGTAATTATAAAAAGCGTATTTTACCATCCGGCACTGGGCGCACCACGATGTGCCCGACCGAGCTGATGTACGACCCAAACCAGCCAACTGGCATTCGTCTATTGCCAATCGAATCTCGCCAAGATGGGCGAGCCTTATACGAGCTAAAAAAAGACCATGAGTTATGGCACCAAATTGAATTTGATGCTGATGACGTAGACAGTATTAGTGCCGCGATGCATGGCATGACCGAAAACAAATTGGTCAGCAAGGCATATGCTGCGCGTCTAAAGTTCGATCTCCTTGATGACGAGCACTCGGTAATTGGTCTGCCCGTCAATGAATACGACGAAGTCGAAATTCCAAGCTGGCGTCATGCGATTATTAACCTACCTCACCCCTTATTGAAACAGGGCTTGGTTATTCTTGATACACCCGGTTTAAATGCGATCGGCGCCGAGCCAGAGCTGACAGTCAATCAACTAGCAACGGCCCACACAGTAGTCTTTATTTTATCGCAAGACACAGGCGTAACCGCCACCGATCTCGAGTTATGGGAAAAACACTTAGGCGGCGACAGTAATTCAGGCGCTGACAGAAATCAGCGGAAGCTGGTTGCTCTAAATAAAATAGATGGCCTTTGGGACGGAATTCGTAGCGAGCAAGAAATCGAAAACGAGATAATGAAGCAAGTAATGCTGACCTCGAAGACGCTCAATTTGGACCCTGAAAATATTTATCCGGTGTCGGCCCAAAAGGGCCTGCTTGCAAAGCTAAAAGGTGACGAGGAACTACTTGAGCGTAGCAATATCGAGTCGCTAGAGCATGCAATTGCCGATAAGTTAATACCAGAAAAGCGTAAGATCGTGGTGGAAAAGGTTCGCGACTCATTAGAAGGAATTCTTGATTCGGCAGGCTCCATTCTTGATAACCGTTTGAAAGATGCAGACGAGCATATTGCAGAACTCAAGCAGTTAAGCAGTAAAAATACAGATGTAATTTCTCATATAATGCTGAAAGTTCAATCTGAAAAGTCGTCGCTTGAAAAAGATATGCAACGCTATCAAGCATTACGCGCGGTTTATGCAAAAGAAACTAAAAAATTAGTGAAAATTTTAAGTCCTGAACGCTTAGAGAAACTGATCGCCATTACCAAACACAATATGTCGCGTTGCGCCACGTCTATCACCTTACAGAAGACTATTTCCAAATACTTCGAGCGCGTACATCACTACATTGATTCGGCTATCAGCCAGGCCAATGAAATAGCGGTATTGTCTGAGGGTATTACTCGAGATTTTGAGCATGATCATGGGATTGCCAATTTTCGAGTGCGACGACTTCGTTTAGAGAAATTCAAACAAGAGATTAGTCGTTTAGAGGCCAAGCACAGTAGCCTAAAACAAACTCGCACATTATTTTTTCGTGAACAAATGTCGATCACCAATCGGTTCTACGAATCGGTATGTACGGTATCAGGCAAAATTTTTTCGAGAGCATTACGAGACGCCACTGATTGGAATAGTAATCTAATGGTACCGATGGAAACCTATGTGCGAGAACATCACACTCAGCTTCGTCGAAGGTTAGAGAGTGTTAAGCGAATTCATAAAGCGTCTGATACTGTTGAACAACGCTTACAAGAACTCTCGGCGATGCAAACACAGCTAATAAGGCAGCATGATGAGTTTACAACTCGCCAGAATGCATTAGTGACGTTATTGATAGAAGCCGAAACCGCAAACACGCCCGCAGAACTCAAAGATGTTGCTAGCAATGTTCTGTATTGGGAGCACAAAGTTAACTTTTAGTTTTTACAGACACCTCTATATTTATAAAAACTGACTGTCGATTAAAGCTTGTTTTCGCTCACAAAAAGCACGGTAATTAGTGCTCATACTAAGCAGCCAGAGAGTCTGTTAACATTGAATAAAATCAGCCGTGTTATTATTACTAAGTTGTCGCCAGTGAGTTTAACTAAGATGCCCAATTTCATACCTAAGAGATTTATTGCCAGTAAACTGGTTTCGCTGCAAAAAGCCTCTCGCATAATAGTTTTGTTGACCATGCTGATAGGCCTTTCTGCCTGTGCCTCACATTATGGCGCGGCCAAGATTGTCTCGCTACCTTCTGGCGCGCAAGTGATCAGTGGCGACGACGGTAGCGTTATGGGCACCACGCCGATGACGTTGCGCTGGAAAAATGCCAACGGCAATCGCCAAACCGTTATTGTAAGGCTTACAAAACCCGGCTACTACGAAAAGACCTCATCGTTTTGGTTAGAGATGCGCGCACGAAATGCGAGAACCGCACTAGCGACTCCGCTGCTAGTGGAAATTGAAATGCAAAAAATAGGCGAGTAGCGTCGATGGCTAAGCGATTTCGATAGCGGGGTCGTAGTCTTTACCCGTCAGTTGCTGGTATTTTTGTTGCAGTGTTGTTTGGCTTTCTTGGTGCTCAGGATCAACTAAAATACAGTCTACAGGACAGACGATTATACACTGCTCTTTTTTAAAATGACCTATGCACTCGGTACACTTAGAAGCCTCTATCTCATAGATTAACTCACCCATATAGATCGCATCGTTCGGGCACTCGGGCTCACATACGTCACAGTTTATGCATTGGTCTGTAATGAAAAGTGCCATGGTAAATTACGCGATAAAATAAAAGTACGGATAGGGTGGCGCAATGAAACTAGTCGTTATGATCCTTTTTAGAGGCCCATTTTTTCGCCAGAGCACTCTCGATATGTTTCGGCACGAAGCTGCTAATATCGCCATCATAGTATGAAATTTCTCGAACCAACGAGGACGAAATAAAGTAGTTCGCTTCCAACGGGGTTAAGAAAATAGTCTCTATATTGTTATCCAAACGTCGATTGGCCGAGGCTAATTGAAACTCGTATTCAAAGTCAGACACCGCTCGTAACCCGCGGATTACAAACTTAGCATTCTTGCGTGCAACAAAATTGACCAATAAGTCGTCAAAACTTTCGACTCTCACGTGAGGAATATTTTTAGTCGCTTCATCCACTAGAGCAATGCGCTCTTTGGTTGAGAATAAAGGGTTCTTACGCGGGTTGTCGGATACGGCTATGATAACTTCATCAAAAATTTGTTCAGCTCGCGCGACCAAATCTAAGTGCCCATTAGTGACGGGATCGAAGGTTCCGGGGTAAATGGCAATTTTTTTAGTCATGCCGATAGTATAACACCGCAACCACGCATGACGTATAGCCTTAGCGGCTTTATCGCGAGGCTAGCTTTGGTAAATCATATAGCGGCAATAGCCTGCTTTACCTTCTTTATTTACCTGCCAACCTGACGGTGGAACCTCAGGGTCCTTCTTTGAAGCTTGCTCAACATAGACCAAGGCGCCGTCGGCTAACCAGCCGTTCTCGACTAACAACGGCATCGATTGTATTAATAATTCAGATTCAAAGGGTGGATCCAAAAAAACCAGATCAAATTGTCGTGTTGCAGGGCGCCGTAAAAAATTAGTAGCGCTTTGCACCACAACTTCGCCACGTTCTAGCGAGTCAAGGGTGTGCAGGTTCTGCTGTAACTGCGACGCTATGCGTTTGTTCGATTCGACAAACACTGAATTTGCAGCACCTCTGGACAGACACTCTAACCCTAGTGCTCCGCTACCCGCGAACAGATCCAAACAGCGAGTGCCGGCAATATCATGCATCAGCCAATTAAACAGCGTCTCTCGAACACGATCGGTGCTTGGCCTTAAACCGTCAATATCGAGTACCGGCAGACGACGACCACGCCATTGACCGGCAATTATGCGAATGGAGTTTGTTTTAGCACGCTGTTTCATTGTGATTTTTTGGACAATCTCTACAATACGGTTAATCGGATGGCGACCACGCCAGACAATACCATAGCCTTACATAAGAATGACCGAAACAAACACACCTGAAGAATCCCAATCCGCCGATCAACTGCCAGAACAAAAGAAACGTTCGAGCTTTGGCCGTTTTTTTGGCCGCGATAAGAGTAACCACCAGCAACTTGCGGCAGAGCCAGTAACGGTCGAAGAAGGCTTAGGCAAAACTCGCAACAGCCTGATGGGCAAGATTGGCGACGTTTTTAAAGGCTCGTTCGACATTAACGACGAACTCTTCGATGAATTAGAAGAAGTGCTTATCACCTGTGACATTGGCGTTGACGCAAGCCTAGAATTAGTCGATAAGCTGCGTCAGCGAGTTCAGTCCGAAAAGATTCAACACGCATCTGGGGTAATAGCCGCTCTAAAGGCTGAAATAGCCACTATGCTAAAACCTGCTGAACAGCCCTGGGAAGTATTGCACCAACGACCCTATGTGATACTGATGGTGGGCGTAAATGGCGTAGGTAAAACTACGACTACGGCCAAAATTGCCAAGCAATTTCGAGATCAAGGTAAGACCGTGATGCTGGCGGCGGCGGATACCTTTCGCGCGGCGGCGGTTGAGCAATTGCAAGAGTGGGGCCGACGTATGGACATCCCCGTTGTCGCTCAAGCCCATGGCGCCGATGCCGCAGCGGTTGCTCATGACGCTCTGAATTCGGCTATCGTCAAAGGCAGCCAGGTGCTCATCATTGATACCGCTGGTCGCTTACATACTCAGTCTGACCTGATGGAGCAACTGCAGAAAATAAACCGAGTACTGGCTAATCTCGACCCTTCTATGCCACATGAAGTAATGCAAATACTAGATGCTGGCACTGGCCAAAATGCCTTGTTGCAACTAGAGCATTTTCAAAAAGCGGTCGGCGTTACCAGCATTTGCCTAACCAAGCTAGACGGGTCAGCGAAAGGCGGGCTGGCAATATCGCTAACGCAAAAATTCAAACTGCCGATTCGTTATATCGGTGTTGGCGAAGGCTATATGGACTTAAAGCCATTCAATGCCAAAGCCTTTGCCGATGCATTAGTGCCCGACTTAGAACAAGTTAAATCAGACGTAATCAACAATAACTGATTGCGTCAACGCTAAGATACTCAAACTAAGATGATAAAACTAAGCCACGTTAACAAGCGTTACCCGAGCGGCCATCAAGCACTGAAAGATGTCAGCTTCGACTTGGCCGCGGGTGAAATGGCATTTTTATCAGGTCATTCTGGCGCAGGAAAAAGTACATTATTTAAGTTAATCACGCGCATCGAAAAACCGACGTCTGGCCAAATAATTGTCGATAATCAGAATTTGAGCAAGATGAAGCCTTCAAAAATCCCGGCCTTGAGACGAGAAATAGGGGTAATATTCCAAGATCATAAGTTGTTATTCGATCGATCTGTTTTTGATAATGTTGCGTTACCTCTGATCGTAATAGGTATGCCACATGACGAAATCAAAAAACGGGTGCGCGCAGCGCTCGGCAAGGTTGGTCTAGCCGGCAAGGAAAATCAATCGCCAATCACCCTGTCCGGCGGTGAGCAGCAGCGAGTAGGCATTGCCAGAGCGGTAATTAATCGACCTAACATATTGCTGGCCGACGAACCAACCGGCAACCTAGACGAAGCGCTATCCGATGAAATCATTGATATCTTTTCTGATTTTAATCGCGTTGGTGTAACCGTATTGATCGCAACCCATGACGTGCGCCAAGTAGCGCGACTAGGCAAGCGAACTTTACAACTTAATAACGGCGAATTGGTTCAAGCGGAGCAAGCGCCGAGTGGCAATATGCAGACAATTGGTGATGCTCAATGATCACCTACCTAAGTCGCCACCTGCAGGTGCTGTTCGCCACCCTTGGCGATATGCGTCGCACCCCGATGGCAAGCCTCAACACGCTGCTGATTATTGCCATTACCCTATTACTGCCGAGCTTGCTTTACGTTGGCGTAAAGAGTGCACAGAGCTTAAGCAGTAACTGGGAGGGTCGGCCACAGATCAGTATTTTTCTACAAAAGGAACTGAGCAATAACACCGCGCAACTAATTTTTGAAGAGATTCAACTGCACCCGTCAATAGAATTGGCCGAATTTATAACGCCCGAGCAAGCGCTCGCTGAGTTTAGAGTTCTTTCTGGTGACGATGTAAGCTTTGAACAAGAGCTTGCCTTTTTGGGCAGCAACCCGTTGCCGGCATCGATAGTGATAATGCCCGACAGAGGCTCAGCGAAAGCCGAGAATTTGTTGGCTCTGAAAGACCAATTAACTAAATTTGATGGCATCGACACGGTTAGGCTAGATCTAAACTGGACTGATCGATTCAATGCCATACTACTAGTGTTTAGCCGTATATCATTACTGTTGAGCGCACTATTAGCGCTCGCCTTACTGTTAATAGTTGGCAATACTATCAAGCTACTAATCTTCAATCGAAGAGACGAAATTGAGATAACAAAGTTGGTCGGTGGTACGGATACCTTCGTCAGGCGACCCTTTCTATACTACGGTGCTCTGTTTGGTTTTTTCGGCGCGCTTATTTCATTGTCTCTGCTATTAATCGCGGCAAGGCTGACTCAACAACCAATATCCGAACTGGCGGCACTCTATAGCAGCGACGCACTAGTTCATCAAGTCACTGTTTCCGAGATTTTTGCTCTAATTTCTATCGGCACGTTGCTTGGCTGGTTGGCCGCTCGATGGTCAGTGGCACAACATCTGCGTAACATTCAGCCGAAGTAAAGTGCCTTGGCAGCGAGCCGAATGTGGTCCTTGTGCTGGGCAAAAGGTCTATCGTTTTGACCACACCAAGACAATGCCGACGGCCGCAACCCACGGCCCTGCAGTGGCCAAAGGAGCAGCGGCTAGCGACGGGTGCTGCATGACAATGCTATGAGCGACACCTAAAATTGTCATCGATATGCCAACACTAAGCGACAAGCTGGTTTTTTCGCTCGACGGTATAATCGATGGTTTTTTCTGTTGCTCAATGGCGCCCTTCAATAACATCGGCAACTCGGGCAACAAAGCTCGTAATTGTGGCCACTCTCGCTGCAAGTCTTGGATTAAGCCTTTAGGCGACAACTGCTCTTTCATCCAGTTTTCAAGAAACGGTTTTGCGGTATCCCACAAGTTTAAATCTGGGTACAACTGTCGACCAAGTCCTTCAATATTAAGCAGAGTTTTATACAGCAAAACCAGCTGAGGCTGTACTGGCATCTCAAACCGACGTACCGTTTGGAATAACTGCATGAGTACATTGCCAAACGATATCTGGCTAATCGGCTTGGCAAAAATTGGCTCACATACCACTCGAATTGCCTGCTCAAATTCGGCCGCATTGGTCTCGGCGGGAACCCAGCCCGCACGCAAATGCGCTTGCACGATAGTCGCGTAGTCGCGATTAAAAAAGCCTAGCAGCATCTGCCCAAGATATTGCTTATCCTGCTCATCGAGGGTACCCATAATGCCAAAGTCGATCGCAATCCACTTACCTTGATCCGAGACAAAAATATTACCTGCGTGCATATCCGCGTGGAAAAAATTATCCTCGAACGCCTGCTTGAAAAAAGTTTGAACGCCGTCTTCAGCCAGCGACTTCATGCTATAGCCCTGGTCCTTTAACAACGCTATTTCACGGATAGACGTACCGTATATACGCTCCATCACCAGCACATTCTGCTTAGTGAAATCCCAATATATTCTCGGTACGTAAATAAGATCACTGTCTTCAAAATTAGCGCCCATGCGTGCGCCATTAGCCGCCTCGACCCGAAGGTCTAACTCGCCATGAATCGTATGATCGTATTCTTGAATCACCTCTAGCGGTCTAAACTGCTGACCTCGCGACCAATACCTTTGTAACAACCCAGCAACCGTATACATTACTTTTAGATCGCTTTCGATTACCGCTTCGATACCAGGGCGCAGCACCTTAATGATGACATTGCGATTGCAGACGCCATTCTGCCCTTGAATAGATAAGCCTTCTTTTAAGGTGGCGCAATGCACCTGCGCAACCGACGCCGAGGCAAGAGGTTGCTGCTCGACAGAATCAAATATGCTGTCAAATTCATCGCCATATGCCTGGCGGATAATATTCATTGACTGTTCGGCTGGGAAGGCAGGCACTTGGTCCTGCAGTTTCGTCAGCTCAGTGGCTATATCATTTGGCAGCAAGTCGGGTCTGGTTGAAAGTGTTTGCCCAAGCTTAACGAACACCGGCCCCAATTCTTCTAGCGCTCGGCGAATGCGAACGCCTCTAGGCTCAGCCAACGTAGAAACGCTTCCGAACATTGTTCGAACAGCAAGCCGTGCAGGCTTGGGTAGATTAAGTTCGTCAAGCAGTGACACCAAACCGTGCTTTTTGATAACAACACGAATTTGCCACAGGCGGGCAATTGGGGAGCTTACTTTTTGCATCTAAACCTTAGTTTTCAAGCGCTCTAGCCTAGCATTCAGACGATCGACGTCGGCACGAATGATATCGACCTCATCAAGGTAACCTTCAACCTCGGCTTTGTCGGCAACTAACTGCATATCGTCTTTAATAAGCGTGTTAAGAAATTCTTTAAGCTTTACCTTAGATTCACCCGCAAACACCTTAGCTTGGCCAGCAGCGTAAGTAACCGCCTTAGCTGGCGAATCACCGATATGCTCAGCGAGTAAGGCTTCCCAGTCGATGTTAAGTTCGGCTATCACCTGAGCGAAACGTTGGCCGACAATCGGATCTCCTGCAATCTCTAACTCGCCAGGCTCCAGCTCGGCGTTGTCCATGCCGTCGCGTGAAATTTTAATCATCGCGCCTAAGGTCGCACTTAAGGTTACATCCACCTTTGCCGGCGCCTCATGACTGAACTCTAAACCTTCTTGGTAGGGCGTAATCGATAGCGACTGACCTATCGACTTAATCTTCAGCGTCATAGTCTTGCCCTGCAACTTAGCCAAGCGCTCTAACGTTTGCGGGTCATGTTCCAGCGTCTTGTTGCTAGCTAATTCGAATAAGTCTAAGAGCATCAATAATCCTAATACTTATAGCCGATATGCAGCGCAACTACCCCGCCGGTCAAATTATGATAGCGCACTCGATCGAAACCAGCATCTAACATCATTTGCTTGAGTTCTTCTTGCGGCGGATGCTTACGAATTGACTCGACAAGGTATTGGTAGCTATCTCGATCATCTGAGATTAGCTCGCCTAATTTGGGAATGACATTAAAAGAATAGGCGTCGTAGATCTTTCGAAAGGTTTGGTTAGTTGGCTGAGAAAATTCTAAAATAATCACTCGACCACCGGGCTTTAAGCATCGCTGCATCGAGGCTAGTGCGACATCTTTGTGAGTGACGTTACGTAAACCAAAACTAATAGAAATACAGTCAAAACTGTTATCTTCAAAGGGTAAATTCTCAGCATTAACCAAGCAATAATTAACATTACCTGCAACACCGGCATCGGCAAGCCTTTGGCGCCCTTGTTCAAGCATAGCTTCGTTAATATCAGTAACAACAACCTGACCTTGATCGCCAACTTTTTTTGCGAATTTGAGTGATAAGTCGCCACTGCCAGCGGCCAAGTCTAGGACTCGATCACCCGCTTGAACACCGCTCTGCGCAACCGCAAACCACTTCCATGCACGATGAACACCCATCGACATGGCGTCATTCATTACGTCGTAGTTGCCAGCGACCTCGCGGAACACGCCTTTAACCATGTCTTGTTTATCTTGCTCGTCGACTTCTTTAAAACCGAAGTGAGTTTTTTTTTGGGTATCGGACATGCTTACACTAAATATTGATCGTTTTCTTGAGGTTCACGTTGTTCGCCAGCGGCTTTAAGCTGTGCCAAATAATCGTGCCACTTACAATAGCGATTTTTCCCGAGCTCGTACAGATAATCCCAAGTGTAGATACCGGAGCTATGTGAATCGCTGTAAATCAGACGAACAGCATAGTGGCCGACTGGCTCGATAGCAACGATGTTTACCGCTTCTTTATTAAGCTGCAAAACTTCTTGCCCAGGGCCATGGCCCTTAACCTCTGCCGACGGCGAATAGACTCGCAAATATTCACAAGGCAAGATGAAGGCTTCGTCATCGAAGACGATTTCCAGCAGCCTAGATTTACTCTGAAGGCGAATGTCGGTTGGAGTTATATTCATAGACACCACTAATTAAGTACTAATAATCATCACTAATGCCGGTTTTAGTAACACCAAGCGCCGCAACCGCGTATCGCGGCAACCTGCCGCCCGCCAGCTAAAGAAATGACACATTATTATTTATAAGTTAAGTATATCCTCTATCGCCTAAGCGCATAAGCACTTGCATAAAAATCATGCTATTTTGGCGGCTAAACACCCATCAAAATGCAATTTATGGAACATTATAAGATAGTCCTTCCTGCTGACTTAAACGACTACGGCAGCTTGTTTGGCGGTACTTTACTCAAGTGGATTGATGAGATTGCCTACATTCGTGTCAGCTTAGACTTTCCTGGCCAGCATTTTGTCACTATCGGCCTAGACCATGTCGAGTTTAAAAACCCAATTCGGCAAGGGCAGATATTACGCTTTCAATGCTGCAAGACTCGGGTAGGCAATACCTCGGTCACTTACAACGTCAAAGTATACGGTGCGCGCTACAATACCGAATCAGAAGCCACTCTATTTGAGAACAACATCAGCTTCGTCTGCGTCGATAAAAGTGGCGCTAAATCAAGTATTCAACGGCCAAGCTAGGCTGTCAATCAATGCCCATTCATATCGGCCTCAGCGTAGCCGCTTTGGCGATAGAGAAATTTGGCTCAACGCTACGCCGGTTAACTGTTATTGTGAAAATTGATCTTGTAATCGATATCGCATAGCGCTGAAGTCGACACGACTATCAGTCGACAAGGCTACCATCACCCTTTATATTTTCGAGTTTCAATCATGCTTAGATTTTTTGCTTTCTTATTACTGCTTGTGATCGTCGTTGGCGGTTACGTTTGGTATTCGGCCCAATCCCTACCAAACTGGTTTAACCAACAAAGCTCGCAACAAGAGCAAGCGGCCGAAGCGCTAAGCAAAGAGATAAAACGACAAGGGGTGTCGAATTTTCTCGGTGATAAAGTTGCTCAAGTTCTAAATGGCAGCGTGACTTTCAGCGAAGCCGAATTTAACGCGATTATGTTGGCTAGCTTAGAGTCCGATGAAGATGGGCAGAAATTACTCGCCGTAAGCGATGCGGTTAAAGCCTTTATTAAAAAGGATCAGCTGGTATTGAGCGCGATTATCAATTTAGATAAAGTTGAGAAAATCGACCCAAAGGCACGTAAAGCGGTAGAAAAATTAGATCGCATCTTTCCATTCTTAAACAATTCGCGAGTAGCTTTAACTGTTTATGGAACGCCAATTGCACGCAATGGCAATATCGCCATAAAGGATGACTTTCACATCAAGGTTGGTGCTATACCGATTTCGAATAGTTCGTTACGCCAACTCGGTGCAAAAGTCGAACGAGCCAATAGCACTGATTTACCAATAAAATATTTATCCATCAGCAGCATCACATTAAACCAAGGCGAAATCGAATTGGCGGTGCTGCCGCGTTTTTAAAAAACGGCCTTGTTTTGCAGCCACCAGCGATTCAGGTCTTTTATTTGCTAGGCTCAGACTTTTTATACCAATGATTGTAAATGCCGATCATTGACGCGGCAATCCAAAACAGTTCAATCACGAAACTAGCCAAATTAAAATGCACCAAAAGGCTCAGCAGTAGAAAGATTGCACCAAACAAGTTGATCAGATTAAAGCGAAACCCTTTCGGGTCTAATTTGTTTAGCTGCATTAAAAAATAAGAACCGACCACAAAAAGAGTGCCTATCATGCCAATAATATTGGCCAGTAATTCTATGCTCACAGTTAATTTTTCCTGTTGTTTAAATTTGAGTCTGAGTTCTAAATCTTGAGTCGGTAGACAAAGCTGCGATTAAGACCTAACGGCCGACCTAACTAGGGTTTTAGCGCTTAGCTACGACCCGTACCTGGACCTCGACACCTTGACCTACCCATGCAGTGTCAGCCCAATCACCGCTACCAATATTCCACACTAAGCGGTCTAACGTTGCGGTACCGCTTAGTACTTTAAACCTGCCATCATCAACGATGTTGAATTTCAGCACTACATCAGTAGCAACGCCTTTGATCGAAAGCTTGCCCATGCTTTGATAGCCAGCGTCAATCGCTGAGAATCTGTCGGCTCGATAGTTGGCTTCTGGAAAAGCCGCAATATCAAAAAAATCGATCGAGCGAATAGTATCATCACGTTCTTGGTCGTTGGAAAACCCAGAAGCCGTGTCGATAGCGACATTAAATCGAGCATTATCTAGTTGATTTGCGTCGAATTGAATCTCAGCAGACCACCGTTGCCATACTCCTTCGAAGGCTGCACCAGCCTGGTCGCCGATGAATTTGATAGTGCTTTGTTGATAGTCGATCTCCCATACTGGAAGTTCACTTGGTATTACTACCGCATCGGCAAATGATTCTAGCGCCTGAGCTTGCTCAGCTTGCGGCTTTTCCGAATTCACTGGCATGGTATTAAAAAAGCGCCCGAAGATGCCCACCACAAACAGAACCACTAAGGCGAAAAGTAAGCTGCTAAATTTACTCGACATTCGATTCAGCACATCGTCTTTATCAACTAGATGGTGTTTCAGTGCGGCCAAAATATGAATCAGCGCAATCACAAAAAGAGCTTCGCCTAGATAGTGATGTGTTTCGTGCAGCAGCTCAGCGAGAGACTCACTGGGCGCGACTAAATCGGGCAGCACGATGAGCTTAAACCAGCTCACAGAGTAGGCTTTTGCAGACGACATAAGCCAGCCGCTAATCGGTAAGGCAAACAAAAAGCCATAGAGCAAAACATGCGATAGCTTGGATGCCGTGATCTGCCATTTAGCCATCGACGATGGCAAGCTAGGAACAGGGAGGCTAAGCCGATAAATAAGCCTGATAACAGCAAGCACTAAAATGGTGATGCCAATCGATTTATGATTAGCCAATAGCGCAAGTTGCTCTAGAATTTTATCCTCATGCTTAGCACTTTCAGCAAGCTTAGCTAAGACATATTGGGCAACAATTAAACCAGCAATACTCCAGTGCAGAAACTTCGAAATCTTTGAATACTGTGTCATGTTTTTTCACCGTCTGGCTTGGCGTTTTTTTTAGCTCTAGGATGTGCGTCATCGTAGACCTGGGCGAGGTGCTGAAAGTCTAAATGAGTATAAATTTGGGTGGTGCTTATATTGGCATGACCGAGCAGCTCTTGAACCGACCTGAGTTCGCCACTCGACTCAAGCAGGTGTGTAGCAAAGGAGTGGCGCAACATATGCGGGCTCACTGCAATTTCGATTCCTTGCTTAGCCGCCCAGTGCTTAACTCTGGCCTGAATGTTTCGCACGCTGATACGATTGCCATGCTGGCTAACAAACACCGCTTGATAATCCTTCAATGGCAGTGAATTACGCTGCAGCAACCAATTTCGAATAGCCAAGTCGGCTTGTCGACCGATTGGTAAGTCTCGCATTTTTCCGCCTTTACCGGTTACACGTAGCATTTTTTCAGCCAGATTCAGATCATTCAAATCTAAAAAGCACAGCTCAGACAAGCGTAAACCAGAAGAATAAAATAGTTCGAGAATAGCTTTGTCGCGATAACTCAACGGGTCGTCGAGGCTAATTTCAACCAGCGACGTAACTTGGTCGACGCTTAAGGTTTTCGGCAAACGATTCTCAGCCTTAGGTGCTCGCACATCATCGAAAGGGTTGGTTGTCAGCTGACCTTTTTGAATCAGGTAGGCGCTCATACCTCGGCAGGCAGACAAAATTCTTTGGATACTTTTAGCGTGCATTCCATGCGCATTCAAATTAGCTGAAAACAGCCGGGCGATATGATTATTTAGGCCCTGCCATAAGAACAAGCCACGACCGTCACAAAACGAAAGCAGCTTTGTTAAGTCTCGACGATAAGCCTTGATAGTGTGCTCCGACAAACGACGTTCTACCGACAAGACTTGCAAATAGGCGTCTATATCTTGCTGCGCGCTTTGGCTCATAGCAGACTCATGAAAGGCGTCTAGGTAAGCTAACCATCACTAGGCTGTAACCGAGCTAAGCACAAGCCAGACATCAAACCAAGCCGATCTAAATGAGACGTGCCTAAGTCATTGGTATACCGATCAGGGTCTTGCGAGCCTAGGGCGAGAATACCCAAGGGTTCCGCACTGTCGAGTTTACGCATTGGAATTAACGCCGCCGAGTTAATATCGGTGGAGAAAAATAGATTCATTATATTGCTTGGCCAGCGATTATCACAAACAGCTCGGTTGTTGACCATACGCCGCACTGCATCTTCATAGCCTTTATTATCACTGGGCCTTCTGGCGGCTGACTGCGCAGTTTTGAACGACACTTCATCAATCTTAAAGGTACTTCTCAGTTCAGACGGAAATTCAGTCGCAAACTGAGACAAATTAGTGAACCCGATCATCTGACAAATCACATGCGAAAAACTATCGCTAATTTGTTCATTCTCGCGCGCCACCTGCATATATTGAGATTGCTGGGACTTGTGGTCATTTAGACGTTCTTTCATCATCGAGACTTGGCGCTCCAACAAAGATGCTGTGCCGCGACTATCTGACAAAGTAACCAGCTCCAGTAACTCCGGGTGCTGCTGGAAAATATTTGGGTTTTGCTGCAAGTAGCTAACCAAATCCGCCTTAGTAAACTCGGTTTCTGCTAATTTTTGGATTTCGGTCGTCATAATGTCAATACACCTTCAAATGAGGTTTCAGCAGGGCCGGTCATCATTACACTATGACCTTCACCTTGCCACTCAATGGTTAAATCGCCAGCATTTAAGTGCGCAATTACCTTGTTATCTAATAAGCCATCTTGAATGCCAGCAACTACCGCGGCACAGGTGCCTGAGCCACACGCAATCGTCTCGCCGGCGCCGCGTTCAAACACTCTGAGAGAAATATCAGTTCGACTATTAATTTGCATAAAACCAATATTAGCTCGCTGTGGAAAGATAGCGTGCGATTCGAGACTGGCGCCAAGCTGCTGCACTGGCGCTGAGCGCACATCATCAACCATCAATACCGCATGAGGATTGCCCATAGAGAGCGCTGAAAAGACTATCACCTGCTCGCCGTGTGCTAGCTGATATTTAGCCTGTCGTTTAGCAACGCTAAGTGGAATTTGCTGTGGTTCGAACTGAGGTGCCCCCATATCGACGGTAACCAGCTTAGTTGTGGCATCTTCAAACAACACCATTTTACCGCTTAATGTTTCTACCGTAATAGGGTTTTTATCGGATAAGCCTTTTTCATGTACATAACGCACAAAGCACCGTGCGCCGTTGCCACATTGGCCTACTTCGCTGCCGTCGGCATTTAAGATACGATATTTAAAATCAATGTCGTCACGCGCTGAACGCTCCACAATTAGAATTTGGTCGCAGCCGACACCAAAATGACGGTCAGCAATGTGCGCGGCCTGCTCCTCACTCAGTGCAACAACTTGTTCAGTGAAGTCGAACACCACGAAGTCGTTGCCAAGGCCATGCATTTTTGTAAACTTTAATTCCATAGCCGTATTTAAGCACAGTTTAGGTATAATCTCTCGCATGCAATTCGATTGGAACAATATAGATACAGTGCTGCTCGATATGGATGGCACATTGCTTGACCTGCATTTTGATAGCCACTTCTGGCTAGAATATATGCCACGTATTTGGGCCACACAGAACGGCTTTATGCTCGAAGATGCGCGCAGCAAATTGCTCGACATGCTCGACCAACATGCCGGCACCCTTAATTGGTATTGCGTGGACTTTTGGAGTCAGGCATTAGATCTAGATATCATGCAACTTAAGGGCCAAGTGGCGCATAAAATAGGCTATCGCCCAACCGCAGAAGCATTTTTGCGGCGCTGCCAACAAGAGTCCAATGATGTACGCATGGTCACCAATGCACACCGCAAAGTACTTGAGCTTAAAATCATCAAAACTAACATCGACCAGTATTTTGACCAATTACTCTGCTCGCATGAACTCGATCACCCCAAGGAAGACGCCCAATTTTGGCATCGCTTGAACCACAACAAGGCCTTCGACCCGCAACGCACACTGTTTATCGACGACAGTGAGGCTGTACTAGAATCAGCGGCCAGGCATGGGATTAAACACCTATATAGTATCGCCAAGCCAGACTCGTCAATGCATAGAAAAACGCCGAGTCGGTTCCCGATGCTAGACGATTTAGCTTAAGTAAGTCACGCTGCTGGGTATCGAGGTTTTCTTCGGTATACGACTGACAGCGCGTCATCCGAGCCCTTTCAGGCTAAGGCTTAGCGGGCTCGAATCGACGCAAGAAATAGATCATTTGCGTTTCTCCTTGTTGCTTTCGGTGTGATTCAAAAAAGCCCAATTTGCCAATCAATTTTATCGAACGAAGATTGTCAGCTTCGATCACGGCCATAAGGCTAGTCAACGTTAGCCGTTCAGCGACCGCCGGGATAAATTCGGCCAAAGCTTCACACATGTAACCATGCCCCCAAGCGGTTTTTGCCAATACATAGCCAAGTTCAAAAGATGCGTTGTCCGACTGGTGGACGAAGACAATACAGGTTCCAAGCAGCTCGCTATTAGCCTTACTTAAGATAACGAATTGCTCGGCGGTGTCCTTGCGGCGCCTTTCTACCCGTGCATACCAAGCCTGTGCATCGGCAAAGCTGAGCCAGGTTTGATACGGCACATAGCGGTTTACTATTGGCTCCTTGTGAATTAAGTAGACTGACTCTAGATCGGTCTCTAACACCGGCCGAATCACTAGACGCTGGGTTTCGAGGTGCAGGCTTTTAAGCTTAGATATCACTCTCAAACTGCCCATCTTTAATGAACGCCTTGACCTGATGAATCACCCTACGGTCACGCATCATAAAGGTATGGTCGACAGGTAAGACTAAATGCTCGGTCATGCCGGCGACCTTAGAGCTGGCGACAGACACCTTACCATCGGACTGATTGGGCATTATTTTTGAATAAACAAAGTTGAAGTTACGGGTACCCGCTATCACGCCTAGCGGGAAGTCGACCTCACCAAGTAAATTAGGAATACTGTCGGCATCGGTGCTAAGTTGCCTTCCTGCGGGGCCTTGTACATTGCCAAATAGCCGTTCGAGAAACGGGCTTTTGCGAAAAAAATCGACTAGTTCGCTACCCTTATTGGGTGGGCCGAGCATGACCACATTACCCAGCTTATGCACATGGTGTTCACTCAAATATTGACGCACCAAAATACCACCCAAGGAGTGAGTAACGAAGTGCACTTTTGAATAGCTATCTAGGCATCTGGCTAATGAACCACCAACCGCGATCTTGGCTAACTCTTCGATTGTATGCTTGCGAGATGGGTAGCTAATATTTACCACGCCATAGTCGCTGCGTAATTCTGATTCAAGCTTAGCCAACGAATACTTAGTTCTACCCAAACCGTGCAGAAGAATTATGCATTCATTTTTGTTACTCATAAAAAATAACCGCCTATAGTTGAGTCAAATTGGCGTAAGCCAACACTAACCATTTACTGCCAACCTCACTAAAATTGACTTGGATACGTGCGTACTCGCCGTGACCTTCTAAGTTGACCACGACCCCATCGCCAAACTTCGGGTGGCTGACGTTCATACCAACAGCGACGCCACTTTCATGGGCACTTTGATCATCAACCCAAGCAGAATGCTTACGTACTGGGGCAACATAAGGGTTGCTCGGTTTGACCCGAACTGCTTGCACCATTTCATCTGGGATTTCGCTTAAGAAGCGAGACGGACTTGTATATTTTTCGGAGCCATAGAGCCGACGTGACTCTGCATGGGTAAGCCACAATTGCTTCATCGCACGAGTCATGCCGACGTAGCACAAACGCCGTTCTTCTTCTAAACGACCCGCGCCTTCTTCAAGCGAACGCTGATGCGGGAACAAGCCTTCTTCTAAGCCGGTTAAAAATACCAATGGAAATTCTAATCCTTTGGCGGTGTGCAAACTCATCAGCTGTACACAATCTTCCCACTCTTCGGCTTGGCCTTCGCCAGCTTCTAGTGCCGCGTGCGCCAGAAAAGATGACAGCGGGGCCAGGTCGTCTGCAGTCTCGTCGATTTCATAGCCACGTGCGGCGGTAACAAGCTCTTGTAAGTTCTCCACTCGAGCTTCGCCCTTCTCACCCTTCTCTTTTTTGAAATGATCTATCAACTTACTCAAATCCAACATGATTTCTATCTGTTGGAACAAGTCTTGATCGACTATTTGCGAGCGCATTTCTTGCATCAAATTAAGAAAGCTAGCTAAGGCCGTTTGTGCACGGCTACTTAGTTGGGTAGTCGCGACTAGTTGATTCGATGCGTCCCACATTGATAATTGGTTTTGCCTGGCGTACTCGCGAACAGTCTCAAGTGTTTTATTACCTATACCGCGGGTAGGTGTATTTACAACACGCTCAAATGACGGATCGTTATTATCACTGTCGCACAAGCGCAGATAGGCCAATGCATCTTTAATTTCAGCTCGTTCGAAAAAGCGTAAGCCACCATAGACTTTGTAGGGCATGCCAACATTGAGCAAACGTTCTTCAAAGGTGCGTGACTGAGCATTTGAGCGGTAAAGAATGGCGGTTTCGCTACGCAAACCGCCTTGCTCAACCCATTCTTGAATTTGACCGATAATAAACTTCGCTTCGTCCTGTTCGTTATAGGCGGTATACAACTTGACCGGTTCGCCTTCTTCGCCAGCGGTCCATAAGTTTTTACCAAGGCGAGCCGTATTATTTTCAATCACCGCATTAGCGGCGTTCAAAATATTGGTTGTCGAGCGATAGTTTTGCTCTAATTTAACGACTTTGGTGTCGGGAAAATCTTTTTCAAACTGCAGAATATTTTCTACTTTAGCACCGCGCCAACCATAAATACTTTGGTCGTCGTCACCTACCGCAAATAAGCAATGTGACTTTTGCACTAGCAAGCGTAGCCAACCATACTGAATTGAATTGGTGTCTTGAAATTCGTCAACCAGCACATGCTGGAATCGATCTTGGTAGCGCGCGCGCAATACTTCGTTATTCTTTAATAGCTCAAACGCTCGCAGTAATAGTTCAGAGAAATCGATTAGCCCAAAGCGTTGGCATAGGTCTTCGTAGTGACTATAAACCGCCAACATAGTTTTTTGTTGCGGATCATTCGTGACGTCAACATTTACCGGGCGGCGACCTTCTTCTTTATGGCCGTTGATATACCACTGCAATTGTTTTGGCGGCCAATAGGCCTCGTCTAGCGCCAGCTCTTTTAAGCTTCGTTTAACCATTCTCAACTGGTCGTCACTGTCGAGAATCTGAAATGTTTGTGGCAAATTCGCTTCTTGATAATGCTGGCGCAGCAAGCGGTGAGCGAGGCCATGAAAAGTACCAATCCACATACCCCCCATTGGCAGGCCAAGCATATCTTCAATACGCGAACGCATTTCACGACTCGCCTTATTGGTAAAAGTCACCGCCATAATCGACAATGGCGACACACCATGAGCTTCTACCAAGTAAGCGATACGCGAGGTAAGTACGCGTGTTTTACCACTGCCCGCGCCGGCTAAAATTAATAACGGCGATGGCGGTGCGGCAACGGCTTCACGTTGCGCATCGTTTAGCTCGTCGAAAATGTGGGAAATGTCCATGAAGTTACCGAGGCGCTTGTAGTAGAGTAATAAAGTTTCATGGTAAAGGCCCTGCGGAATGTTGATCATTGGAAGCTAATTCAAGCCACCCTTAGATAAAGTATCAACGACGAATATGGCGCATGGCTTTCTCTACCACTCACACATTCGAGCATTCCTCAGTCATTTACTAACGAGTCTTAATAAACTGGATGTTATCACAGTACCATCTTTAAAGGGTATAGGAGCCGACGTAAGGCCGGCCCTTTAGTCGACCAAACTTGAACCTTGAGGCTTGAAAGATTCTAACCATCGAGTTTGAGTCGCACTTTCAATGCTGGGTCGGAAGCAAACACATTGTCAAAAGAGTCTGCGAAGGCCGGGGGGGGGGGTATAAAAGCAAGCCTTCAACGCA
>JBLHXJ010000001.1:0-65976 GCA_047629535.1 Arenicella sp. | reverse complement strand
CTAAAGCATTTGATTTTATTTCGGCACTTGCCGGCGATAGTACAAACAAGCAACTCCAGGAAGAGGCAATACGGGTATTAGGTATTTCAGGTTCTGAGCAGTCAATGACTCAGCTAATTGGTGTATACCGATCGTCCGATAATGAAGCAACTAAAATGAAAATTCTCCACAGTTACATGGTCGCTGGCCAGAGTGAGCAGCTTATTGAATTAGCTAAGTTGGAGTCAAACCCAGTTCTTAAAAAACAGGCGATTCACTTAGTTGGGGTGATGTCCAATGCCGATGTGTTGCTGGAAATGTATGGCGACGCTGAGTTTAAAGATTTTCGTAGTGAGATATTACATGCACTGGCTATCGGCGATGGCGCAGAGGCCTTGCTCGAAATTGCTAATTCAGAAGAAGACCAACAATTGCTAACCGAAGCCGTACAAAAAATGGGCATAAGCGGCAACGATGCAACCGCCGCCTACCTAGCAAAAATCTATCAACAAAATGATAATAGTGAGGTTCGAAAAGCGGTTATACAGTCATTGTTTATTCAGGCCGATGGTGCTGGCTTAAGCAATATTGTAGAGACCGAAAACGACCCAATGTTAAAGCGCGAGGCACTGCAAAAACTCTCGCTATTGGGTTCTGACGAATCATTGAAATTCTTCGACGACATATTGAACGGTGAGGACTAGACCAATGCGCAATTTAAAAGTATTCAGTATCATTGCAGAAGCGTTCGCGCTTTCACTATTACTAACGGCACTACCATCGAATGCCGAGACCAAGCTATTGAGCAGCAAGCAACAAGTCATAGAGTTGCAACACAGTATAGCCAAGACCATCGGCGCAGTCGCTGATAGCAACGGCAAATGGTTTAGCTATCAAGTGGCGATGGAAGCTAATAACGGTATGCCCTGCTGCCTAATAAGCGATACCGAATCGAGTTGCAGCCTCGACAATAGAACTAATAATTGGTCTTCTTCTATCAGCCAGTCGGTAGATTCGAAAGTGCTGAATGTCTATTTCAAGATCAACCGCGGCGAAGCTTCAGATCTTTTCTTGGCCGGCAGCGAATGCAAGGTAAAGACCGGCAGCAATCTTGTTTACAGAATAAATGGCGTCGCACAAAAGCCAAGTATTTTGTTTCTCAAAGGGCTTGCTGAAAGAGACACAAAGAGCACGCAAGTGGGGCATTCGGCCTTGGCGGCGATTGCATTGCATCAGGGTAGTGACGCCCATAAATTGCTCGAGAGATTCACAGAGAGTGATTCCAAAAAGCTAAAACATGAATCGATATTCTGGCTTGGCCAAGCCAGAAATAGGGCGGGCTATGAATCGCTATTAAGCATTGTTGATGACAACGCGAGAGACCATACAGCGGGGCTCAAGGCGGTTTTTGCATTAAGTGTAAACAGCGATGAAAGTTCATCTGAAAAATTAGTGCAGCTTGCTATGCACAGCGATAATCAAGAAATTCAGGCCGAATCGGTGTTTTGGCTGGCTCAGAATTACAACTCAAAGGCGGCTAATGTAATCGACTATATCTTGCAAAATAGTGACAACAATTATGTACGAAAGAAAGCCGTTTTTTCATTGGCACAAATAAGCACCAAGGCAAGCTGGCAGCAGCTAATTAAGTTGGCACAAAATCCCGCCGATAGTGAAGTGCAGCAGCAAGCTATTTTCTGGCTCTCACAAAATGAAGATGAAAACCCTGTGTCAATTTTAATGGCTTTGGCAAAGGGCAAAGGCCCCGCGTCAATCAAGAAAAAAGCAGTCTTCGCATTAGCGCAATTAAAATCAAGCCAATCAACACCGGCGCTAAGCGAACTGATTGAAACCGCAACCGAGAGGTCGGTAAAAAAAGAAGCTTTCTTTTGGCTAGGCCAGTCGAATGACCCCAATGCATTAGACTATCTTGAAGGCGTATTAACGGCGAACCGCTGATACGCAATCAAGCCAAGTCACTCAGACTCGTCGCTAGCGCGGAGCCGTCAAACGAATCGCCGGGTTCTCAGAACTCAGCTTTGATGTGAAAAACTCACTCGCCGAGATCGCGCGATCGCCTGATTGTAAATGCATATCAAAGAACGAACCGGCCGCGAGGCGGGTTAGCCACTGTTGCTTTAAGCCGTTGATTGATTCGCCCGGTAACTTGGGGCAAGGTGGGGCCGCGGCCACATCACGCAGCACACCACCGGTGTTGGCTAGCACTGCATCCCAGCGTTCTGGCAGCTCGAGCTTCGGCAACATCATGTTCATAAATAGGCAACCTAAATTATCTGGATTTTCCATCCATCGGAGTGGGCTGCCTACGTCAGCAAAACCTAAGTGTGTGCCTTTATCGATGCTGATAAACCAACCATTGGGGTGGCGTGCGATAACCTCAGTAGCATTCTTAGGCTCTGGCACCACTCTATCCATAGAACCCGATATCAATAACGACTTTACCTCGGGATTGGTGGCATAAAACTTATCACTAAAACCCTCCAAAGGCGGAGCCATCATTATCGCTGCTTTTATCCGCGAGTCTTTACGGTCTGGATGAAAGGAGACTAACGCGGTGGTAAGCCCACCCAATGACAAGCCCATTGCGCCAATATTATCTGCCTCAACTTGCTGATATAGGGCGCTGTCGGAATCAGTGTTCAACTTCAATATATGATCAATCACGGCGCTCACGTCGCCCGGCTGATTGACAACATCGACCAGCTGAGGAACACCTGCTGGCGAGGTATTCTTGCTCAATGGAAAATCCACTGCCGCGACTATGTAACCATTACTCGCAAGATACTTTGCAATGTGGGTACTTTCCTTATGATAGCTAGCGAAGCCATGACTATATACAATCAAGGGGTAGGTCGATTTTTTCTCATTAGGAAACCAGATTGTACCGTTGAGAGTTCGCTTATCATCGCCCTCAAAATCACCCAACGCGGGCGTCTCGCGAGAAAGGTCGAGAATCTCCAGATCGACCTTGCCAACCGAATAGGCGGCCCGATCTAGCCTCGCCAGTGACTGGCTATTTTCAGCTAAATCTTGTGGTGCGTTTAGCCACCACATAGCGACCAATACAAGTCCAACTATAGTCCAAAACAGTAAGCTCCATTTTATAAGTATCTTCAATATTTTCATCTTCAGATCTTAACATGATGCAGGCGGTATAGGCTTTGCCTTATTGTATTTCAACTCTCTAAGGTGTTGCGACTAAAACGGCAGCGATACCTCGATTTCCCTAATCTTAATTTCCTCGTCGCGCATAAATGGCTCGATTGTCTCGGTGATTTTTGGCGACTTTAGGTGAAGACTTAAACCAATTATGCCCAGCATTGACAACCATAATTGCGGTGCTATTGCTTAGCCCTGCGATCGCTTGCTGCTGACTCTCAATATAGGTAGGCCGTCTAAGGTGCCGCTGAACAACAGCAGAGGAACATCACTTTTTGGCGATGCTGTTTGTACACCAGGTATTGATCTACTCCGATGAACGCGAAGCTCGCGTACGGGAACAAGCTCGCGCCGACAAATTACAGTTAATTATCGATCAGAATCAAGTCGATAGCGGGCCGCGCACATTGAGCGTCAATAGTGCGAATAAATCAGAGCTTGTTCAGATCGCTAACATCGCCTACTGCAAAGGCGCACCGGCATTGCTGACAGGCAACAAGGTGCTGCACAGTGATAGCCCGAATCAACTGGAACAATTTCTGCCGCCAATTTTTCTGCGTGCGCATCGCTCTGATATGTCAACACCGCACGACCCCGTCACTGCCGCGGACCACTTCTGTGACTGGTATCTTGACCATTGCGAAGCGAGATAGCGTGCCGGTAAGTAGGCGCATTATGCCGCAAGTTAAGGAGCGACTGACAAGCTGAACCTACAATGAGGTGATTGCCACTCGGCCGCTCGTAAGCTAGGGCTGGGGTATTGCATCGCTATTTACAATACTCGATATTTTTTGAATCCATTTTATTAAAAGCAGCATCTAAGTTTACGTAAGCGGCGATGACGCCTCTAAAAGAACATAAACTGGAAACACCATCTCATGAAAAATTTATCAATTTGCCTAGCACTTATTCTAACTTTATCAGCCACACAATCTGTACTTGCTGAATCAAAAGAGACCGCTACAGGCGCTACTCAGCGGATTGAAAAAATAGTCGCTGTTACACAGCCAGAAGTTGCCAATTTTGAAATCTTCAGCCTCAAAAACAGTCAGCAAGCAATCAACCATGCAATGCATATTGTTGCTGATAGCCTGGTTGGCGAGCAAACTATAAGCGTTCAATCCTCGGCAGAAAGCTTAGCCTCTATCTGATGCCGATTAGGTATATTGAATTGGATGCTACTTAAAAAGCATCCAATTTCTAAGCGTTTAAGTAAAACCTAGATCTAGTCTGATCTTCTCTACAGCTTAGCTGGAAGGCCGCTTTGATTCTCTATAGTTCGTTGCTGAGCGATTTTTTCTATCTGCTCCCGCAATGCATGATCCTTATTGAGCATCTGATTAAAGTCCTTGGTATGCAGTACCAAAAGCTCACTAAAACCATCAGAAATAACACTGGCAATACGCGGCTTTTGTTGCAGCAAGGCCATCTCTCCGAAACAATCACCGCTACCAATAATGACGGTGTGCTGGTCCAATACAACTCTGCTTGCGCCGGAGGAAATAAAATACATAGCATCTGGCGGACCTCCTTTTTCAAAAATAACCTCGCCCGGCAGCGCTAATCGAGGTTTAAGCAATTTAGCAATATCGTTCTGGGCGCTTTGATCTAAGTTCTTAAAGAAATTCATTTTAGCAACCAGCGCTTTAGCATCCAGTCCCAAATCGAGGCTCAGTTTTTGTTGGAGTTCTTGATAGCGCTCGCTCATACCCTCTTTTAATTCGCTGGCAACTTCTTTGTTGATCAGCGAACTCGCCATCATTTCCTTATATTGGTTCTCTTCCAAGCGCATGGCGGTTTGTTGCAATGCTCTTTTCTCGAGTGCTTTGGCGTACTCCGGATAGCAAACTCGAAGTACTTCTAAAGCTTGCTCTGTTTCAAGGTCACGACGAGCCAATATCTGTTGCAGTTTGACGGTTGCCTCAGAACCGATCATATCGGTGAGTTGTGTAGCAACATTGCCCTTTAGTTCATGTAATACGGTGCACTCGGCCTCCAGAACCTGAAAGCGGTTGGCCAAATTATTTGCCAACAAACGGGTATACCCAAAAGACCGTTGTACCTTCATTGCTAACTTGGTATGCCAGTGAAAACCGAGTTTGCGGCGATAATCATCTAGATAAGCATCTAGCCCGCGATGCTTGATGCTATCACTGAGGTCAGCGGCTTGGCGGAAAAGACTACGCGCGGTATCAGGCGAAACCTCACCTTGATCCAACATCTTTGCATAGGCTTTATTTTCGTTCATGCAGATCATGCGTAAGCCGATCAACAGCCAGTCATCTTCACTTAGATTATTACTGGCGACTTTGTTTGAACTCGCTTGAATTAGTTGCTCATAGGGTTTTACCACCTGATTGGTTCGCTCTTCGCCAATGTGTAAGGCGCGCGAGGTTCCTTTCACTCGCTCGCTTACATTAACCATGGCTTTTGAAAACGCTCGATCACGAATCGCAACATCGGCAGGGCCGAGTTTGGCAAGGCCAAAGGCGCGCATTACAAGTGGCACGGTGGTGGCGTTAATGGCTAAGGTGAAGAGCACGAAACCGGTCACCATGACGCCCAGAAATTCCTGGATTTCCGGCGCAAAAGCATCATTTTCGATAACCGCTAATGCCAATGCCAGAGACACCGCGCCGCGCAGACCACCCCAGAACATCACAGCTCGGTAGCCAGTACTCACTGGCGCTGACCAACCAAACTTGCTCATCACCGGTACCAAACCAAAGATAATCGCAAAGCGCGCAGTAAACCCAGCCAGTAGTAACGCCGCTAGCCAGATAAATTGTTGACTGTCCATGGCCGCCATAATCGACGGCACTTTTAAACCAACCAGAATAAAAATCACCGAATTAGCCACAAAGCCGATCTGCTCCCAGACTTCCTCGAGCCCGTGCCAGGCACTCTGAGTAATCACACTGCGCCCGCGTGAGCCGAGCACCAAGGCCGCCGTCACCACCGCCATAACGCCCGACACATGAAGGCTATGCTCGGCGATTATGAAAGATAAGTAAGCGAGAGAAATGGTCAGTGTGATTTTCGGCAAATTGGAGTCGCCAATGTGCACTAGCAAAAAGCAGATCAGTCGAGCCGTTAAGTAGCCGACGATAATGCCGCCAAAAAATACTTTAACAAAAGAGGCAATGCCACTAAGCAAGGTCGGGTCAGATTGGCCTAGTAGCATAGCGGAGATAATGGTGAACACCACAATCGCAGTAGCATCATTAAATAAGCTTTCGCCTTCTACCAGAATTGCTAAGCGCTGCGGAGCTCCTAAGTCTTTAAAAATAGCAACTACCGCGACCGGGTCAGTTGCCGACACAATCGCCCCCAATAACAAGCACACCAGCAAGGGAACATGGGTTATATAGGACATGGTGAAACCAACCACCGCTGTTGAAATCAATAGGCCAACAATTGCCAACATCAGAATTGGCGATATATCGTCGAACAGGCGACGCACATCGATGGCTAATGCAGATTCAAATACCAGCGCCGGCAAAAACACAAAGAACACCGCATCCGAGGTGATCTCTAAAGAATTGAGTGCCTGTATAAATTCATGTAAAAACCCAAGTCCAGGCGCGAGCAAAATAATTTCTGAGCCCAGACCGATGAGTACACCAACCGCCGCCAGCATGACTGTAAAGGGAATTTTAAGCCTGGCCGCTAATGGCACAACCAGCACCGCTAAGGCAAGTAGGCCAGTGATTCCGAGCACTAACAGCATGGTGTTGTGATCGGAGGCTTCGGCTATTTTTAGCGCTTGTTGAACTGAGTCAGAGGCGTTATTCATCATCGTTTTTTATTGATTTTCAATCAGTATAACAGTTAGTTTCAAACCAGCGCTGCTAAGCAAGATTGTTGGTCAAAATTGCCCGAGCTCAGAATGCAGAATGCAGAATGCTTAAGGTAACAAAAATTTTTATGCCGCGCTGAATTGTTAGCGTTATTATTTCCGAAGAAAACCATGTTGCGCACGATGCGGTTCAAGTAGCGCGCTAGACTGCCCGGATTGATAGCAGTCGCCTTAGCTGAATCAGTTTGGTAACTCAAGCTCGAGAAATAAAATACAAAAGATTGGCTCACAGCGATCGGCCGGCGGGTGTCGAACCAGAACTGAACCACGAAGGCACCTGATGTTGACCGAAGAAAAGAGACGGGCGCAAGCTCGACTCGTATTAAGCACCGTTTTGCAGCAAACTATTTTTTCATGCATGATCAGACAACAGAGCTTAGTTAACTTACATAGGATCGAATATTAGGAGCTTTATATGAGTCAGGGACATCGCCAGTGGCTTGCCAGTGAATTGCCAGAGCTACTCTCTAAGGGTGTATTAAACCAGCGTGCCGCTAGCAGTTTAGGCGAATATTTTAACTTGGATACGCTAGCCGATGAGCCTCAAGGTTTGTCAAAAATGACCATCATTTTGGCGGCTGTGGGCGGGCTCTTGATCGGCGGCGGCATCATTATGATCTTTGCCCATAATTGGGATCAAATGAGTCGGGTTAGCCGGATGCTGTTAGCCTTGTCACCTTTAATTATCTCTCAAATTTTGGCTTTGCTGGCTTTGTTCCCAAAACCACGCGGTGCAGCGTGGCGTGAAGCGACGGCGGCATTGATGTTTTGTGCGGTGCCAGCATCTATTGCTCTGGTCGGGCAAACTTATCATATCAGCAATGATTTTCAGTCGTTTCAAACGCTATGGTTTCTGTTGGTGTTGCCATTTGTGTATTTGCTTAGGGCCAAGCTGACAGCGATACTGGCGATGCTATTGGCTGCTTGGATGGCCGCCTTGCATCAAGGTGACTATTGGCTTTGCGCGGCGGCCTTGTTACCATTTCATTTTCTACTTGAGCCTTATGGACGCGACCAAAAAAACCGCTTGATCGGTTGGCTATTTGCGCTCGGCTTTTCAGTTTCGATTCTGCTCAGTCCTATCGCGGCGACGGATAGCCTGAGTATTGCCGTATTAGTATTTATGGGAGGCGCTGCTTCAATTTATTTCTTAGGTAGTTTTACTGAACCAAAACATGGATTTTGGAATCGGCCGTTTAGTAATTTAGGCGCGGCGGGCATCGCCCTCAACCTGTTAGTTTATACCTTCACCGACATATGGCAATCAGCTAGCTCTGACTCGGGTTTTAGCTTAGAGCGACTACTCTCGCCTGAGTTACTGCTGCTTGTTTTTGCTGTTATCGGCTTAGCGTGGGCTTTGCGCTCTAAACGAACGGACCTATTACCCTTAGGCAGCGCCCTATTATTCTCATTGGCTGTGGCTTTTATACCAGTATCAAGTTGGCGACCCGATCTATTTTCTCTGCTTGCCAATAGCCTTGTTCTATCGTTGGGCGTTTGGTACTTATGGCGTGGTATTGATGACAATAGTAGCAGTCAAATGAATTTTGGCCTTGTACTGATCATGACCTTGATCCTGCTGAGATTCTTTGATCAAGACTTTAGTTTTATCGTTAAAGGAATCGCGTTTATTATTATCGGCTGTGCGTTTATTGGATCTAATTTATGGCAAAATCAAAGGGGTAAAATATGAGTCGAAATAGATTATTGATTTTGTCGGTTGCACTATTAACCATCGCCGCGCAGCTGTTTATACCGACCAGCATGGCAAGCCGCTATGAAGATATTTTACAGACTGGTGAGCGTTATCTGTTCAAAGTCGAGCCACGAGACCCCGCAGACCCTTTTAAAGGCCGCTATGTTGTTCTCGACTTTCCTATCTCAAGTGGCGCGATCAAGGATTTAGAAAACCCAGTGATAATAACTGAGCTACCCAGAAAAACAGCGGCCTATGCAATCATCGATAGAGATTCTGATAGTATCGCGCGGGTTCGAGATATTCAGAAAGAACCACCAAAACATCAAAATTATGTAAGAATAAAAAGTAGCTACAGCTATAACGAAAAATACAACATCACCCTACCCTTTGACCGCTATTATGCCGAGGAATCGAAAGCACCAAAGATAGAGTCATTGTTGTGGACTCGAGTCGCAGGCCAAAATGTGGAGTTTTACGCTGACGTTAGAATAAAAAACGGTTATGCCGTAATCGCCGAATTGTATGTCGATGACATAGCCATTTTAGATTACCTAGAACAACAACAGAGCCGATAGTTAAGTCTTTCTAACTTAGCCAAGAAATTTCACCCTAAGCAACAATGAGTCAGCCTAATTTATGGCTCTAACCCAGGGGCGACCGCTCTTTCTGCGAACGCTTTCTTGGTAATCTCGCTTACCTCTACCCATGACTCGTTGGGTACAAGTTTGCTGAGTGAGTAGTGTTTAAGTTTCCAACCTTGCGCTGTCTTTTCGAGGACTGCCGTGCCACGGAAACGCCCCCATTTTTTTGACTCAAGAATTTCATCAACCCACGCAATGTCTTTTCGGCTATTAAAGTTGCTGTAACGTTTAATTGGCGTATATGACCAGCCTTTACCGTCTTTAAAGTGTGTGTCTACGTATCTGGAGAAATCTTGTAACCGCCAGCGCTCCCAGTCGTCGGTACCCATGAACACGCTGTCTTCGGTGAAGTGATTAAGGTAGCGCGCTTTATCACCTTTATCTGCGGCATCGTGAAAGTCGTCCATTTTGTTGTCGATAAGCTTAATTACATCGCTAGCGAGTGGCTGAAGGTCCTTCGAAAAAGCAAAACTAGCTGTGAGCAACGCCAGGCTGACTAAGATCAGAAAAAATTTAATTCGCATGACTTGTTCCATTCGGGTAGTAATAACAATAACTTCGTTCCCCATCATAGGCTACGGCCGGAGTTAGCTCTTAACGGTATATTCAATAAAAACCAAAATCGAAGCGCATAAATGAGCTTATAACAAACGTTGCTTACATCAACTAACTATTCAATTGTTGATCAAGCCACCCATAGCATGAGTATTCGAGGTTTATAAAGCAAAAATTAAACATACGAATGTTGTTATACGGATGGCAAAAAGCCACCGCTGACGCAGTTATGCGAGAGCCTCATTCAGTAAAAATTAATGCCCGCAACAAACAGCATCGACAGGCAAACGGTGGTCGTGACTATTCGTCGATCACGTAGATACGGTTGACCAAAAACCCCCTGACTTGTAAGTTTTCGATCGAGCAGGTATTGCTTAAAAAAAACAAAGGCCAAGAAAAAATAGAACGTAGATCCATCACCTAAAGTAAGTAATGCGATCCACGGCAATAAAACCATTAAGTTACTGTGAAATAGCAAGTCAGTTCTATTCTCGAGCAACTGCGCCACGGCCCAATGAGTACCTGACATAAAGCTGGCGATAGCAAGCGCGTAGAACGCAAAACTAATCGCAATATCGTTGATAATCCACCAGCTATCAAGCTTTAGGGCGATTGCTATTGTGCCGGCAATAAAAGGAATAAGGCCGGCAAACATTAAGCTTCGGCTAACTGTAGAAAGCTTCATAATTGTCACCTTAATCTGATTATTTAACTAAACGATAAACTAAAACATTACTTGCCAAGATGCGTGCATTCTAATCAACATTTAGTGTGCATGGCCTATGCCGAAAGTATCGGTGTAAAGCTATCTTCTTCTTGGATAAGAAGCGGTGGCTGACTTGCCACTCTAGGTTCGGTTATCAGCTTTCTTAGCGTTGTCTCAACGGCCAAATACTGATCAATCGCTAACCACCCTTGATCAATGGCGCTTGTCATCTGCGCGATAGTCTCGGGAAGATCATTAAGCAGTTGCGAATAACTGGAATCGCCATAGACAATCGCATGGGTTGTGGTTGGCCCAACTTCGCCACTGACCAGTTCTCTTAAATGTTCACGCCCACTTACAAGTGGATATCGCTTGTCCCAACAATGTCCACCTAAATATAATACATCCCAGCTTTCGGCTTTTGCCTCATCCAGGCTATTTGCAAGATCAGTCAGTGTGGCCGCATCGAAGATCACATCATCTTCTAACACCAATACATTTTTGTGCTTATTGACCGATGCCATTTGAATAATTGCTCGGTGTGACAAGGCACACCCTATATGGTGATTTTCGGGTGTTTCAATAGCGGAAAAACGCTGAACTCGATGGGTAATGCCAAGCTTATCGAATTGTGCCTGTGCGGTCTTCCATCGTTCTTCTTGTCGATCTAAGTTGATACAGTAAATAGCATCAAAAAAGTAGAATGGATTGTTAATTTCAGCTTCAACATCGGCAACTATTGTTGCGGTTTCGGCCTCGCCTATAAACGAATTGAAGTGTTCAATCATCTCGCTATTATCAACATCCAGTTCGTCATGCGCGACCATATAGTTGCGAATGCGATCATGCCAACTGAGCGCATAGCGCGTGCCCATCGGTCGGTTAAAGCGGTGTACCCAGCGTAAAAATGGTAGACATAATGTTCGCCCACCGGCACGCCGAACTTTCTCATGCACATAGCCCTCTTCGCCGCCAAACCCTTTAAAGCGTGAGTTTACTTGCGGCCAGCTATCTTTGCGAAAGGCAAACAAACCAAGCCCTTGCATTGGGATATCAAACCCAGGGTTGTCGAGATCTTCCGCTCTTGAATCTGTTGCCCATTTGCCATACATGCCACTACCCCAGCCGGGCGTAAAATGCGATGACAAGGAAAACAAATCATCGGCCACTAGTGGCCCTTGCAGCATGTCGGGTGTGTCGGGGTGAATGTCGATATAATCCAACAGTTGCTTAATCGCTCCGGGTAAAACCATCACGTGCGAATCCATACACAAAATATACGGAGCGTTAGTTTGGTTAATCAAGGAAAATCGAGACCAGGTTCCTTGGAAATTATCGCCTTCAATATAACGATAGTTTGGGATCCAATCACCAAGGTTTTTTAGCGCGTCGGCGCAAACGCCTGTGGGGTTGTTGTCGAGCACTAAAAACTCTACATGCTCCAATATTTCTGGGTGATACATTCGCATCGCCTGCACCGAAAAGTAGACACCGTCATAGTCATCGTAGGTGGCCATGCCAATACACAACTTGTACTGCTTTGAGGGTGCCTCGGGCGGCGTGGGCTGAACAACTGGTAGAGCCGGTGTGATTTGTTTAAATCGAATCGCGCCACTCAAAGCTAGTTCGCGCAAAGTAGTTTTAACATCATGCCCTATACTGTCGAAATCATCACCAAAGCGCTCACTCAGCGAATCAATGATAGCGTCAACATTTTTAATTCCATCGCACTGTTGAAGAATTAAATTTGTAGTTTCGTTAGTGGCGAAGGAATGGCCCGTTTGAGTATTGGAAAAGCGGCTGGAACCTTGCTCTTGAGAAAGTTCCCAACTAACTTCTATTACTGGAATCAAGATTGATGAGGATGAATTTTTCAATTTTTCAGAGGGCTCTTTGTTAATTGGGCTAGTTGTTGCCTTACTTGCTGTTGGTAAAAATTGTCTGGCGATAACATTATAAGTGGTATCTACCGTCATAATATTTTGTTCGGTGATCAAGCCTTGATGAAAACTCGAAAAGTCTACTCTCGATTGGTCCCACCACAGATGGTTCCACATATGCATGCTATAGACTTGCTCGAAGTCATCATCAAGCTCTTCAAATAACGAGCTAATACCCGGCTTTGTCCACATGTGCTTGAAGAAGAAACGTTGCGGCGCAATGTGCACCGTATCGGGCAACTCGCTTGCAAGTGTCGCCGCTAACTGGCACGAGTGCGAACTCCAGGTTCCGTCAAACGATTGATAACTAGCCTTTAGCCATTGGCGCGCGAACTCTGAATTGGGTTCGGACATCAGCAGCGCGTTGCACAATGACGGATTTTTTTTCTTGCTTACGGGGTCGATAACACTCTGTTCACGGCCTATCACAAACGGATGCTGATACAGATCATCCGGTATTGGGTTTACAAATAGGGTGTCCATGTCAGCATAAACACCACCGTATTCTATCAATTTTTTTAAGCGGATAAAATCCGCTTGATGCGCATAATCGAGTTTAGCGGCCTTGATAAACTGACCTTCTTGGTGATCTTGGTAGGCGTTATTGTGTTTTACAAAAGATTCCAACTCTACTTCGATTAGCGTCAGGTGAGGTTTTATCAACTCCCAGTATTCACCATAAGGTTGGTAATGATAGTAAAAATGTAGCGCGCTCGGCTTGTTAACCTCGAGGCAGGATTTTAAACAAAGATAGTAGGCCAGATGAAACGGCTCAGTTTGTTCTTTCAAACCGAATATAAAATGAAAAATCTTGGGGATGTTAGTTGCCATAATTGCTTTATAGAGCTGTATACCAAGCTGTGCTGAATTATACTTTTCATTTAGCTCTAGAGCCAAATCTTGAGCGTTTTGCTGCGCTAATTGAGGATTGGCGAACACCGTTTTTAAATGCTTAGAGATACTTGTTTGATCAACTTGAGCCCACTGTTGTTCGCTACTGTAGGACGATTCAGCTTGAGTATCCACCACTTGAGTCAATTGATAGGATGACAGATAGCTCGACTGCTCTGTAAGAAAATCGAGATGCCCGCCCCAGCCGGTAGCAATCACCGGGTTACCCATTCCCGCAGCTTCAAACATACCCAAGCCCCAGCCTTCGCTACGACTGGTAGAGACAAAGCAATCGCCAAGTTGGTGTAATGCGGTGATCTCAGGGTTAGTGATTTTATGATTAATCACTTTAATATGCGCAGGTGCAGTATAGCCAGCAGCTATTTGTGCCACCAATAGTTGTGTGTCGTACTGGTCTGCATCGGTTTCCGATCGCGGGCCTCGAGCCGATGTTTTTAGTACTAAAGACACCGAGTCATCAGCACTAAAGCTGCTTAGATAGGCGTCAACCAAAACCCATAGCGCCTTGCGAGCGGTCCATTCATTGATGCAATAGAAGAGGTAGTTTTCTGGCGCAACCTCAATCAAGCTACGCATAGTATCGACGGTCGCCTTAGCCGCAGGCGCGGGCTTATTTAGAATATGCGGCACCACGTCTATCGGAATCTCAACCCCCGAACGCTCGTATATCGGTCGATTAAATGTGCTGGGTACTAGCACTCGGTCAAGCTGATTGATGAGCTCAGGAAAATGCTTAGGTAGGCAACTAGTCTCCCACACGCTATAGCCGATTTGATATTTATTGGGCTCTTTAAGATGAGGCCAATACTCCGGCACGGTATGCATGAATATGCATTGATAGTTGTTAATCGGCTCTAGACACGCCATCAGTCTGTCTATTTGACTGTCGTCAGTCAGACACTCGATCAGCAATTGGCGAACTTGCTGCTCGGCCGATGTCGATTGATACCATGGTTGGTAACCTCGCTCGCCCAAGACCAGTGGAATCCAATGTATTGGGCACTCGAGGTCAAGCAACGCATTCAAATAGCTAATCGCAGACAGTCCATAGCCGGATGACTCAAGCATGGAATAGTATTTTATACCGTTGATACTCACCAACCCATTTTAGCGAAATACTTGATTCGAGCGTTAGTGCTAAAAAAAATTAAAGTATTGACGGAATGGTCTTGCGCTTCGTGCTGCAACATTATGCGCGCCAGTTGCCGCAATGCGGCGCTATCCATTAATACTAATTCGGCGTTCCGAGCCACCTCCTGAATCAAATATATTTCGGTCTCGAATAAGTCAAAGAAATCGATAAAATCTTCAACGCCTCTAGGTTCTGCAGTGATCAATAACCCTGGAGAGAATTCCAGCAAGCAGCATAAGTATGCACTATTTCGCTCAATTAACTTGGTCATACCCTGCAGCACTTTAAGCTCATGACCTTGGGTATCGGATTTAATAAAATGAATCGGCAGGGCGTTGCCTGACAGGTATTGGTCAAGCTCAATACTGCTAATTTGTTGCTTCTCTCGGCCGGCGGTGTAGCCAAGTCGATGATCACCTTTATTGTAACTAGATAAGTATAGATCAGCGACTCCCTGAGTATTGGACAGCGCTTGATTTTCAATAACCACATTATCTAAGCGATTAATTAATATATTGGCCTTTAATAAAGAGTAATTTTTTGCTTCCGGTTCGAACGCCAGCACTTTGCCTTGTTCGCCCACTAGTTGCGAAAAAAGTACCGTGAAATAGCCAATGTTGGCTCCTATGTCGATTACGTTTTCGCCTGGGGATACTAACTTGCTGACTAAGGCGGTTTCAAGCGGCTCCCAAATGCGGTTACTCTCAATAAACTGAGCAATTACTAGATCGTTGGTTTGATCGACAAACAGACTAAATGGCCGAGGGCCAGCAGCGGCAATATAGACCAGTTGCATATTCTCGTGCTGCTCTAAAACCTCTTTAGCGTTAGCGATGGGTCTTTTTATATATATCCCTTCATTTTGATTCGCGTTTAACATTACGCTCAAATCAGATATTGAGGCGATAGTGTGCTTTGCAAAGCCATCGGTATTGAACGCTACTACCTGAGAATCAGCTCTGCATCGTTCTGCAAGTGCTGCGACCTCTCTACCACCGTTAAATAAATCCATCCCAGGTGAATCATACATCGGATAAAAATCAAACCCCTCAACTGAATCGGCGCTCGGATTCATCAGTTCACCGGCCAAATCTTTGGTCCATGAATTTGCCCAGTGGTGCACCGCAAAACAACCCAAACCTATCAGTTTTTGCCTTATGCGTTCACTTTCATCCGAATTTTTGGCTAGCTGGGTTAATTCTGGGGCATTATTTTCAAACGGGTAAAAGCGGACCGGCGGATGAGCATCTACGTCACTTTTATTAAATTGCTCATACACATTCTGCAACATCACTGGGCCAGAGGTTCTCAATACATCCCCAAGTCCAATCGTCGGAGTGTCGTCCGCTATTAAAAAATCAATAACGGCTTTTAAAAATTTTGACCGAGGCTTTGACGCGAATAACGCATTGCATAACACTTCTTGCAATGATTGAGCCTGCGCATGCTCCTTAGGCTCAAAGCCGATAACCAGCTTGTGATTGTCACGTAGGCTCTCAAATGATTGCAGGCATTCAAAATCAAGGTCGGCATAGATACCACCATAATGATAAATTATTAGGTAGCGAATCGCATCAGCGCGCTGTATATCGTATCGATAGGACCAATATGTCTGTTCGAAATGAGGATAGAAATGTTCGACAAACTCAGCGCCATCAGCGTTGCTCCACAGCCGATACTCCCAATCGGGGTGATGCGATTTCCATGACTGGGCAAATGCCTTCCACTGCTCTGGAACCTGATCGGTTTTCCAAGTTTGGTGGATAATTTTAGGAATCATAATCAATCGGTGCTGGAGGGATATTCCCGCTACTCTAGCAAAGAGTAGCCTAGAAGTTAACCTATAGCCCTTGGCAGCCAATTATTATTCGGGTTATTATAAGACCATATTAACTACCGCCAAAGTATTAAAAATGCCTAAAGATACAAATGATTCATTGAGTAGCGAAGCGACACCTTCGTCTAAATCAGCTGAGCAACAAGAGCTAGCTGTTGGTGTAGAGCAGAAGAATGCTAGACGTACAGTATTAAGAAATACCTTAATTGGCGGCGGCGCGGTTATTTCAACTAGCTTAGTCCCTGATAAATGGAAAAAGCCATTACTTGACGCGGTAATACTTCCAAGCCATGCACAAACCAGTGCTGCTGTTGTAGTAATGGGCGGCGGCGGCGGCATATCGATATCCAAGGCTGAAAATGACGGCGTTGATGTTAACGATATTCTGGATATTTTCATTGGTCAGGCATATGCCGAAGAAGCGCCCATTACAGTATTAAATGGCGGTTGCGTACTGCTCACACTTGAAGCCGGCGTTGCAACCGTTTCATTGACTCTAAATAATAATGAAGTTGATGTTCAAAAAGGCTCTGTTAACGGCACCGCAGTAAGCGTTGTGGGTTTGCACTCTGGCTTTACAGTGACGGCAACGCTTAACAGCGCGACTGTGCCAACTTCGGCTACGGGTTCCATTAGTGGCTTAGGTGAAACTGGAGCATTTACTGTCTCTTCGTCTGATCCAGTTTGCGCGCCGGTGGCAACCACCACTGCGGCACCAACGACTACTGTTGCACCAACGACTACAGGCGCACCAACGACTACTGTTGCACCAACGACTACAGGCGTACCGACTACCACGTCTACGTCTATGCCAACCACGTCTATGCCAACCACGTCTATGCCAACAACGCCTATGCCAACCACGCCTATGCCAGCAAATTCAAACGTTGCGTTTAATTTCAGCTTGTCGAAGTCTAGCTGGGCATAAGTCAGTTTTTCTTACGCCGAAGCCGTTGCCCTAGACGAATCAGCCTAGGGCAAATTTATTCCAGCGTACAGCTATAAAAACTGGTCCACGGATTACCGACTAGCGCTCATATTAAGACCGCGCTAGTCGAAGCAGACCATACCGTTATGGCGAGTGTATACCGAGGTGTCGACGTGAATTTCGTGACCCAGCTCTCGCAATTCTTTGCAAAGCCAAAAATCTTCTGATAAATACTCGTCATTAGAGATACCCACTCTGAACACATCGTAGTGGGTGGTTGCCATCCCTTCATGTCGAAGCATCTTATTTATGCTGTAGGTCCGATCTTGCTTGATTGCGTGGGCGACCAAAGAATTAACCGCCGAACGTGATAGCAGCAGTGCTGCGGTGCCAACTCTAGTTACTGATTGAAGCACCGGCAGAACATTCAGTTTGGCATCTGTATTTGCGGTTTGTTCGCCGTCTGCGTTCTTGCCTTTCAGATAAACTGGCGCGCCAACAACATCTTTATTATGGCTAAGCATTTGGCTAAGGCCCTGATGGTCAAGAAACACATCAGCATCAAGGAAAAGTAGATGGGTAAACGTGTCGGCCTCCCAGAAACTGGCCAAAATTGTATTCCTGGCCCGAGTGATCAAACTCTCATTACCAATGGTCATCACCGCATGCGGGATGTCATTTTTTACAAAACCAAGAATCGAATGCAGATAGTCTGTATGCAGCATGCCATTGTAAGCAGGCGTGCCAATCAATACTTGTGGAGATGGCGCTTGTTTCATAGTGTACTTTTTAATTTAAATTATCAGTGAAATGAACGCGGTTGCCCGCAACTGTGAACCATCTTACTCTAATAGAACTCGGACACGGTTATCCGTTATATTGTTATGCATAGTCTTACGCCAGTAAACCCGACGCAACTCGTTAATTAGAATTTATATGTATCGCTTCTCTTACCTAATAACCTATCGCCAATCTGATCAAGGTCGGCAACATAACTTACACTTCCTTTTACAGCAGCTCAGCCTCGACCGAAGCTTAGAGATAATTCTCGTCGAGCAAGACGCTACCCCTCAATTTAAAAACCAACAGCAAGCTAACATCAAGTATGTATTTGTTGAGAATTCTGGGCGCTTCAATAAATCCTGGGGGCTGAACATCGCCGCTAATTATGCAAGCTGTGAGCGGCTGGTATTCGCCGATTCAGACATGCTCATTAGCGCAGCTGCGTTAGATGAGATTTGCCAACAAATGAACAACGATGTAGACGCGATCAATCCGTATGACGTTTTAGTTGACCTAAGCCAGGAGGAATCACAACAGCTTTTAGCGCAGACACAATCGCTGCATATTAATAGAACAAGGCAACAGACAAACCGACAGTCGATAGGCCAATACCCCCCCTTCTGCGGAGGAGCGTTCGCCCTTACACGAAGACTTTACCACGCGACGGGCGGTATGGATGAACGCTTTGAAGGCTGGGGTGCAGAAGACGACGCCATGTCCAAGCGGGTAGCCTTTTTTGCTACCAAAATGGCAACACTTAAGGGCATTGCCTACCATTTGTGGCATCAGTCAAGTGAGCCTAACGGCATTGATCCCCAGAGCTATATACGCAACCTCTCACTGTTAACCCTGTATTACGAACGGCCACCATCGTTTTATCGTTCGATTGCACAAAAGGACATCACCACTAACGCCCAGCAAACAAAATATAGATTGGCCGACAAGCCGTCGTCGTCAAACTCTCCAGCCCCGCTAATATCCTGTTTGTGCGTGACCCGTGGCCGGGTAGCACTATTAGAGCGCGCTATTGATTGTTTTCAGGCACAAAGCTATTCACATAAAGAGCTGGTCGTGATTAGCGAATCTGATGACACGGCAACACACAAGTTCTTGAAGGGCCTTAATAATAAAGAAATAAGGCATCACGTTGTGCCGATCGAAGCAAAGAAAAGCCTAGGTGATTTGCGCAATTTTTCGATCGAAATGGCCAAGGGCCGGTTCGTTTGCCAGTGGGATGACGATGATTGGTATCATCCGACACGTCTTTCAAGGCAATTAGAATCAGCCTTAAAACAGAATAAGGCCGCCTCAGTTTTACCTCGTTGGTTAATCCACCGACGAGAAAATAACAAAGTATATTGCTCAAATATTCGACTATGGGAAGGCAGCGTATTATGTCGTAAAGACGCTCTGCCAGTGAACATGGCCTACGACAGTAAACGCAAAGGCGAAGATTCAAAATTAATTGAAACGCTTTTTATCGAAGACCAACTGGCAATTGAAGATTTTCCCGAGCTCTATGTTTATTGCTTAAGTGGCGAAAACACTTGGGATACAGCACATTTTGAAAAAATAATCGATGCAAGTGTCGAGCTCAGCCCGCAAGAGTCGGAGATTGTTAGAAGCAAAATCGGGGTGACAGATGAAAAGAGATCAACAATAAAATAAACAAAGCCTTATAGCTAATCATCACTCAATCGCTGCAAACGCTCTTCCTGTTCTTCGAAAGCCGCTTTGATTTCTAGCATTACTGAGTCGACATTAGCTGGGCGAGTATCTATTTCGACAATGCCCGTGAGCTTAGTATCTGCTTTGAGGTCGCCTTTTTCATAGAGCTTCCAAATTTCTTTTGCGTGTTCGCTCTCGAGTAATTCAGGTGCGAATTGGCCATAGTAGTTAGTCATGTTGCGCACGTCTCGTTCGAGCATGGCTTTTGCATTGTTATTACCCGCCGCGTTAACGGCTTGTGGCAGGTCGATAATTACCGGGCCAACTTCATCAACCAACACATTAAATTCAGATAAGTCGCCATGAATTAGGCCAACGCATAACATTTTAATAACGTCTTGCATAACCACGGCATGGTCACGCCGCGCTCGTTCTGGGCTTAGTTCCACGTCGTTTAGACGCGGTGCTACGTAGCCTTCTTCATCGGTAATTAACTCCATTAACAGCACACCGTTGAAGCAACCGTAGGGCTCTGGCACTCGCACCCCAGCGGCGGCAAGTTTATATAAGGCGTCTACCTCGGCACTTTGCCAAATTTCTTCTTGTTGATCGCGTCCAAACTTAGAGCCCTTTTCCATTGCCCGGCCGCGGCGGCTATTACGCACACGACGGCCTTCTTGGTATTGCACTGCTTTTTTGAAGCTTCGCTGTGCGGCTTCTTTATACACTTTGGCACAACGAACCTCGGAGCCACAGCGCACCATATACACAGTGGCTTCTTTGCCACTCATCAGTTGACCAAGGACTTCGTCGACCAAGCCGTCTTCAATCAGCGGCAATAGTCTTTTCGGTGTTTTCATACAGATAACAACAGCAATAGAGTTAGGCCTATCATAAGCTAAAGTAGGAATTAGCTATTAACAGTATTTTCACTTAATTACTAAGTTTAATTTAGCTACAAGAAAATACATTAACGACATGACGCTAAGACAACACTGAGTCGACTGAATAAGTTAGGACAGCCTGATCTCGATTTTTCACTTTAATTGGCTCCATTTCGGTCGATTTAACTCGCAGCTTGACGTCTTCAAAAGTAGATAGACTAATAAGTACTTCGCCGGGATTACACGCTTGCTCGATTCGCGCTGCGACATTTACATTGTCGCCAATCACGGTGTAATCCATTCGTTGTTCGGACCCTACATTACCGGATATTACTCGGCCGGAGTTAATACCAATACGAATCTCCACCTTAGCCAAATCTTGATCAATGCTACCCCAGCTTTCTCGTTCGCTCTGAACCGCGGCTTGCATTCTCAAGCCCGCTTGCACCGCCGCCATTGCCTGCTCAGTTTCACTGTCAGTAAAAACGGCCATAATGCCATCGCCAATGAACTTATCTACAATGCCACCCTCTTGTTCTATGATGTTGCTCATCGCGGTCATGTAAAGATTTAAAAAATCGACTACTTTTTCTGGTTCCAAGCGTTCTGACAAACGGGTGAAACCAACAATGTCTGAGAACATAATCGTGGCGCGCACTACCTTACCACCAAGAGCGATTTTTTCTTCGCTGCTACGTGATATCTGATCGACCACATCCTTAGGCATGTAAGCACCCATTTTCTGCTTCTGAACTCTTAAGGTTCGTTCTTTTTCGAGAGACTCTTTAAGGTCGTTGGCATAATTTTTAACGTCGGAATAAAGTCGCGAATTTACGATTGCAATACCGGCTTGTACCGCGAATGATTCAATTAGTAGCACGTCGTTATCATCAAACGACTCTTGTTGCCGACGGTTTACCAACTGTAACACGCCGATGATTTCATCCTGGCTTACCAGCGGTGTTGTCAGAATTGATTTGGTAACAAAGCCGGTAGCAATATCTACCTGTTGGTTAAAACGTGGGTCCGCATAAGGGTCAGAAACTACCTCCGTTTTGCCGTTTTGAGCAACATGCCCTACCAAGCCTTGACCTAACGCGATGCGTATATCTTTAAGATTGTCAGAGACTCGGCCCTGCACGGTATGAAAATAGAGATCATTTTTCTCTTTATCGAGCAACAATATGGAGCTTGCTTCGACCTCAACCACCTCAAGACTCTTTGCTAATATGGTATCTAATACCTTGTTCAGATCACCAACGCTACTGACCGCCATGGCCACCTCAGATAGGGCCCTTCGCTCATCGAGTTTGACTACTAACTGATCGCGTTGTTGTGCAATAGATTGGGTCGCGCGCCTTATGCGGGCATTAAGGTTTCGAATAATCATCCAGGAAATAATTATGATTGTCAGAACAATCATAAAGTACAAACAAAAACGATAAAACTTGGCACTGTCTAGCGCATAGCTATACCAGCGGTGGTATTCGTCTGCAAAGCTCTCGAGCTCAACCGTTATCGGTATCGACATTAGTTCGGTAATAAGCGAATCAACTCCAGGCTTCACCCGCAGAATCGTTTGCCCCTGCAAGCTTAGATCTTCAATTCCTCTAATCGAATTCAAGCTCGTTGCGTTTGCACCTATGAGGTAAGCTTGACCAGCCGCATCGAGCCGACCAATTTGGCTTTTAATTGAAATACCTAAACCAGGGTTGGTATTAAGGTTAAACAATAAAATATCACGCAAAAGCGTCTGTATTTTTTCGGTAATAGGTTGGCCTTGCTCAATCTCGTCTAAGCTATCTACCAGCTCTTGACTCAAAATCGGATAATACACAATAGATGTTTTAAGATTCGCATTTTCAGCCATAAAGCGCTCAATTAGTAATTTCTTACGCTCCATCACCAGATGATAATTTGCCAAAATATCCATCAAAATCGCGGTACCTTTTGGCGAAATATAATCCGGCGGCCTAGCTATAATTGCATTCAATCGGCTGATCGCAACTAACTCTTGGTTAACATTATCAACGCTAGTCGCCGAGCCGTTGCGCAAGCGTAAAAGGTGCTGATCGAGAATTGCATCGCTGGCCTGCAAATGGCGGACACTTTCTACAAAGCGCTGATGCTCACGAGTATCGTCGATCGCGCCAGACTTCCAAAAGAAGAATGCCATCAACAGCACGCCAACAAAAATGACGCCCGAACCAATAATATATTCTGCTCGGGCTTTCATAGTTTTTTGCCGTTTTGATCGCCTGTCTCGGCGCCTGTTTCAAAAACGGCTCCAAGGCTTAGCTTAGTGCCCTTGTATTCGCCGGTTAAGCTTTCTAAAAAGCTAACTAACAATTGTTCTTCTTGATCTTTTAAGCGACGACCGAGTTGGTAGGTCGCCATGGTTTGGATAGCCTGTTCCAGGGTCGCTGCGCTACTATCATGAAAGTACGGTGCGGTAAGTGCAATATTACGAAGGCTCGGGACCTTAAACCGATGTCGATCGTACTCATCGCCGGTCACGTTAAAGCGGCCCATGTCGTGCTCAGTCAAATCATCGCGGCCAGCGAAGTAGTCTTTTTTAGCTCCCATTCGCTGAAACATATTACCGCCCACACCCTGCCCCTGGTGACAGCGTATGCAGCCAAGCTGCTTAAACAATTGATAACCGGCCAATTGCTTCTCGTCCAAAGCATTCAGATCACCTTTCAAATACCGGTCAAAGGGCGAATCTGGTGTATTTAGCGAGCGCTCAAACTCAGCAAGCGCGTGACTAACCGACTCTTTTGATACGCCTTCTGTATAGAGATCAGCAAATTGCTCTCGGTAATTACGATTGGCATTCAGGCGGCTAATTACACTGGGCCAAGTAGAGCCCATCTCCAACGGATGCTCGACCGGGCCACTCACCTGCTCTTCAAGTGTTTTTGCTCGGCCATCCCAAAATTGCACAAAGTTCAACGCTGAATTAAACACGGTTGGCACATTGATGTGCTTTACGCCGCCAGCAATGCCCACCGACACGGTCAAGCCGTTAGTACCAGCGGTCTCAAGACTGTGGCAAGTTACACAGGAGACGGTATTATCTTCAGACAGTATATTGTCACTGAATAATTGCGAACCTAGAGAAACTTTCTCAGGGTCTAAATCGGTAGCCGCTTTTATTGGCTGGATAGGGCCAAAAACTTTTTGAACAATTTCGGCTGGTGGGAGGCTGCTATCCACTTCTGTTAATTCGGTATTGGGTGCTGATGGAAACAACGATAGCGCGATTACCAGCGCCACAATTGCGATTACTACAAGCGAAACAATGAACTTCACACTAGCCTCCTTAACCAACATTTGCCTATTATTTCAAGGAATTATAAAGTAAGTTAGGCTCAGTATGTGGAGAAAATGCTAAGTCAGTGGACTGCTTACATAATTATTTTAAACATCGGCTATTGGTTTAGCCGCAGGCTCAAGCAATAAAAAAGTAAGATTACCTTTTGTCTCTGACACCGCGATTTAGACTAATCTACCGGCTGACGTTGTAACCACCGGGGTTAACCGTGATCATGAATCACAATACAATGCTAAATTAATCGAATGACTTTGGAGAGTACTTTATGAAACTTGTGGCTAAACTTCTCGCCCTGTTCGTGGCAATCAGTCACGTTGGCATTTTGATTCTTGAAATGTTTTTTTGGAACCACCCAGTCGGTCAACGGATTTTCGCGATGACGCCAGAGGTCGCTGAAGCCAGCGAAGTGCTGGCGATGAACCAAGGACTCTATAATGGCTTTTTAGCCGCCGGACTTTTTTGGGGTCTGCTGAAAGATCGCTTTGATGTGATCGTATTCTTTCTAAGTTGCGTTATCGTGGCCGGTGTTTTTGGTGCCGCGACGGCTAAGTTCAGCATTCTATTCACCCAAGGCATGCCGGCCATGCTTGCACTTGCTGCGGCAATAGTCAGTCGAGCTAAGTTTACTCAGTAGTCCGGCCTTGCCTGTAAGTCAACAAACAACGACCTTCACTCATCGGTCTTTGTTGTTTGGTCAGCAACGTGTGTGGCGAACCCAGCGCCGGCTTCAGTGTAGATATTAAAAGTTATATCTACCCCATGTTGCTGCAAGCTTTCTATCTCATCAGGGAACCTAGAGGTAGCGGCGACTTGACCTTCGAATGATGCATTGGCCAGCTGCTCGACCACCTCTAACGTAGTATTGAGTTTTGGTAGTGCCAGCATTACTAACTTTAGCGTGTGATCATACTCAACTCTTTCCCAAAAATCTGGATCCGTAGGGTCGCCCTGAAGCACATTTCGCCCAGCTAATTGATGACTCTTTGCGGTAACGGGATCTATATCTACGCCAATGACTTTTTCGCCATACAAGTGACGCATTTCATCGTAAGCACTCGAGCCGACACCGCCCATTCCGACTACCGCTATAACCGCATCACCAATATCGAGAAGACGGTCATCGGCCAATCGCTCAGAGCGTTGAAACTTATCTAGACTCGGTCGAAAACGAGAATAAAGAGCCTCTGCTTTTGCATCTAATACCGCTGAAATAGCGAACGAAAACGACATTGCTATAGCGATTATGACTAACCATTGCTTGTCTATCCAGCCGCTACCTACGCCAATCGCCACTACGATTAAACCAAATTCACTGTAATTTGTCAGGTTAAGAGTGGTTAGTAGTGAGGTTCGAGCGCGTAATTTAAATGCCGTGAGTAACACAAAGAAGCCGACTGACTTAAGAAATACGAATGGCGTGATAATGGCACCAATTAAAACAATCTCCCACGTCAACGGGCCAGACAGGCCAATAGAGAGGAAAAAGCCAAGTAGAAATAGATCTTTAAAACCAAGCATATTTTTGGCCATTTCGTCAGCTCTGACATGTGGCGCTATTAATATGCCTAAGACCAGCGCACCCAAATCACCTTTCATACCAACCATCTCGAAAATCTCGGCACCGCCCATTGCCAACACGAAGCCATATAAAATCATCAGCTCACCGTGACCTAAGTGAGACAAAACTTTATGCAAGCCATGTCTAAGCGGAATCAGCAGCAGCAGCGAAAAAGCAAATATTGACGGTAACTTATTGGCTGACATGGCTAGAAAAATAACCGCGGCGATGTCTTGCATAATCAATATGCCGATCGCTAGGCTCCCGTGTAATGATTTAATCTCGCCTTTTTCCTCTAAGGCTTTAACTACAAACACGGTGCTTGAAAAGCTTAGAGCAAAGGCCATCAGAAGTAGGCTTCTAAGGTCTAGCTTGGCGATGACCGTCAAACCAGTCATCGCCAAGCCAACTAGAATCAGTGCAAATACTCCGGTAACAAGTGATGTGTGAATTCCGGTAACAGCCCACACCTGAGGCCTGGCTAGGGTCTTCAAATTAACCTTAAGGCCAACCGTGAAGAGTAATAGCGTAATCCCAAGGTCAGCGAGTTTTTGTACTAACTCTTGATCAGCGACACCAGCGATATTAAGAATAAAGCCAGCGGATAAAAAGCCAACTAATGGCGGTAAACCTACAGACCTAGACAACAAGCCGAGAATAAAAGCCAATGCGAGGCTTGTCACATCGTTCGGTGAAATGGCCATCCATTCAAAATTCATATCGCACTCTCAAACATCTTTATAGTCTCCATTATAACCATTGATATTACTGAGTCATGTTAAACCAACAACGCCGGCGTTATATGAATCAGGCAGAGTCGCAATTGACGTTTGCTGGTTGTCAGATAAGCATCAGCAAAATGTCATTGCTGCAACAGCAACAATGACATTTTTAAAACACCCGAGGAACCACGCGGCACTCTCAAAAAATAAGAACTAGCTAACAACTCACCGCTAGCTCAAATCAAAACGATCAGCATTCATCACCTTCACCCATGCCGCAACGAAATCGTTATTAAACTTCGCAGACGAATCGCTGGAGGCGTAGATTTCGGCAATTGAACGCAAAATTGAATTCGAACCGAAGACTAAATCAGCCCGCGTGCCGGTCCATTTCAAAGTGCCTGTTTGACGGTCGCGGCCGTCAAAGGCTTGCTCGCTATCGTCACTCGCCGACCAGACGGTTGACATGTCTAACAGGTTTACCAAAAAATCATTGCTGAGGGTGCCAGGCTTGTCGGTTAACATACCGTGAGTGACACCTGATGCGTTGGCGCCTAATACTCTTAGCCCGCCCACTAGCACTGTCATCTCTGGCGCGCTTAAGCCTAGCAAAGATGCCTTATCGACTAGCAGTGCTTCGGTAGAACGTGGGTCGTGGGTGTTTTTATAGTTACGAAAGCCATCAAATTTTGGCTCTAAAACATCGAATGCATCAACATCGGTTAGCGCGGCACTTGCATCGGTTCTGCCCGCCATAAAAGGCACCGAAAGGCTATTACCTGAAGCTTTTTCGATCGCCGCAGAACCACCTAAGATGATTAGATCAGCGAGCGATACTTGGGTACCTTGTTGATTGAAGTCGGCTTGAACTTGTTCTAATTTAGTGATCACACTGCCAACCCCGGCGGCAATATTAATTTGCCAGTCTTTCTGCGGTGCTAAGCGAATCCGTGCACCGTTGGCACCGCCACGTTTATCCGAGTTACGAAAGGTGGATGCCGATGCCCAAGCGGCACTCACCAATTGTGACACCGACAGGCCGGTGGCTAAGATTTTTGCTTTGAGATCAACAATATCTTGCTGATCAATTAGATCGCCCTCGTGCGCGGGCACTGGGTCTTGCCACAGCAGTGATTCAGCTGGAACTTCATCGCCTAAATAACGGCTAACTGGGCCCATATCACGATGCGTGAGTTTAAACCAAGCGCGCGCATAAGCATCAGCAAATTCTTCCGGGTTTGCATGAAAGTGCTTAGAAATCTTAGCGTATTCGGGGTCGAGCTTGAGTGCCATGTCAGCGGTAGTCATCATCAACGCTTGAGTAGACGACGCATCGTGCGCTTGTGGTGCTTGATTGGCCTTAGACTCCGCCGTGGGCGTCCATTGAACATGATCAGCGGCACTGGTAGTTTGCTCCCACTCATAGCCTAATAGCGCGTCGAAGTAGCCCATGTCCCACTGCGTTGGATTATCGGTCCACGAGCCTTCAAAGCCGGCAGTAGTGGTGTCGCCACCCTTGCCGCTGCGATGTGAATTTATCCAGCCAAAGCCCATATTAGCAATGCCTGCACCTTCTGGCTCCGCACCCAAATATTCTTCTGAGCCAGCGCCATGGCCTTTACCGAAGGTATGCCCACCGGCGACTAGGGCAACGGTTTCATAGTCGTTCATGGCCATACGAGCAAAGGTGTCACGCACATCAAAAGCTGACTGTAGCGGATCGGGATTGCCATTTGGACCTTCTGGGTTGACGTAGATCAAACCCATCTGTACCGCGCCTAAAGGTGTCGCTAACTCGCGCGCGCCCTCATAGCGCTTATCATCGAGCCACTCTGTTTCAGGGCCCCAGTAGATATCTTCTTCAGGCTCAAAAATATCAGCCCGACCGCCGGCAAAACCGAAGGTTTTAAAGCCCATAGACTCCATCGCCACGTTGCCGGCCAATACCATTAGGTCGGCCCAAGAAATGCTATTGCCATATTTTTGTTTGAGCGGCCACAACAAGCGACGCGCTTTGTCTAGATTGCCATTATCTGGCCAACTATTGAGTGGCGCAAAACGTTGTGAACCCGAGCTAGCACCGCCACGGCCATCGTAGGTTCGATAGGTGCCCGCGCTGTGCCATGCCATGCGCACGAACAAGCCGCCGTAGTGGCCGTAATCGGCTGGCCACCAATCTTGTGAGTCGGTCATCAACTGAGTTAGGTCTTGCTTGAGCGCCTTTAGATCTAAACTATTGAACGCATCAGCATAATCAAAGTCATCGTCTAAGGGACTTACTTGCGGCGCATTTTGATTAAGTATTTTTAAATTGAGTTGATTAGGCCACCAATGTTGATTGGCGGTATTGCCAGTTGCAGTCTGCTTATTGGCGCCATGCATCACAGGGCATTTCGCTACTGGGCTATGGGTAGGGTCAGTCATCTGTATCTCCGTTGATATAAGAACTAGTCAGTGTTTCATATAGACAGTTATACCCTAGGAATCACCACAGGTGAAATTGATCCTGCGGTTAACAGTTATTGGTAATGACTCTGAATGCAGATGAGCATATGCCTGGAGCGACAATCACAGGCTTAAAATATCGTCGCCCAGACTGGTAATTAGTACACTGGCGCATGGGCCTAGGACTTAGGTTTGGGACTGCTTATGCTTCAGACGACTTTGGCTGGTCGGTAGCGATTTGCCCTCTATGTGTCAGCATTGAATCATGCAGTTGATTGATGATACCGCTGCCCGTTTTTACACAGAGAAATGGAAACACGCCATGCATAAAGCAGGCTAAGCCAGCCCAAACTAGCCGGACAGCGAAACCACTGGCGGCGATCAAGTGCTGAAAATATGATTCGCCAACAGATTCTGGGTGATCTAAAAAGCATGCTTGTATCATTTTTTTCATTGCCTGTACTCTCACTGTATGCCGTATTTGGTGATTTCTATTGTAGTTTTTATTGCCATGCTCGGCATCCCAAACTATGCTATTTATTTAATACAAATTGGTATAAAAAATTGATTAGTCAAGAAATAATAGAATTAGATTCTAAAGATATCCAAATTCTAAATATACTGCAAAAAGACTCCACGACCTCTATACATGCCATTGCTGACCAAATAGGTCTTACCAACAACCCCTGCTGGCGCCGAGTTAAGCGACTACAAGAGGTCGGTGTTATAGCCAAATACACGATTGCGCTGGATAGAAAAAAGATTGGCCTTGGTACAACTGCATTCGTTACGCTGAAGATAGAGAGCCACAATATTGATTGGCTAGACACCTTTGCTAAGTGTGTTAATGAGATGTCAGAAATTGTCGAGTGCCACCGCATGACCGGCGATGTCGATTACATTCTCAAGATCATAGTGCAAGACCTAAACCACTACGACCGGGTGTACCGACAACTGGTGGATAAAGTCTCGGGGCTTATCGATGTAAGCTCGACGTTCTCTATGCAAGAGATCAAAGCCAACGCAAACATTGACGCAAGCACCATAATTAAAGCAAATACAACGCGCCGAACTCGCTAGTTAATCGCGGTTTGCATGGCAAGACACTCTTTTACAACCACCATAGCGTCAGCAGCACCTACCGCGATGCGGGGGTAAACATAATTGTCATCAAACACGCTCAGAGTTTGTGCGGTTTCACTAATCAACGAATACCATGATCGGGGTTTTCGAACGTATTTACGGCAGAAAAACTAAGCCTTAGTTTTTCGCCCAGACAAAAACAGAGGCACAAGAGCGGCTATAAAAGGCAGCAAGCGTTCGGCAATGTCGCCTGGAGCATTGGCTGTAAACGAGAAGACTACGGTTAGGCCGAAACCCAACATAATTGACATGAACGCAGACAGCGGTGTTACATAAACGCCGGCCAACCGGGCGAACAGCACAGGCCCAAACGCAGCCCCAAGAGCCATCCAAGCAAACAGCACTCGACTAAAGATTTTTTCAGGTAAGTAAATCGCCACAACCACTGAAGCGACCACAAGAACCACAGTAGTAAGGCGCGAAATTAGCAGCACTCGTTTTTGATCGTTGCCGCCTAAGCCAAGGTCATTAGCTATCGCGGCGGCAGCTGACAGCAGTTGGCTATCGGCGGTCGACATAATTGCCGACAGCACCGCGGCCAAAAATATGGCGCCGATCACTGGCGGGAACAAGCCATCGAGCATAACGAAAAAGATTTGTTCTGAATTCTCTAGACCACTGTGTAATACGTGTCCAGACAAACCTACAAACCACATTCCTAGAAAGACAATTAAATACCAAACAATGGTAATCAGACGTGCTTGGCGCATCGCCTTATCGTCACGTAAGGCCATAATACGAGCCATTAAATGCGGCTGGCCATAGGTGCCAAAGCCAATAGCTAATCCGCCAAAAACGATACCGAGCGCGAATAGCCCGGCATAGCCGGCAGTTAAACTAAGCTGCGCATCATTACTCGACGCGGCTAAACCTTCGAGTAAACCGGGCATGCCGCCGACCGACAAATAGGCCGCGACCGGCATCACCAGTGCGGCAATAGCCATCAAGGTTCCTTGTAAGGCGTCGGTAACGCTGACGGCCCAAAAACCGCCCAACAAGGTATAGATCATGATAATGAAGGCGCCCAAAGCGATGCTACTCGGCATAGACATATCAAAGGTAGATGCGAAGGTATTGCCCGCACCCTGAAATTGCGCTGCAATGTACAGCACAAACGAGGTAACGATGATAAAGGTCGATAACCAAACAATTAGCCGACGCTGCGAACCGCTAGTTTGGTGAGCAACAACCTCGGTTAGGGTAATGTGATCATGCTCTCGACTAAACATCATCAACCTCGGGGCAATCCAAAACCAGACCACCAACATTGAGGTTATCGAGCCTAAGGCGACCCAGATAGTAGACACGCCGTAAGCGTAGGCAATCCCAGTAAGGCCTAATAAAACCCAGGCCGAAGCGGCGCTCGATGAGTAGCTCAGTGCCGCTACAACAGGACCTAAACCACGACCGCCCAAAAAGAAATCATCGCTATCACTGGTTCTTTTCGAAGCCCAAAAACCAATGCCAATTAGTATCACCTTATAGACAACCAAGGTAATTAGAACAACCTGTGTCTTATCCAACTTTAACTACCTTTAATCATCGTTATCGATCGTTAAAATGCCTAGTTGATTTGCACGCTGACTAAAGAAATTAGTAGCTCTGACCATCAACCAGCATAGCAAAACCCCGGATTTATCTGATACTAACTTTCCGTGCTTAGCTCGGTAACTTCTGGCGTCAGAATATGTACCGTTTGTTGTGGAAACGGGATTGAAATTCCATCTTTATCAAAGCGTTTTTTGACCTGCTCGAGAAGTGATCGGTTTACACCCCAATAGTCTCCGGTTTTAACCCACGGGCGTACCACAAAGTTGACACTGCTATCGGCCAACTCTGAAACCCCGATCACCGTTTCGGGTTCTGCAAGAATTCTAGGCTCTGCGGCAAGCACCGCTTTAATTGCTTCTCGGGCTTTATCAATGTCGTCGTCATAGCCGATACCAAACACCATATCGATTCGACGCGTGCCAGTACTTGTATGATTAATGATATTGCTGGCGAGCACGCGAGCATTAGGAATAATCACGCACTTATTGTCGCCGGTACGTAACTCGCTGGTAAATATTTTGATTTCTTTTACTACCCCAGACTCGCCAGCGATGTCGACGAAGTCATCGACCTTAAACGGTCTTAAGATGATTATTAAGATACCCGCAGCAAAATTTGATAAAGAGCCCTGTAAGGCTAGGCCAACCGCTAAACCCGCGGCTCCTAATACAGCAATAAATGACGCCGTTTGTACGCCCAATTGAGTCAACGCGGCGATGCACACCATCGCGAACAAGCCCCAATACAGCATGCTCTCAATAAAACCAATCAGCTCATAATCAATGTCGTTATGTTTCATCGACTTGACTACCATGTTGGTAATAAAACGAGCGACTCGCTTACCAATCAAAAAGATCGCTAGTGCCGCTAGAACTTTCATTCCATAGCTAATACCGTATTGAACAAGCATGTCTGCGTATTTTTGTGAATCAGTAAGTAAGTTTTCCATTTTCAACCCTGGGTTGTATCTCTCGAGAGGTTTGCATTTGTACACCGCCAACAACTCGTCGGTGATAATTGAGCCGCGGATTATATTGCAAGCCCAGACTCGATTGTAGCAAGTCTCGGCACTGACTAGCGAAACGGCTAAAGATAAGTCTAGCCTAAACGACAATGGCGATGGTGGCTTGACTCGATACAGTTGAGAAAAACATTCGCACGAATTGTCAGCGGATGAATAAATCCCATAATATAATTCTTACCGTCGACAAGTAAGATAGAATTAGCAATAAACACATACTGCTGGGAATTCATGTTTACCCGCCAACTAGCAAAGCTACTATTTTTTACGCTGACTCTGAGCTTACTATTTCCGATCGCTACGGACAGCCATGCACAAGAGAATAAAAAGGCCACTAGCGAAGAAACTCTAGAACAAATTGAGCAAGAGCCTGTAACGGTCGAAATCTCAGAACAACAACGTAAAGCCAACGAACTTGAAGAGCTAGGTTTAGCGATAAAGAAAAAGGCGCTAGTATTAAAATCATTAAAAGCTAAAGTTCGAAAATCGGTCATCAATCCAGAGCTTGAGCTTGAAATAGCGGTCACTGAGCAACAACTCGAGACCCTCGATAGAAGCTTTGAGCAGGTCGCTATCGGCAGCATTAATCTCGATGTCTTAGGCATTGATAGCCAACCGAAAACATGGCAAGAAGAACTAACTCTAGTGGTCAAACCGCTACTGGAGAACCTGCGAGGCCTGACTGAGCAACCACGCAGAAAAGAAAATCTTCGACAGATTATTGTCACTCAGAAAGACACTGCGGAAAAAGCCCAGCAAGCACTACAATCGATTGATACGCTGCTAGCACAATCGCCGTCGAAAACTAAAAGGAAATTACTCGCCGACGTCAGAAGCCGATGGTTACGCACCAAAGAAGACGCCGAACGACAAGAGCAGCTGGCGCTCTATCAACTGAACAGTCTTAGCGGTGGCAATGAGCACTGGGTGAGCAGCTTAAAGGATTCCTTACTGCACTTCTTTGAAGACCGTGGCCTCACCTTGTTAATTGCCATCGTTGCCTCGTTAAGCATATGGTCGGTACTAGCTGGCCTGAGAAAAATATTTGATCGCCAAGGAAAAAAATCGGCTAAACGGGTCAATAGAACGACTTATAGAGTCATCGCCTACGCGCAACGACTGCTGACCGGTATCTTAATCATTATTGCCATATTAACGGTGTTTTTCGTGCGTGGTGATGTTCTATTGCTGGTAATCAGCCTAGCGCTGTTATTTGCCAGCGCCTTGGGATTAAAGAACCTACTGCCTCAATTTATTGCTGAGAGCCGACTGCTACTCAACATCGGAGCCGTTCGCGAACATGAGATGGTATTAATTGACGGGGTTCCTTGGCGCGTTGCCTCGATCAACCTTTTTTCGAAGTTCGTCAATCCTGAAATACAAGGGACCTTGAGATTGCCACTCGCGTCACTTAAAGGCATGGTCTCAAGACCAGTAAGTAATGAGAAATGGTTCCCCAGCTCAATAGGCGATTGGGTGTTAGACGATGAGAAAAAATTGTATGAAGTGATTAGACAAACTCCAGTCATCGTTGAGTTACAAAGCGCTCAGGGCACCAACAAATTAGTCCCTACCCATGATTATTTTTCAGCTGGCTTAGTCAACTTAACCAAGTCAAAACAGATTCGTATTACCAACACCTTCGGCGTCGACTACAGTTTGCAAAGCATCGCCTTGGACGTAGTGCCCGAGACACTTCAAAAATTCGTAAAGGAACACTTAGAAAACGCACGCCTTGATACTAAAGAAATTGATGTCCGTGTCGAGTTTAATACGGCCAGTGAGTCATCGCTAGACTACCTGATTATTGCGTTACTGGGCTCGACCGCATCTAAGTATTTTTATCGTATTGAAAGAACTATTCAACAAGCCTGTGTGGCCGCCTGCAATGCCAACGATTGGTCAATTCCGTTCCCGCAAATGACTATCCATAAAGGAGACTAAGGCTAGTCATCAGAGCCAAGAAAACCACCCGATTGTCTTGACCAAAGGTTTGCGTACATGCCTCCAATTTTTACCAGTTCAGCATGCGTGCCTTGTTCGATGATCCGGCCTTTTTGCAACACAATCAATCGGTCCATGCTGGCTATAGTAGAAAGCCGATGAGCGATGGCGATCACTGTCTTGCCTCGCATCAACTGTTCAAGTTGCTCTTGAATTGCCGCCTCAACCTCAGAGTCTAGCGCCGAGGTTGCTTCGTCTAAAATTAATATCGGCGCATCTTTCAATATCACTCTAGCAATTGCAATCCGTTGACGTTGCCCACCGGATAACTTGACCCCACGCTCACCTACTTTGGCATTTAGGCCGATATTACCTTCGTTATCTTCTAGGTCGTCAACAAATTCATCTGCCTTTGCCAGTTTGATTGCGGTTAGCAATTCTTGCTCGGTAGCGCTTGGTCTGCCATAGGCGATGTTCTCTCTAATAGTTCGGTGTAAAAGAGAGGTGTCTTGGGTAACCATAGCAATATGATGACGCAGGCTCTCTTGGGTCACGGCTGAAATATCCTGCTTATCAATTCTAATCTGCCCATGCTCAAGGTCATAAAGTCTCAGCAGAAGATTAACCAAGGTGGATTTTCCCGCGCCGGACTGACCTACCAGGCCTATTCGTTCGCCAGCAGCAATATTTAGGGAAAATTTGCTAATCACCCCGCTTGCTTTGCCATAGTGAAAATCAATTTTATCAAATTCGATCTTACCCTCAGTTACGTGTAAATTTTCAGCGCCCGGTCTATCTTCGACAGATTTCGGTTGTGCCAAGGTATTCATGCCATCTTGCGTGGTGCCTATTGCTTCAAATAATCTTGCCAGCTCCCAGATAAACCACTGACTCATGGCTTGGAGCCGTAACGTCAATGCACCGGCAACGGCAATCGCACCAGTGCTAACGATTGATTGCGTCCATAGCCACACACCAAAGCCCATGGTCGAACAGATTAGTAACGCGTTCAATGTGATCAAGGTTGTATTCAATTGTGTCACTAAACGCATTTGTTGATACACGCTACCCAACATGTTTTGCATGCTGTCCTTAGCGTATTGCTCTTCAGCATTACTCGATGAAAACATCTTAACTGTTTGTATGTTGCTATAGGCGTCGACAACACGACCAGTCATCAGCGAACGAGCGTCTGCTTGGTCAGCTGAAACGGTTTTTAACTTAGGCAAGAAAAAGCGCATAACCAATATATAGGCCGCTAACCAACAAAGTAGTGGTAGCGCCAGCCGAACATCGCTGCTGACAAAAATCACCAGAGCACTGCTGAAGTAGACAACCACATACACAACTAAGCCGTTAATACTGACAATTGAGTCACGTACGCTAAGCGCGGTTTGCATAACTTTGGTGGCGATACGGCCAGCAAAGTCATTGGCGTAAAAGCTGGCCGACTGACCGAGAAGGTATCGATGCGCACGCCAACGGATCTGCATTGCAAAATTCCCCAGCAATCCTTGATGTTCTAGCGCCGAGTCGAGTAAGCACAACAATGGCCAGACGACTATAACCAGTATCGCTACAGCGACCAGCTGGGTACCGTAGACCTCGAAAAAGGTAGAGCGATCGCTGACCTGCATCCAGTCGATCATGTTGCCGATGGCATTAAACATGTAGACCTCAATGCCAGAAATCAACGCAGACGTGATAAACAAGCACAGCAATAGGAAGCGAAACGGTTTGGTATAAAACCATACAAATTTCAACATACTTTTAGGCGGTTGCTCAACCTTGTCATCAGAGAAAGGCGGCACTACATTTTCGAAAAACTTAAACATGATTATCTTTTTAACTGGTTGGCACCCATCTTAGCATTGGCGCCCTGAAGGTCCGATAGCGTTAGAGAAATGGCTAGAGCTTTTATGCTGCCTTTGCCTTGATACGCAAGCCCCTTTAGACTCATAGCAATGCAAGATCTACTACTATTACCCGACAGCTTAAGCTGGGTCACATTTTGGGGGCTCGTGGTTGTTAGCTGCTTTACCTCAATGTTAACCGCCTCGATTGGCATTGGCGGCGGCGTATTGATGTTAGCCGCAATTGCTCAGGTGATGCCAGCAAATGCCATTATTGCGGTTCACGGTGCGGTTCAGCTCGGCTCTAATGCGGGTCGCGTAATGGTCATGCTCAAGGATGTCGTCTGGAATTTCTTTTTATGGTTTGCACTCGGCAGTTTACTCGGCGCACTGGTCGGCGGTCAGCTAGCAATCAACTTGCCGAGCAACTTACTCAGGATCGGCTTGGGCAGCTTTATATTAGTTACTATTTGGGGCCCTATGCTTTGGCGCTCGGAATCACTAAGCACCTTGGCTAGCAATAAAACCTTGTTACTGGGTGGCTTGGTATCTACTTTTCTAACCATGTTTATTGGCGCCACCGGTCCATTGGTATTGGCAACAATTCGCATTTTCAAACTTAATCGCTTCAATTTGGTGGCTACCAGCGCCGCCTGCTTGGTGTTTCAGCATGCACTAAAGGTCGCCGTTTTCGGCGCCTTGGGTTTTGCCTTCTCGGCCTATTTTTTACTGATATCTCTAATGATCTGCAGCGGCTTTATCGGCACTATTATTGGTCGAAACTTACTACTTAAAATCAATCAGCAACGCTTTCAACACTGGCTTAATCTGATGCTCAGCATCTTGGCGCTGCGATTGATTTGGATGGCAATTACTTAGACTCTAGAACAGAGGTGAAAGGCGACTGCAGCTTGTGCTCTAGAAATTAACCAACGACAGTACATCTACATTACCTAACTGGCTTCGCCCTTGTAGTTCGTCTAGTTCGATAACGAAGGCAAAGAGTGTAACCACTCCACCCACCTTGTTGACCAAGCCCGCTGCCGCTTTTGCCGTACCCCCTGTAGCCAGCAGATCATCAATGATCAGCACTCTATCGCCGGCTGAAATAGCGGTCTTCTGTAACTCAACTTCAGCATCTCCATATTCCAAAGCATAACTCTCCGACACACAGTCTCCGGCAAGCTTACCTTTCTTACGGGCCATGATCAGCGGCAGCTTTTGTTGATGAGCAAGCGCCGCGCCAAACAAAAAGCCGCGTGCATCTAGGGCTAGAATTTTATCCACTTTGTGGGACTCAAGGGCCGCTGCAAACTGCTCAATCACATAAGCAAAAGCCTCTGGGTTTTCAACAATCGACTCGATGTCTTTGAATTGAATGCCAGGCTTCGGAAAGTCAGGGATAGTACGAATAAGTTGCTTTAAATCCACGATTTACTCTACAAAAAAATTAAACAGGCCTGAGCATACCTGACAAAGCAAGCCATACGAAAATATACCGACTTATACAGGTTTAGTGCCGAGAGCAGTTTTTGATCAATTCGACAATCCACCGGTGAAGGCCCAGTTTACTAAGCTGACATCACACAGGTGTCGATATTTTATAGTCGGTGTCTTATAGTTGATGCCTCTATTGTTAACCAGTGTTAATCATTATCGCCGAGGCAAACAGTCTATGATCGGCCCACTCTCTTGTTTGAGAGCCTTTTCACCTTTACTATTAATCGATATGAACAATTCGCCGCGAGAGTGTCATGGATGTAGATAACCGAACGATTTCAACCTCACTAATCATATTGAGTACCGTTGCGGTGTTTTACGTGATGGTGATCGGACAAAAATTTTTAGTGCCGCTGGCCGTCGCATTAATGCTGTGGTATGTAATCAATGCCATGAGCCGTAGTTTTACCAAAATCATCCCATGGACCGAAGAGCCAAACTGGCTGAGCATGCTGCTGTCGATCATTACTATCGGCTTGTTCCTGTCATTGGCGATAGATATGGTACAAAGCAACGTACTCGAAGTGAAAGCGGCGATACCAAAATACAAAGAGAATTTTGCTGACCTTTCGCTAAAAGTAAACACCATGTTGCCACCGTTCATTCTCGATAAGATCCCCAACATGGCCGACGTGATTAGCGGCATTCAACTAGCGCCAGTGATCACTGGGCTTACCGACACCATCATTGCGATGGTCGGCAAGATCTCGTTGGTACTGATCTACGTAGCGTTTATGCTGGCGGAACAAGGAACTTTTAAGAATAAAATTCGCGAAATATTTCCGGATCAAGGCAAGCGTGATTCAGTGATGAGCATCTTGTCCCATGCACAGGAAGATATTCAAACTTACCTTTGGATTAAAACACTGACTAGCGGCCTAACTGGTTTGGTCAGTTATTTTGTATTACGCTTGGTCGGTGTCGATTTTGCGATTTTTTGGGCCTTCACTATTTTCATGCTCAACTTTATCCCCACCATTGGCTCGATTATCGCGACCTTATTCCCGGCGATGTTAGCCCTGATTCAGTTCGACACGTTTTTACCGTTTGTCGTCGTGCTCACCGCTGTCGGATCAATACAGTTATTAGTCGGCAATGTGTTGGAGCCCAAGCTGATGGGCAACACGCTTAACGTAAGCCCCTTTGTGGTGATGATGAGTTTAACCCTATGGGGCAGTATTTGGGGCATTGCTGGCGCTTTTTTGAGCGTACCGATTACAGTAATTCTATTGATTATCTTTGCTCATTTTGAAAAGACACGTTACATAGCGGTATTACTATCAGGCGATGGCAGCTTAAAGTTCGCCAAACAAACTCAAGAGAAACTTGAGAAGCTGGACTAAGCCTGATTCTCAATTCGGCAGCAGACTTAGCGCAAAAATAAAAAAGGCGACCTGTTAAGGCCGCCTTTTAGTCACGACTATAACGATCAAGCTCTATAGGCCTGCGGCCGCCCGCAAAACGTCGGCTTTATCAGTAGATTCCCATTTAAATTCGGGCTCAGTACGACCAAAGTGGCCATAGGCGGCCGAATTACGGTAAATAGGTCGTAATAGATCAAGCGTTTGAATAATCGCTTTCGGGCGCAAGTCAAAATGCTCGGCGACCAATGCTTCTATCTTGGCCTCATCGATTTTTGCGGTACCGAAAGTATTTACCATCAGGCTTACCGGCTTAGCGACGCCAATCGCATAAGCCACTTGCACTTCACACTTATCAGCCAAGCCAGCGGCGACAACATTCTTAGCCACATAACGACCTGCATAAGCCGCTGAACGGTCTACTTTAGACGGGTCTTTACCTGAGAACGCACCACCACCATGATGCGCAGCACCTCCATAAGTGTCGACGATGATTTTGCGACCCGTAATACCACAGTCACCCACCGGACCACCAATAACGAATCGGCCAGTCGGGTTAACTAGAAATTTAGTCTCAGCAGTAACCATGTTGGCAGGCAAAACAGGCTTAATTATTTCTTCAATAACAGCCTCGACCAAGTCACTATGTGACACGCTCTCGTCGTGCTGTGTCGATAACACAACGGTATCGATAAATGATGGCTTGCCGTTTTCGTAACGAACCGTTACTTGTGACTTAGCATCGGGGCGTAGCCATGCAAGCTGACCGCTCTTACGCATCTCAGACTGCTTTTTTACCAAACGATGAGAATATTCAATCGGCATAGGCATCAAAACATCGGTTTCAGTACAGGCGTAACCAAACATCAGGCCTTGATCGCCAGCGCCTTGATCCAGATCTAGGCCCTCTCCTTCATTCACTCCTTGAGCAATGTCTTGCGACTGCTGGTCTAAGGTCATCATTACTGCGCAGCTGCGGTAGTCAAAGCCCATTTCGGAGCTATCGTAACCTATTTCTTTGATCGTTTGACGAACCCGCTCAGTAACGCCATCAAGACTGCGGTTACTGGTGATTTCACCTGATAACACCACTAGGCCGGTATTAACCAATGTTTCGCAAGCAACGCGGGAGGCGCTGTCCTCTTCTAACAAATAGTCTAAAACAGTATCAGAAATCTGATCTGCTACTTTGTCAGGGTGACCTTCGGAAACGGATTCCGAAGTAAATAAATAATCGCGCATTTTAGCTACCTTTTATTAACAACTTTAACTAACAACAAAATGAGCCATGTGACTAGAGCAAAATGCGCTAACAAAATGCGCCAGCAAAAGTTCAGAAAATTAAATCTACACTCTCAACCAACAGTCAAACGACCCCAAATTCAATACGCGATGTTAACAGCTTATATGCTTTAATACAGTGCTCTAATATCAAATTTCCTCTGCTGCAAACGCATTCTTATTATGGTTAATCGCTTACAAAGCTGGATCTTTATTTTAGTCGCTTTATTGACCATGGGCTGGGGTATGGTCCCCATAGTGCGTTTCATCTTTGGCTTGGACGAGCAACTAATGGGCTCTTATATCTGGTCAGTCAGTTTTATCATTGGCGGACTCATGAGCGGCTTGACCGCGATGCTGATGATGGTACGCAAGCAACCTAAAATAAATACTTATCTTAACGATTCATCGCCCGCAAATGACACCTCGACTGCGGCGAAACTTCACGCAACTGGCCTACTTATCTTTACCGGCGTTCCATTGATGAATTTTTTGGTCTGCTATTTTTTGTGGCTAAAAACTCGAGGGCAATCCGAGTACTTAGACTACCAAGGGCGTGAAGCAATCTGCTTTCAGATTAGCATCTACCTGTACCTTTTAATGTGCTTATTCATGGCATACATCATCATCGGCGCGTTCGTCGTACCGTTAATACTACTATTCCATTTACTCGCAACGTTAACCGCGATTTCCTCAACCCTGAGCGGTAAACCATTCCGTTATCCGGCAAATATCGACATTATCAGTCGTAGACCGGGATAATTCATCAGCTTGCCGTCGGCACGCAAACAGGTGTCTAGAGTAAGCTGATACGGCCCTCGCTTAAATTAGTCTGACTTTAAACAGACCAAGTCGCTGACTGCTTGGTGATGAAAACCTTATTTCAAGGTTTTCATCACATCGCATGCGTGTTCAATGGTGTCTGCAATATCATTTTCACTATGGGTGATGGATATAAAGCCCGCTTCGAACGATGATGGCGCTAAATATACGCCGCGCTGCAACATGCCATTAAAGAATTTATTAAAGCGTTCGCTGTCGCACGCCATCGAGTCTTCAAAGGTATTCACGCGCTCCGCTTCGGTGAAAAAGAAACCGAACATGCCGCCTATGCCATTTGTCGCGAGCGGAATGTCGTTACTTTGAGCCGCATTTTTGAGCCCAAGCATTAGGCTTTTAACCTTAACCGTCAAATTCTCAAAAAAGTTCGGCACCGAGATCAACTCTAGCGTTTTTATGCCGGCCGCCATTGCCACAGGGTTGCCCGATAGGGTGCCGGCTTGGTAAACCGGTCCATCCGGCGAAATATGATTCATAATATCAGCCTTGCCACCAAAGGCGCCAACCGGCATGCCGCCACCAATCACTTTGCCGAAACAGGTTAAGTCAGGTGCAATTCCGTAAACCCCTTGAGCGCCTTGCAAGCCGACTCGAAACCCGGTCATCACTTCATCAAAAATTAACACCGTTCCATATTGGTCGCAGACCTTGCGTAAACCTTCCAAAAAGCCGGGTTTTGGGGTAATCAAATTCATATTGCCGGCCACTGGCTCAACAATGATAGCGGCGATTTCTTCGCCGACTTCGGCAAATAGCTCTTCGACTTTCTGTAGGTTATTAAACTGTAGCGTCAGTGTTAGCTCGGCTAATGCCGCCGGCACTCCGGGTGAGGTAGGAACGCCAAAGGTTAGCGCTCCCGAACCGGCTTTTACCAATAGGCTATCTGAGTGACCGTGATAACAGCCCTCGAACTTAACAATCTTATCGCGGCCAGTATAGCCTCGAGCTAAGCGCAAGGCGCTCATTGTTGCTTCAGTACCCGAGCTCACCATACGTACTTTGTCGATACTGGGGATCAGCTCACAAATCTTTTTAGCCAAAACAGTTTCAGATTCAGTCGGCGCACCAAAGCTCAGGCTATTCTCGGCCGCATCTTGAACCGCCTTAATTACCTCTGGGTTGGCATGGCCAAGAATCATCGGCCCCCAAGAACCTATATAGTCAATATACTGTTTATCATCGGCATCCCACATGTAAGCGCCCTTTGCGCGCTGCATGAAAATAGGTTCGCCACCAACGCTTTTAAAAGCACGAACAGGCGAGTTAACGCCACCAGGAATATATTTTTGAGCTTCTTGAAATCTTGATTGAGTCATTATTAATGTCGCGATATCGAACAATATCATCCACTTTGTCAGGGTTAGGCAGCTTGCCACGTTGCGCGCTCTACGACAATAAACGTTTGCACGAAATTGGTCACAAGTAATTAGTTAACACTTCGTTACTTGCCAAACTAATATGCCTCCAGGTAGGCTGTGAGTGCAGTGTGTGCTGCAATACTAACAAAAACAGCCTTATTAAAGGTAGGAGAAACAATGGGACTTTTTGATTTTGCATCCGATATGGGTAAAAAAGTATTCGGCATTGATGACGCCGACGCAGCAGAGCAAATTAAGCAAAGCATAGAAGCGAACAACCCGGGCGTTAGCAACCTAGAGGTTATTTATGATGAGCATAATACCTGTGTATTACGAGGTACATGTGAGTCTGATGAGGCTAAAGAAAAAGCCATATTAATGGCTGGTAATATTAAAGGGGTTGCTGCCGTAGTCGCGCATGGCCTAAAAACACCTAAGGCCGAGACCGAGTCGATAGCCGAAGAAGCTCAAGACACCGCGTTCGAAGCCTCTACGGACACTCAATATTACACCATTGAAAGTGGCGATACACTTTGGGCAATAGCGGCTAAATTCCTAGGTAATGGCTCAAAATATCCAGAGATTTTCGAAGCTAATCGCGAAGTTATTGAAGACCCAGACAAAATTTACGCTGGCCAAAAAATTCGCATCCCAAGCTCAAGCTCTTAGTTAAGCAAGCTGCTTTTTAATGGCCGGTAGTTTGCTTAACAGCCGATAGCTAAGTCTTACAGACCGCAAGCGCATATAGAGGCAATACTCGCTTCGGCGGTCAATCACCCTGGCCACAACCGTTATATTCTAGCAAATTAACTTTGATCGCTGATTTTCATCAACCTCGGAGAAAGCAGTGACAACACCTCAAGGATGCTAACTTCTCGATAAGGACTGATTGAAAGCCGTTGATTTAACGCGGGTATTTGTAAAGCTTTAAGCCCATAAATTAAAGGAAATAGGCTTGATTAGCGACTTTTTCGACTCTATACTCTCATACCCGAGTAATTTACTCAGGTTTCACAAGCACAAAGGTAAAGTAGCGGCATGAATTTAACCACCAAAGGCAGATATGCGGTCACCGCAATGATGGACTTGGCACTGCATGCCAAGCTTGATCGTATCTCCCTGGTCGATATTGCTGATCGCCAGAACCTTTCGCTCTCATATTTAGAGCAGTTGTTCAGAAACTTGCGTAATGCCGGCCTAATCAAGTCAGTTCGCGGTGCAAAAGGCGGCTATATGTTGGCTCGTAGTGAAAAAGATATCTCACTCGCCGACATTCTGATCGCTTCCGAAGAGCAGATCAATTTGGCTTGTGGCGGCGGCCGCACTTGCAACGACCTTGATCCGTGCCTAACGCATAATTTGTGGACAAATTTAAGCCAAGAGTTTTTTGAGTTCTTGGACAGCAAGAAACTGAGCGACCTAGTTCGCTCTCGCCATGTACAAACCATGGCCACCCAACAAGATGTAACCTCGATCGGTGACATCCCAATTCATGTAAGCCGTTAAATAGGATAAGTTGCTATGTCAGCCCCAATTTTAGATGAAAAGAATAAAGACCTTAAAGAGCTCGTCAAACGCGAGTATAAAGAGGGCTTTGTTACCGACATTGAATCAGACACCTTTGAACCAGGTCTAGATGAAGACGTAATTCGTCGCATCTCGGCCAAGAAGAACGAGCCAGAGTTCATGTTGGAGTACCGGCTCAAAGCATTTCGCCGCTGGCTAAAAATGCCTGAACCAGCATGGGCGCAGATAGACTATCCAAAAATTGATTTTCAAAGCATCGCTTACTTTTCAGCACCAAAAGTAATGCCGCAGCTCGACAGCTTAGACCAAGTTGATCCTAAGCTGCTTGAGACGTATGCCAAGCTAGGCATTCCGCTAGAAGAGCAAAAAATGATGAACAACGTCGCGGTAGACGCGGTGTTCGACAGTGTTTCGGTGCGCACAACGTTCCGTGGAACACTTGAAAAAGCCGGCGTGATCTTCATGCCCATTTCAGAAGCCTTACAAGAGCACCCTGAGTTAATAAAGCAATATCTTGGTAGCGTAGTACCGACTCAAGACAACTACTATGCGGCCTTAAACGCAGCCGTTTTTTCTGATGGTTCGTTTGTCTATATCCCGAAAGGCGTTCGTTGCCCAATGGAATTATCGACTTATTTCCGCATCAACGAAATGAACACCGGCCAATTCGAACGCACACTTATCATCGCCGAAGAAGGCTCGTACGTTAGCTACCTTGAAGGTTGCACGGCACCGCAACGTGACGAAAACCAATTACATGCGGCGGTTGTGGAGTTAGTCGCCCACAAAGACGCTGAGATCAAATACTCGACGGTACAAAACTGGTACCCAGGCGATGAAAACGGCAAAGGCGGTATCTATAACTTTGTCACCAAGCGTGGTCTCTGCAAAGGCGATAACTCTAAGATTTCTTGGACTCAGGTAGAAACAGGCTCAGCCATTACTTGGAAGTACCCAAGCTGCGTATTGCAAGGCGACAATTCAGTCGGCGAATTCTACTCAGTTGCACTAACGCATAACAAACAACAGGCCGATACTGGCACCAAGATGATTCACATGGGCAAAAATACGTCTAGTACGATTATCTCTAAAGGTATTTCAGCCGGTCACGGCCACAATACCTACCGTGGTTTGGTGAAGATTCTTAAAGGCGCCGATAACGCACGTAACTTCTCACAATGTGATTCGTTATTAATGGGCGACCAATGCGGCGCGCACACTTTTCCGTATATGGAAGTGCAAAACCCATCAGCCAATCTAGAACACGAAGCGACTACCTCGAAGATTTCCGAAGACCAGCTGTTTTATCTAAAACAGCGTGGCCTAGGTGAAGAAGCCGCGGTTTCAATGATCGTAAATGGCTTCTGTAAAGACGTGTTCCGCGAACTACCAATGGAATTCGCGGTCGAGGCACAGAAATTATTGGAAGTGTCGCTAGAAGGCGCGGTCGGCTAGTTGTCATCCAGCACTATATAAAATTAAATGTATGCGCCTGTGGCGTGTCTAAGTAAAGATTAAGAGAACAAAATGTTAAAAGTTACAAACCTACACGCAACAGTTGGCGGAAAGTCGATTTTAAATGGCATCACCTTAGAGGTGAAACCAGGTGAAATACATGCCATCATGGGCCCTAATGGATCAGGTAAGAGTACATTAGCGAATGTAATCGCCGGACGCGATGGCTATGAAGTAACGCAAGGTAGTATCGAGTATCTAGGCAAAGATTTAATGCAACTCGAGCCTGAAGAACGTGCCTGTGAAGGCATTTTCTTAGCCTTCCAGTACCCTGTTGAAATTCCCGGCGTGAGTAACATGGCAATGTTAAAAGCCGCCATGAACTCTATGCGTAAATATCACGGGCAAGAAGAGATCAAAGCCGGTGAATTTTTGAAGTTGATTCGCCAAAAAGCCGATCTTGTTGAAATGAAACATGAGTTTTTAAAGCGTGCGGTGAATGAAGGTTTCTCAGGTGGCGAGAAAAAGCGTAACGAAATACTGCAAATGGCGATGCTCGAACCAAAACTAGCGTTGCTAGACGAAACTGATTCAGGACTGGATATCGACGCACTGAAAATCGTCTCTCACGGAGTTAACGCATTGCGTTCGCCTGAGAGAGCAATGGTTTTGGTTACTCACTACCAGCGCCTACTTGACTACATTGTTCCTGACTACGTACACGTTTTAGCCAATGGCAAAATTATTAAATCTGGCGATAAATCCCTAGCTCTCGAACTAGAAGCCAAGGGCTATAGCTGGATCGACGGCATGGACGACACTGCAGCAGCCGTGCAGCAGGCAAGCTAAATGATTACCGCAAACGAAAACCAAAGCTGGGTAACGGCTCATGCTGATGTTGCATTAACCGGCGCCAACGTCGCTTGGCTGAATCAGCAACGTCAGTCAGCGCTTACTCAATTTGAGAAGGTTGGCTTACCTGGTGTGCGTGATGAAGATTGGCGTTACACAAACTTGCGCGCACTAAAAAGCAATGAGTATGCCTTCAGTAGCGCATCAGCATTAACGATTGAACTTGCTGAGACAACAAACCCTCGATTAGTATTTGTTGATGGTCATTTGGACATCGCGGCTTCGACCGGCCTGAGCGATAGCGTTACATCGTTAAAAGACTCGCTTGAGTTAGTTGCGCCTTATTTCGGCTCAACGCTTCCTAAAGAACCTCACGGATTCACTTCACTCAATACCGCTTATGCGCACGACGGTTACGTTGTCCACCTAAAGCTCGGTCAGGTGTTAGACGGTGTACTAGAAGTGGTCTTCGTATCGCAGTCGGCTGATGCCGTTAGTCATACTCGCAACCTGATTATTACCGAGGCAAACACCCAGTGCACGATTGTTGAACGCCATATAGGCGCTCACGGCACGGTGTACCTGAATAACGTGATCACCGAAATTATTGCTGGCGACAATGCTCATATCGATCACTACAAGATTCAGCAAGAGTCAGACGATGCCTTCCATATGGGCGGTATTTTCATTAACCAGTCGGCAAGTTCGCAGGTTAAGAATCACAACATTGCACTAAGCGGTTTAGTTACTCGTAATGATATCTATACCAACATGCTTGGCCAAGGTGCGCATATGGAGATGAACGGCTTAGTGGTCGGCCAAGGGCGACAACATATCGACAATCACACTGAAGTGAATCACGCGGTACCAAATTGCACCAGCGACGAATACTACAAAACAGTACTAGACGATCATTCGCGCAGTGTATTTCGCGGCCGTATTATCGTTGCTAAAGACGCTCAGTTAACCAACGCTGACCAACAGAATAACAACTTGTTATTGTCGAAAGACGCAGAAGCCGATTGCAAACCGCAACTCGAAATCTACGCCGACGACGTCAAGTGTTCGCATGGCGCAACGGTTGGCCAGCTTGACCCAGTATCATTGTTCTATTTGAAGTCACGCGGCATCAATGCCGAGTCAGCTAACGCCTTGCTAACCTTTGCCTTCGCCAATGAAGTGATTGATCGAATTAAGGTAGACAGCGTTCGCCAAGAACTAACGCAAATTCTAGCTGGTGAGTTACTAAGCGGTTTAGAAGAGCTGGTTTAAAGGCACAATGTTTTAAAGGTCTTATGTTTTAAGGGGCTAGAGTTTTACGAGTAAAGTTTTAAAGGTAATAGTTATGACAGTTGTAGCAATCAACCAACAGCAGGGTTTTGATGTGGAGCGTATTCGCGCCGATTTCCCGGTGCTTGATCAAAAGGTATCTGGTCACCCGCTAGTCTATTTGGATAATGGCGCGTCTACTCAAAAACCACGCCAGGTTATCGATGTTATCAAGCATTTTTATGAGCACGATAATTCCAATGTTCATCGCGGTATTCATACCTTAAGTCAGCGTGCTACCGATAAGTTTGAAGGTGCTCGTAAAACGGTACAACATTTCATTAATGCTGAGAGTGAAGCTGAAATAATTTTCACCAGTGGCACCACCGAAGCGATCAACTTAGTTGCCCATAGCTTCGTGCGCAGTTCATTTAAAGCGGGAGACGAAGTTCTTATCTCGGCGATGGAGCATCATTCAAATATTGTGCCTTGGCAGATGCTTGAACAACAAATTGGCATCAAACTTAGAGTCATTCCAATTAATGACAAGGGCGAGTTGCTGTATCAAGAATTTGAAAAGCTGTTAAGTGAAAAAACAAAACTGCTTGCCATAACTCAACTTTCGAACGCGCTCGGCACGATTACGCCACTGAAAAAAATGATCGATGCCGCGCACGCTGTTGGTGCCAAAGTGCTAGTCGACGGCGCTCAAGCGGTCGCTCACACTGACGTTGATGTTCAAGCTTTAGACTGCGATTTTTACGCTTTCTCAGGCCACAAAATATTCTCTCCAACCGGTGTTGGCGTGCTGTATGGAAAACGTGCTCTACTCGATGCCATGCCTCCCTATAAAGGTGGTGGAGATATGATTAAAGTGGTTAGTTTTTCAGGTACTGAGTACAATGAATTACCGTACAAATTTGAAGCCGGAACGCCAAATATCGCAGGTGTAATTGGCCTAGCGGCAGGTTTGGATTACGTCAGCAATATTGGTGTAAATGCGATCGCCGAGTACGAACATGAACTGCTAGAATACGCCACTGAGAAAATGTTAGAGATTGATGGCCTGCGAATCATCGGCACAGCAGCCGAAAAAGCCAGCATCATCTCGTTTGAAATTGACGGTGTACACGCATCTGACCTCGGCACATTACTCGACTCACAAGGCGTTGCGATTCGTGTTGGACACCATTGCGCTATGCCAGTAATGGAATTCTTCGGTGTCAGTGCGACCACTCGTGCATCATTGGCTTTTTACAATAATAAGGCTGATATAGACGCCTTAGTTGCTGCGGTAAAAAAAGCCGTCTCAATGTTAAAATAAAATTTAGAAGGTAAACGTTATGAACGATACTCTTGCTCCATACATTGTTCCCGCTGAAAAAAGCGAGTCTACGCGAGCCGTGCCGGTTGGCCCGCGCACGCCGGAAGAGCTCGGGCCAGACATCATCGACGCGCTGCGTACGGTCTATGACCCTGAGATCCCAGTCAATATTTACGACCTTGGCTTGATCTACGACTTCAAAGTTGACGACAATTTTTTCGTCGACGTTAGCATGACGCTTACCGCACCGGGATGCCCAGTTGCTGAAACCTTCCCGGGATTTGTTGAAAACGCAGTTAAAAGCGTTGTCGGTGTCTCTGACGCGCGGGTTGAACTGACTTTTGAACCGCCGTGGACCATGGCCAACATGTCAGAAGAAGCAAAACTCGAGTTGGGCCTGATCTAGGCTTAGAAGAATTACTATGGACATCGACAAACCTAAAATCATCCAAGTCTTGGAAGATGCAAAACTGGCCCACAAAGCCGGTGACTTTGTAAACGCGCTCAAATTTTATGAGTACTTTTTCGATCATGCACTGGATGACGATCCCTATGCATTTTACGGTGCACGCTTATCGCATTGTTTAAATGGCTGGGGCGACTTAGCGCAAGAATTTGCTGGCGCGAAAAATCGCCTTGAAGCTAAAAAACGCGAAATACTCGAGTACTATCTAGAAAGTCGCGAACCAGAGCGCTTTCATGATTACTTAACTATTTGTCGCGTACTTGGAGTTGAAAGTGATGCCCTTGATCAGTTCTTAGCACTGCATCATAGCGAGCCAAAATCGGCGGCCAAGCTGAGTAAGTATTTATGGAACGACTTGATTAATGCTGAGCAATGGGACGTTTGCAGCTCACTGATGGAGCAGTCTGCACAAAAAATGGACGAGCTGTTTGCAGTGTTTGACGAAGCGGCTCGGCTTAAAGAGTTCGACCCTTCGTTTGACAATATTCGCTTCGACCAACATATTGTTGATACCCTGCTTGATGACGTTCAAAAGGTGGTGATCGTGTTACGTTACGCCGATCGTAGCGATGATATCGACTCACTACAGAGACAGTTTCATCAAGGCGTTGAAAGCCGAGATCATTCAATCTTAACAACACAGGTTCATGCGAAAAGCTCATTCCTTTTCGCCGGACATTAAGTAACGGAACTTAAGTAACGGAACAAGCCATGACCATAGCCAGTGAGCAAAGCAACGGGGCCACAGAGGTTCATGATAGTACCGAAAACGGTCTCTATTACCGACACTGGCCAGCAACAAATACAAAAGCAGTGGTCATGCTAGTGCACGGCTTAGGCGAGCATTGCCATCGCTATGAACATTTGGCCGCCCATTTGAACCAGGCTGGCTATGCGCTTAGTTCTATGGACTTACCCTGCCACGGCAGGTCTGACGGTACGCGCGGTCACATCGACTCATTCGAAGTGTTTGAAAATGCGGTGTTAGAACTCTATCGCCGAACAACAGATGCAATCCCGAACACCCCTATTTTCTTACTAGGGCATAGTATGGGCGGCCTAATAGCCGCCCGGTTGCTACTTAACCACCAAGACAAATTTAACGGCGCTTTGCTCTCAGGTGCGGCGATGCAAAGCCCGCAAGAGCCGCCCGCATGGCAAGTAGCGGTCATTAGATTTGTAGCAAGATTTTTTCCCAAGGCTAAAATGCTCGCGCTTGACGCCTCTGCGGTAAGCCGAGACCCGGCGGTGGTAGATAAATACATGGCTGACCCATTGGTCAGTAAAGATAAATTGTCAGCGCAGTTTTTAGTCAGCATGACCGACGCCATGGAAAAATGTAAAGAAGGCGGAGCAAAAATCACGCTACCGCTTAAGATTATGCACGGCTCTGCGGATGTGATGACCGCTCCCGAGGGCTCTCAAATTTTACATGACGCGGTTTCCTCCAGCGATAAGCAAATAACAATCTACGACGGTTTATTTCATGAGATCTTTAATGAGCCTGAAGCTGAAACTATTTTTTCTGAAATGGTCAGTTGGATGGACGCGAGGGTTTCTTAAGTAAGGCCTATAGGCGGGCTTCGTGCTCCTCAGTAGAGAGTCCAGTCCTCCTGAGCGCAGCGTCGCTCAGAATGACGTGCATCAGGGTGCGTGTCGCGGGGTGACCTAAAGGTTAAGAATAAATTGCTAACACCGCCCCAGCGGGGTCGCGTATAACGAAGTAGGTCTCGCGGCCCTTGAATGATTTTTCCACCTAATTCAACCACCTTGTCAGCACTAATCTTTGAATTTTCCACTCGCACATACATAAGCCATTGCGGGGGTAACTCCGAATTACTACCGCGCGCGTGGCAGACGCCGGCAATGGTATCCCCACTCGATGGCAAATTCATACTGTAGTCGTCATAATCACCCATAGAAACAGCCAGCTTCTGCCAACCGACTACCTGCGCATATAAATCACTTACACCACCCGCATCAGCAACCGTTAGGTCTCGCTACTCTATCGCTCCGACTGTTTTGTTCGACGCACCCATTTTTGGCCTCTTATATTGTTACTCTATCGTCAAATCAGCATAGCATTACATCTAGCCCACATGCATTTGCTAAAATCAGCGAATGGTAGAGTTTGAAACACACAAGGACATTAAGCGCTTAGTGATCACCGCTAATCGCTCTATGTCGTGGCAAGCAAATAAGCGAATCTTAGCGCTTATGTTTTGTGTCAACATGTCGATAGCTCTAGCTTGGGCAGCCATGGGCGCATGGATGATATTACCCTTTGCCGGCTTAGAAATAGCATTGGTTGGCCTCGGCATGTATTACGTCTCGTGGAAGCTGAGCTTCAAAGAAATCATCATTATTGAAGCCGACTCATTGATTCTGCAAAAGGGCGTATACCTGCCCAAACAGCAATGGGATTGGCAGCTCCGCAACACCACACTGATTAAACAGCCAAGTCGATATCGAATGAGCCCGCCAACACTCTTTCTCAGACACTTAAACCAAACTGTTGAAATAGGTGCGGCATTGAACCAAAGTGAGAAAAAAGAGCTTCGTGAGCACCTAATTCGCCTGGGCTTAGGTCTGCGTGTTATTGGACCTAAATGAGAAATTTCTTAATCGTCGCGGCGCTGTTACTGCAAGCTTGTGCGCAACCACCTAGTCACCTTGACGACTATCTAGGTAGGCTCGAAAATGTGCTAGACCGCAAAGCAATCGAGGCGGTAGACGAGGCCATCTCAGGCTTTCCGAAAGCTCGGCAATTACAATTGCAAAGTACTAGCGCAGAACTCAGTATTCGAGAATTCTTAAGTCTCCGAGAGTGTCGCTTACATTCAACCATCGCACACCGAAACAGTCAATTAGGCAAAGTCGCAACGGCCTCGCAAAAGCTATTTAGCGACCTTGCTATCCTGCACCTAGGGCCACAATGCGTGGAACGACTAGGCAAGGTTGAATTGGCCAGCAAACTACAGCGTTTTCTGACACAAAAAGAACAAAATCTCCATTCGCTTCTATGGTCTGCGCTACTAGGCCAGACTGAGCACGCTAGCTTCTGGCATGACAGAAGAAATAACAAGCACTACCCGCTCGAACTTTCGATCGATGTCAGCAGCGACATTATCGGCCTTGAAAAATTTGTCGCTCGCGTCATTAATGGTGAGCGATTTTTCTCTAGCCAAGTTACTGATCGAGTGGAACGACACTTGGGGCGGCTACGAGCTGGTGATGGTGGTCGCCTATTAGGCGAATATCGTCGCCTAGCGGCAGGCTTAAATAAGGCTAACTCGGTGGTTCAACAACGGCTTGATGCACCGTTGTGCTTGTCGAGCGGGCCAACACAAAAAGCCGGCTATCTGGCTAATGTGGTAAATACTCGATTCATTGAGTATGTGCAAAGGCACTCAGTGCGACTCGATCAGCGCGCCGAAAAATTATTGGATGTTTTTTATCGTTTAGAAAGGCCATTGCTAAACCACGCCACGAACCACTATAAAGCGTGGGCACAGCAGCGAGACGCGACTATTCGAGAAGGTCAATCAGCGACTCTCAATCATGTGCTCTTGTTACAAAATCTGTATAAACAATGCGGCTTAATCGCAGGCGATTAGTGCGTCGAACGTCGGTAATAATTAACCATCAAGAACCCCATTAGTGCACCGCCAAGATGCGCAAAATGCGCTATGTTTTGACCAAAAATAGAGAAGCCAGTAAAACCTGCGGCTAAATCTATCAGCAAAAGGACAGGTACAAAATGCTTTGCCGCAATCGGCACTGGCAAAAATATCAGCATGATTTTGAAGTTCGGAAACATAATCGCAAAGGCGACTAAAAGGCCATAAATTGCCCCCGATGCTCCAACTGTAGCGCCATAAACTGGCCCCAATATGAACTGATCGACCAATTGCGAAATCAGCGCCGCACCGATTCCACACGCGAGGTAAAACACAAGAAACCGCTGCACCCCCCAAATTTGCTCTAAAATGCGACCGAATGACCATAGCGCCAACATATTAAAGGCAAGATGAGAAATGCTGCCGTGCAGGAACATGTGGGTTACTAACTGCCAAGGTGCAAAGCGAGCGGTTTGCCAGCCAAACATTTCGAAACCGGTAAGCGCGCCGGCAAATAGCCCTTGCTGAACGGCAAAGTAGACCACCACGGTTACAAATACCAAGCGGTTGGTCATGCTACTCAGTAATTCTTTAAATGACGGCATAAATAGTTTCAGCAATGTTTAATCGAGCTGCATCATAACAAAGTGAATCGTTATACTGTGTCGACTTAAGCGATATAAATACAAACCGTTCTATGACACAAGCACTGCAAAAATCATCTATTTCTGATGGTATGGGCCTAAGCGTTGATCTGCTTAATTATGGTGCTCGCATTTGCAGCATTAATTTTCATGGTTCTCAACTCGCTCTTGGTTTAGACAAGATCGAAGACTACCTCGACGACGGCGGCTACCTTGGCGCATCAATTGGCCCCATTACCAATCGAATTGCTAATGGCCAACTTAACGTCAATGGTGAGTTGTTACAGATGCCACTCAATCTTGGCGAACATACATTGCACAGTGGAGGCCAAGGTTTTGACAAACAAGTTTGGCGGCTAGAAGCTCATAGCCCGAACCAAATTTGCTATAGCCTTGACTACGATATGACTCAAGTCGGCCTAAAAGGCTGCCTTACCACCAAGGCCATTTATCGGGTGACAGATGGCTGCCTAAGCGTTAAATATCGATCGATATGCGACACTATTTGCTTTATAAACATTACTAACCATGTCTACTTAAACTTAAGCTACGAAGGTGATATTTCAGATCATCGGTTTCAGCTAAATGCCGATTCATTGCTAGTAGTTGATAGTGACAACATCCCGACCGGTGAGTTGAAAATACTCAGCAAACCATTTGAACACCAATTAGACCGTTGCTCGAATACAGAGTTTGATCGACTGTGCGACCATCATTTTAATGTCGGCGAAGCTGAAATGGAGACTGTGCAGGAGATGTTGAGTGCTATTTCACACGACACCGGGATTAGCCTGACCGTCTCCAGTAATTCGCCAGGCTTTCAATTTTACACTGGCCAATTTCTCGCCGCACCATTTTCACCTTTAGACGGCTTTTGTGTTGAAACCCAGTTAGCGCCAGACGCGATTAATCACCCAGCATTATTCTCTCCATTATTGCTACCTAATCAGCAACGTGAACAAATAACTCACTACCAATTTTGCAGAACTCAAACAGCTTAATGCCAGTTTACCAAGCTCCAAGTCCATTGGCTTATACCAGTAAGCGATGTTGCAGAGCCTCTACCTGATCGGCTTTAAAATCTAAGACCTTTAAGGCGTATTGATTAAAGCTGCCGTATTGCTCGCTGACATAACTCATTAACGTAGTGATATAACTTATGTCGGCGTCAAAAACTGGCTGCACTAATTCTCGCGGGTAGCTTGCCAGTTTATGTTGAAAATCGGAATTACCCTGCGACCCTGTTGCGCCACCCGCATGAAACGACTTAAGTAGGTTTTCAGTCGCGCTTTGGGTCAGCAAATAGTCCTCAATAATCACTTCGTCACTTATCCCTAGTAAAGAAAGAATCAAAGCCGCCGCGACACCAGTGCGGTCTTTACCCGCGGCACAATGAAACAGCAACGGCGTATGTTGATCCAATAGGCGCGTTAGCATTTTTTTGTAAATGGCGCTGTGCGAGTACAATTTTTTGGGATAATTAACCCGCATAGCTTCGCGCACTTGAGCCACATCATTGCTATCAAGGCTTTGCTGCCAAGAACGCATTATGGCTTCGCTTTTTTCATGACGGCCGCCGTCGAACTCGTCGTGCCAACTTAAGATATCGGCCTCCGGAACCGCTAGTCGCATGGTTGGATAGCGTTTTGTTTCTTGACTAAAACGCAAGTCGATTACGGTTCTAATACCCAACGCAGCCATGTCCTCAATGCCTTGCTCACTGAGCCGATCGAGTTGCGCTGAACGGTACACTTTGCTCCAGCTCACTGTACGACCATCCTTGGTTTGATATCCTCCGAGGTCGCGAAAGTTTATAACGCCGTCGATTTCTAAAATTCTTTGATTTTTCATGGTTATTTTATGCCAGAGTATTTATCGTGAGTCGGCGATTAGTGATCAATTTAATGGCACAATGCTACAGGCCATTGATCACGGAGTGATGATGGTAATATTAATGACAGCCTTTACTCTTACGCTCGGTCTTTAAACCGTAGAAACCGAAAAATATTATAGAAACATAATGACCCTTAAATTTAACAACTCGATCCGCTTGGCACTCGCTTGCCTATTGCTGCTATCACTGACTGCTCAGGCTCAGTTTTGGGGCAGTAAAAAAACTGAGCTGCTAGCCGAAACCGAGGCCTTTGGCGTGAGCGCGTTTATTGACGGTGAGCAGCTGCGAATCCAGTGGAGTGTGGCTGACCAATACTACATGTACCGCGACCAATTTGGTGTGGCTTCAAAAACACCTGGTGCGGAATTTGGTGACTTGATTTTCCCACAAGGAGTGGTCGAACAAGATCCCGAATTTGGCGAAGTAGTCGTCTATTTTTATAACGTGACGTTAACCGCACCGATAAAAAGCCTGCCCAATTCAGGCAATCAACTCGAACTTGAAGTCTACGGCCAAGGTTGTAACAAACCTGTTGGCGTCTGCTACCCGCCACAGACGCGCACTATTACGGTCGACGTCGAAAGCAACACATTGCCTACAACAACCCCAACTACGTCTCAGAGCCAATCGCAGTCCGGCTTTTCAGGTGCATCAAATTCGGACCTCAGTAAGAGTTTTTGGGGCTATGTAGTGGCCGCATTCTTTATCGGTGTTTTATTGAGCTTTACGCCATGCGTACTGCCGATGATTCCTATTTTATTGGCCATTATTGCTGGCCAGCATAAACCCAGCAAACTCAACTCTGGGCTACTTTCGTGTTGCTATGTAGCAGGGCATATAGTGGTTTACGCGATTGCCGGCTGGGTATTAGGCAAAGGTGGCGGCCAACTGCAGGCACATTTTCAAAGCCCGTATGTAATCGGTTTTGTCTGTAGCTTATTAGTTGTGTTAGCGATTTCATTGTTTGGCGCCTTTAAAATCCAGCTGCCCAGCTCTTTGCAAACCAAACTAAGTAGCGCAAAGCCAAATAGCCGCTCACTTTCAATTACCGCCTTTATTCTCGGCGCAATTTCCAGCTTAGTGGTCGGCGCTTGTGTGTCGCCACTATTGATCGTAGCGATTGGTGCGGCCATCACCCTTGGTGACCCAGTACTCGGTTCGGCGGTCATGAGTGCGCTAGCTCTGGGCATGGGAACATTGTTAATTGCGGTTGGCTTCGGCGCCGGTTGGTTGCTTCCAAAAGCGGGTTCTTGGATGAACCAGGTGCAAGTTATTTTGGGCTTTTCGGTACTTGGCGCAGCCATTTTCATTGCCGGCTTTATTGATCTCGTGCCGGTGCTTTATTTTTGGTCGGCGTGGTTAGTTTGGCTAGGTTTATATTTTTGGAGCCTCGCCACGCCGAGTGCCTCAGATGTTGTTAAGACCCTATTGCGAGCGGTCGCGGTGATCATTATAATTTGGGGCGCGACCGCGCTTATTGGTGCGCAGTTCGGCGGCAAAGACATCACTCGACCTTTGCAGTCGGTTAGCATTGGCACGCTTAACGGCTCTGGTGCCACTCAAGTCGCTAATAAACTACCATTTAAACGTGTCACAACGGTTGCCCAAGCAACACAGTTATTAGCATTGGCCAAGGCCTCTGGCCAAGCGGTGTTAGTTGATTTTTATGCTGACTGGTGCCTAGATTGCAAGCGCATGGAGCGCAGCACGCTAAATGAGCAAAGCGTGCATATCGCACTGGACAGTTGGCTGTTGATCAAAGCTGACGTAACCGAGACCAATGATGACAGCGAAGCGCTCAAAAAATTCTTTGATGTGTTCGGCCCTCCAGCGACGTTATTCATAAAGGCCAATGGCGAAGAGCATCAAAATCTCCGCCAATACGGCTATATGAAGCAAGACGAATTTCTAGCCCTTATCGACCAAGCGAAACCATAAAACCACATGACCAATCAGAACAAAGTACTTCTTCTCTTTATTGCTATCGTCGCATTCGCGGTTGGTATTGCGGTTAATACTTCTCGTACCGAACCGGTTTCTGAAGCCTCAGTGTTACTAACTGCACAATTAGAAACTAGCACCCCCGGCACCGGCGCCAGCGGCACTGATACCGTAGAGAATCAGTTAACCGAGGTTACCTTAGTTAATTTTTGGGCGACTTGGTGTAGCCCTTGCCGCGAAGAAATGCCGTTATTTGAAACCATGTATCGCTTACATCAAAAAGACGGTTTTACCGTTGTCGGTGTGGCAATTGATAACCCTAGCCGCTCGCAGCCATTTTTGGATTCGATGGATATCAGCTATCCAATCTTATATGCCGAAAACACCGGCATGCAGCTGCTCGAAAAAACCGGTAACTCTCAGGGCTTATTACCCTATTCATTACTGTTAAACAAAGACGGCAAGGTTCTTGATCAAGTCTTAGGCAAGATTGATGAAGCCCAAATTCAAGCTTGGTTGAGCGAATACTTGTAAGCTTACCGAACGAGCTAGATCTGAATCGGTTCACTGGTCAACTGGGTCGCAGCAACTAGGATAAAAATGACCTTAGAAATGATGTTGGCCGCTAGGTATACTCAGTGACTATACGCTCAGCGACATAACTGAGTAACTACCCAAAACAATGACACTGAGTAATAACCATGAGCTGGATTCAAGCTACTTTTGTTGTCGACGCGACTGACGTTGATAAACTATCAGACATGTTAGAGGGCTTTTTAGCGCAAGCGATCACCTCTGAAAATGCAGGAGAAGATGAATTCTACGAAGTCGCCTTCCCCGGCACCCCAGATTGGCAAAAGGTTAGACTCACCGCTCTATTTAACGACACGGTTGAGCTAGAACCGATTATCGACTTTGTGCAAACGCAATTTTCCAGTGATACCGAGATTCCAGTTGATGTGGCAAAGCTGGTCGACCAAGACTGGGAACGAGTATGGTTAGCCTCATTTAAACCGATTCAAGTTGGCAGCAACCTTTGGGTGTGCCCAAGCTGGTGTGAGCCGACTGACCCATCGGCCCGGAATATCATACTTGACCCGGGTTTGGCGTTCGGTACCGGTACCCATGCGACAACAAATATGTGCTTACATTGGCTTGCTGAGCAAAAACTCGACGGTCAACGAGTTTTAGATTTCGGCAGTGGCTCGGGTATTTTAGCCATCGCCGCGATCATGAGCGGCGCCGAATTCGCTGAAGCCGTCGATATTGACCCGCTCGCGGTAAACGCGTGCATCGAAAACGCAGCACGCAATAAGGTAGCTAGCCAAATGAATGCCTGCTTACCGCGACAATTACCCGATTCCCCAGCAGCAACATTCGACCTTGTTATCGCTAATATTTTGGCTGAAGTCATCATTCAATTACGTGATACTCTGTTATTACATTTGAAGCCTAGCGGAGAGCTATTATTGACCGGCATATTGAGCACACAGGCCGACAAAGTAAAAGCCGCATTCGGTGACCAATTTAATTTCAATCAGCAAGACAAAGACCAGTGGTGCTTACTCACTGCTCGTCGAAAATAACACTAAGATAATACCGAGCCAATGGCCTTACATAACACGCAATGCCCACACTGTTTCACCACCTATGTGATTAGTGATGACCAACTGCGCGTGTCTGAAGGAATGGTACGTTGTGGCACCTGCCGAGAGCGCTTTCAAGCTCATATCCTTAAAGCCGAGGCCGAAACCCCTCGCTTTGACCCTCGCCAAGCCTTTATCGAGCCGATAACTGAAGAATTCAACGAACAACGGCAAGCGGCGACAAAAGCACTAGCAGAGGCAGAGCCGCAAGAGTTTTCTTTTGGCGACATTCACACTGAATCAATAAAAAGCACCACCTTAAGTGAAGCTACTTTAAGCGGTAGCCTTAACTCAAACATGAGCTTAGAAATCTACGAAAATGCACCGGTTACGCCGGTTGATTCTAAGCAATTATTGGCTATCGAAATGTTGGCCAATATTCGCGCCAAACAATCTCGCAACAAGACCGCGGCTAACGCGGTTAGTAAAAAATCAGGCCAACAGCAATTGGCACTACCGACTAAGACTAGCCAAAGCAGCATAGAGTCGAACAGCCACTTAGAAAAATCTGAAAACTCAACGTCGCCGCGGGCCCAAGCCAACAACAAAGAAACATTGATTGATCAAGTGGACTCACTGGTCGACAACAAACTTATTAAGGCATCAGGCGCTAACGCAAAAACTAAAGCCGTTTCGCAGAATAAGACCAAGACCGCGGACACGCCGTTTCAATTAGACCGTAAAGTCAAAACTAGGCCCCTCTCTTGGTTACTCGTACCGCCATTAATAGTTATCCTTGTGGCGTTGAGTGCAGCCCTGGCTTATCAACTCTGGATGAAACAAATTTTAGTCCTTAAAAGTAACTCATTTGCTGAGAAAAAAGTCGTCGAGTTGAGTCTACCGGTGACTAAAAAATTAGCCCAATACGATATCGTTTTACCGGTGCGCCGAAACTTGAGCAAGCTAGAACTGGCGGCGGCGCGTACTGAAGCACACCCTACTCGAGCATCCACCACGTTATTACGTATAAGCATCATCAACCATGCCGAGATCGAACAACCTCTGCCTTGGCTCGAGATGTCGTTGACCGATTCCGAAGGTCGTTTAGTCTCTAGGCGCAACTTGTCGCCCGACGATTACCTTTATCAAAATGCCACCAATAATTTGATTGGTGCGCGCGAATTGAAAAAAGTTACGATCGAGCTGCTGTCGTTCCCCAAGCAAGCCACTGGTTACCAAGTTAAAATGCTGAATAAGTAGCTGTTATTTTCTACGGGCTAGCGCCCTCGCTCAAGGCTGTTATTTTCTACGGGCTAGCGCCCTCGCTCAAGGCTGTTATTTTCTACGGGCTAGCGCCCTCGCTCAAGGCTGTTATTTTCTACGGGCTAGCGCCCTCGCTCAAGGCTGTTTAGGGATAGACCGAGTCAGCGTTTGTTTTTTATGCTTGCATTGGAACGTGCTGCTGATTAAAAAGTAGCAGTTTTAGTCAATTCTATCTTTACCCGTTTAGACCCCTTGACGTATCATCTGTCGTCCTCATTTTTGACATTAATCGAGACTGAAATAACACTTTAGCGATGCAAATTGGACCCTACATATTAGCCAATAGAGTGATAGCCGCACCGATGGCCGGTGTTACCGACAAGCCCTACCGACAAGTATGTCGCGCACATGGTGCTGGCTTAGTCGTCTCGGAAATGGTCACCAGTCAACTCGACCTTCGGCATACCACCAAAAGTAAATTCCGCCTAGACCTTTCGGGTGAGCCTGGGCCAGTGGTGGTTCAAATTGTCGGCACCGAGCCACAAATGCTCGCTGAAGCTGCACAATTTAATGTGGCTAACGGCGCACAAATCATCGATATCAATATGGGTTGCCCGGCAAAAAAAGTCTGCAAAAAAGCCGCCGGCTCAGCGTTACTTGCTAATGAGGCATTGGTCGCTGAGATATTGCAAACAGTCGTCGCCTCGGTAGATGTGCCAGTAACGGTTAAAATTCGAACCGGCACCGCGCCAGAGACCCGTAATGCGCCAAGCATTGCAAGAATTGCCGAAGACGCGGGTGTTAGTGCTATCACCATTCATGGCCGTACCCGCGAGTGCAAGTTTGTCGGTGAGGTTGAGTACAACACCATCGCTGAGGTTAAACGCAGTGTTGCCGTGCCGATTATCGCCAATGGCGATATAAGCTCACCGGAGATGGCACAACGCGTGCTGAATGCGACAAAGGCTGATGCTGTGATGGTGGGTCGCGCGGCTCAAGGTCAACCTTGGTTATTTCAACAGATAGCCGATTTTTTAGAGACTGGCCGTTATAACGAGATACCGAGTGTCGAAGATCGTGCTCACACCATCATTCAACACCATTCTGAGATTCATAAATTTTACGGTGAAGGCCTTGGGCTTCGCTTAGCTAGAAAACATATTAAGTGGTACCTCGCTAACTGGAGTAGCGAGATTGCGCCGCAGCTAAAAACTCGAATATGCACTACTGAAGATGCTGCAGAGCAACGTCTGTTACTTAAAGAGTTTTTACATTCAAGCTGTATACAGCTTGCTGCTTAATACGCTGCACACCAACGTTATAAACATAATTAGAAAAATAAGCCTATAGACATGACAAAATCAGACCCACTCTCGGAATGCGTAACGCACGCAATCGAGCAATACTTTGAAGACCTAAATGGTGAGATACCCGCTAATCTGCACAATTTTTTCATCAACGAGGTCGAGAAGCCATTTCTCGAAGTTGTGATGGCTCAGGTAAAAGGTAATCAGACACGAGCCGCCGACATGCTAGGCATAAACCGCAATACCTTGCGCAAAAAACTTAAAACATACAACTTGGGCTAACATGGCTCTGATTCGACTTAGCCAAAATTCATAGCTGATGGCTATTATTAACCCGAGCTGATGGCTATTATTAACCCGAGCTGATGGCTCCAAAAAGGTAAAAACATGACTGACAAAACCTCTGCCCACCGTAGAGTCAAACCTGTTCGTGCGCTGTTAAGCGTTTCAGATAAAACCGGCATTGTTGAATTCGCACGCGGCCTACACGCGGCTGGGGTTGAGCTTTTGTCTACCGGTGGCACCGCCAGCTTGCTCGATAAAGAAGGCATTCCAGTAACAGAAGTATCATCGTACACTGGCTTCCCAGAAATGATGGACGGTCGCGTCAAAACGCTACACCCCAAAGTCCATGGTGGAATATTAGGCCGTCGCGGCACAGACGACGCGATAATGGCCGAACACGGCATCGACCAAATCGACATGGTTATCGTCAACCTCTACCCGTTTCAACAAACCATCGCCGACCCAAACTGTAACTTACCAACAGCCATAGAAAATATCGATATTGGTGGCCCGACCATGGTTCGTTCCGCCGCTAAAAACCACAAAGACGTGGCGATTGTGGTAGATGCTGAGGACTACTCTGCGTTACTCGCCGAAATCAATGATGGCGGATTGTCATACCAAACCCGCTTCAAGCTGGCGACCAAAGCGTTTGAACACACAGCCCAATACGATGGCGCGATTGCCAATCACCTTGGCCGAATACAAGAAGACGGCAGCAAAGCCGATTTTGCGCAAACCTTTAACGTGCAGTTCAAGCATCAACAGACTATGCGTTATGGTGAGAACCCGCATCAGAAAGCGGCCTTCTATGTTGAAGACGATGCGCCCGTTGGCATCGCCTCGGCGGTGCAAATACAGGGTAAAGAGCTTTCTTATAACAATATCGCCGATACTGACGCCGCATTAGAATGTGTTAAGCAGTTCGATGGTGCTCCAGCATGTGTGATCGTTAAGCATGCCAACCCATGCGGTGTCGCCGTTGCCGACTCGTTGTTAGAAGCCTACCAAAAAGCATTTGCCACGGACCCTGAATCAGCCTTTGGCGGCATCATCGCCTTTAACCAAGAGCTAGATGTCGAAACCGCCAGCCTAATAGTCGACAAACAATTTGTTGAAGTAATCATCGCACCATCGGTTTCAGACGAAGCCAAGGCCGCGATTGCCTCTAAGAAAAACGTTCGCCTCCTGGAGTGTGGCTCTTGGGCTACCACAGATCATAACCAGCTTGAATATAAGCGTGTAACCGGCGGCTTGTTACTGCAAGAAAATGACTTAGCACTGACTGAAGAATTACAAGTCGTTACCAAAGTACAGCCTACTGAACAGCAAATGGCTGACCTATTGTTCGCTTGGAAAGTGGCTAAGTTTGTTAAGTCTAATGCCATCATTTACGCCAATAACAATATGACCATTGGCGTTGGTGCTGGCCAAATGAGCCGTGTTAATTCTGCCCGCATTGCCGGTATTAAGGCCGAGCATGCGGAGCTAGAAGTGGTCGGTTCGGTGATGGCATCTGATGCCTTTTTCCCGTTTCGTGATGGCATCGAAAATGCCGCAGCGGCGGGTATCAGTGCGGTAATCCAGCCGGGCGGGTCAATGCGCGATGAAGAAGTTATTGCCGCGGCGGATGCAGCCGGCATGGCAATGGTGTTCACCGGCATGCGTCACTTTCGCCACTAGGCAAGATTCGCCAACGTGAAAAAACTTGTCACCATCCTAATAGTGCTGTCGCTACTAGGATGGTGGCAGAGCCAACCAGCCACAATAAAGCTTTCAGCCGGAGCGAAGGCGCCTAATATCCCGCTTCAGACTCAGCTCAGGAATGATGACCCATTTACCTTCAAAGGCTATCAGGTGTCGCCTTTGGCAGGCTTCAACCTTGAAGCAAAAGTGCTTTCTAAAAAACGCTATCGAGCCGACCGCGGGGCCGAACTTGCACCCTTTGACTTAGCCTTAGGGTGGGGAGTGATGTCAGATCAGTCGGTCGTCGACTCTCTAAGCATTCGTCAAACTGGACGTTGGTATATATTCAGGACTAGCAACCGTTCGTTTCCTCATACAATGAATTTAATCAGTCAAAGCAGCGCTAACATGCACATGGTGCCCAGTAACGATCGAATACAGAACGCCCTGAATAAAATCAGAGTCGGCTCAATTGCAAAGTTTAGCGGTAAGCTGGTGTCAATCAGCCATCAAGATGGCTTTCGTTGGAAAAGCTCACTTACTCGAGACGACCGCGGCGATGGCGCTTGTGAACTATTCTATGTTGAGTCGATTAATGTGATTCAAGAGTGAGTATTAATGGGTCTGGCTTACGCAACTAATAGTTTAATACCAACAACTCCCAAAAAGATCGCGGCCGTTCTATCAAAGCCTGTTTTGGCTTTATTATAGAGGTTGCGAGTCGCCTTGGTCGAAAGGCTGATTGCGACAATCGCATACCAAGAAAAATCAATAACAAAGGCGATTAAAGCCACAAGCACTGCGGTATTTGCGGGTGGCTGAGCGGGTACAAACGCGGCAAAGATTCCGGCGATAACTAAGGCCGTTTTAGGGTTGCTAATCTGGGTTGCTAAGCCGGTTAAAAACGCTTTGAATAAACCCTCTCCCTGACTACTTGAATCTTCACTCGATTGCTCTCCATGGCCGTTAGCCATCTTCAGCGGTTGACTGGCACCTCGCCAGATTTTATACGCCAAATAGAGTAAATACGCACCGCCTAGCAGTTTAAATGCTAGATAAGCACTGGGCACATTTTCGAGTAACGCGGTAACGCCAAAACTAGCTAGTATTGCGAACACAGAGACACCTAAACCAGTACCCAATGCGGTTGCGACACCGTGTGCGCGCGACTTAGATAGCGAATTTTGCGCAACAATAAAGAAGCTTGGTCCAGGGCTCATCGCACCAACAAATAGCACACCCGCGATAGCCCATAAAAATAGATATTCATTCATGTTCTCGAGTATAAGTGAAATTAGTTTAGTTAATAGAGCTCACGCTCTACAATACGTAACATGAAACTCTCAAAACTTGAATCTCTACGAGGCTTTGCAGCGATTTACGTGGTTCTTCATCATGCCTTACCTCGGGAAATCGATGTTTTTGGAGTTAATCTCGGCCTACTTTTTAGGTTTGGCCAAGAGGCTGTGATTCTATTTTTTTTACTATCAGGTTTTGTGATTAACTATTCGTTCCAAAAAGGGTCGAACAGGTCATTTAGCAATTACTTCTACAAGCGCGCGATGAGAATTTATATCCCTCTTATCTTGGTCATGCTGCTTGGATGGCTGATAGCAAGCAGCAGAGTCGACGGTTGGGCGAATCCGCAGTTGATTCAGCTGTTGCTAAATTTATTAATGTTGCAAGACATTGGTTTCAAGCCGAACGTAATCGTTGCTCCTTATATGGGCAATTCACCGCTATGGTCGCTATCTTATGAATGGTGGTTTTATATGCTGTATTACCCGATACAGCGATACATTGTTTCGACCGCGTTACAGCAACGCTTGGTCTACTCGGTCGCGGTATTGGCTACGCTCATCTATATAATTTCGCCAACGTTTATTCCTCGAATACTGATGTATCTAAGCATTTGGTGGATGGGTGTAGCCTTGTCTAACGTATATTTGAGTAATCAACGCATATCCTTTCGGAAAATTAGATTTGCGCTTTTTGGGCTCGCGCTGGTTTGTATAGTAAACTTACTTAATATTGCTCTTGCGCCTGAAATTGAAAGCGTTGGTGTACATCCGCTGCTTGAATTCAGACATCATGCTTTTGCACTACTTGTAGTGTCTGGAGCACTCGTTTGGCAGCATTTTAAATGGCGCTATTTTGATCGCCTCTTTAGGCCCTTTTTGATATTCGCTCCTATGTCCTACGCTATATACATATCTCATATATATTTTATAGGCCCCCAT